>NZ_JAGINT010000001.1:1896384-2212448 GCF_017876295.1 Kribbella aluminosa | reverse complement strand
ACTTGGCCAGCGCCTTCGCCAAGATCAGCGACGTGGCCACCGCGTCCGAACCATGGATCGCGTCATCAAGAACATGGACTCCGGCATCGGCACCCATCTGCAGACCCTTCTTCACCGCGTCCGCAGCCTGCTCCGGACCGACCGTGAGAACCGTCACCTCACCATCCTCTGAGCCCCCGGCCTCCTTCACGGTCAGCGCGGTCTCGACGGCATACTCGTCCAGCTCGGACAGCAGCCCGTCGACACCGGCACGATCCACCGTGTTGTCCTCCGAACGGAACCGGCGGTCCGCCGTGGCATCCGGCACGAACTTCGCGCAGACGACGATCTTCATAGCGTGTGGGACCCCTTCTGGTTAACGGTCTCTCCAAGCCTGCCATGGATGTTACTCACGAGAAACATGAGCTGCATGCGAGTCCCATCACAGTCTCCGGCACGACTAGTCTGAGTCGGTGACCGAGACGTTACCGCTGACCGGCGAGCGGACCGCGCCCGGGATCTGGCACGAGAACTACTGGTTCGCGCGCCATGATGCCGCTTATCGCTGGATCACGGCCAACCTGCCGATCGGGCCGGGCGGCCGGGTCCTCGACGCCGGCTGCGGCGAGGGCTACGGTGCGGAGCTGCTCCGGCGGGCCGGGGCGAGCTCCGTGACCGGACTCGACTATGAAGATACGACGTTGCGGCACGTCCGCCGCGTTTATCCACAGGTCAATGTCGCCCAAGGCAATCTGGTGCAGACGCCGTTCGCCGATCGGGCCTTCACGACCGTCACGTCACTGCAGACGATCGAGCACCTGTGGGAGCAGCCACGGTTCGTCGCCGAGTGCGCCCGGATCCTCGCACCCCAAGGCACCTTGGTCCTCAGTACGCCGAACCGTCTGACGTTCCCGAGCGGTAACTGGTACCACACGCGTGAGCTGACCGCTGCCGAGTTCGTCGAGCTGCTCGAGCCGTACTTCGACATCACGCACGCGCTCGGGCTCTACCACGGCGACCGGCTGACGTCCTGGGAGACGCAGTACGGCTCGTGTGTGGACGCACAGCTCGCCACCGAGCACGACCAGTGGGACGACGACCTGGCCGGGCTCGTGCGGAGTACGACGTACGAGGACTTCGAGATCCGTCCAGGGGACCTGGACGAATCTCTCGATCTCGTCCTCGTGGCTCTACCGAAGAACTAGGGTCGGATGAGCTTCTCGACGATCTTGCCGGCGATCAGGTAGACCAGCGCCGCGATCCCCCAGTTCACCAGCAGGGTGTTCTTCGCGGTCTGCAGCCGGAACAGGTCCTTGAACGGACCCACCAGGTCATGCCCGCGCTCCAGGATCCAGCGCACGATCTCGTTGCTCTGGTTGGTCTGGTCGAGCGCGGTGAACAGTGCACCCAGCGCCAGTACGGCGGCCGCGAGCACCGCGATCAGCCAGATCAGCGAGGCGATCAGGTTCCGCAGCTTGCGGACGCCGGACCCCACCGAGGTCAGCGCCTGTTTGCCCTTGCCCGAACCCGCGGACCCGCTCTTCGAGACCGGCGGTTTGTTGCCCGAGGCACCGGACGGCTTCGCGGCCGGTTTGCCCACGGCGCCCGTCGCCGGACCACTCGCGGCCGTCGCCGGACCACTCGCGCCCGTGGCCGGACCGCTCGCGCCCGTGGCCGGCTTGTCCGCCTGCGGAGCGCCGGCGTCCTGCGCGGCATCGGTGGCAGCGGCCGGCGTACCGGCAGCGGCATCCTCCGAGCTCGCCGCTGCCGGGCCTTCGGCCGCTGCCTTCTCCCGCGCCCGCTGCTCGGCCACGATCTCCGCGGCCGTCTTCGGCCGGGCAGTCTTGGTCGCGGCCGCCTTGTCGTCCTGCGTACCCACGTCGTCCATCTCCTCAGCCGGGGTCCGTTCCTCGTCCGTGGTAGCCGGCGCTGTCCTCCGCCGGCTGACCGGGACCGGGCGCGGTGACAACCGGCGGCGGGCGCCGGCGACCGGCGCCACCGCCGTACCGTCGTGCACTGCTCCGTCGCCCAAGCCGTCAACTATCGGTGCTTCCGGGTTCACGCTGGTCTTCACGCCCATGTCTGGTTCGTTCGTTTCAAGCACTGGTTCCAACGTAGCGCTGCCGGCCCCTGAACCGGCCACTGAACTGGTCCCTGCGTCGGGCACGATCGGCACCGGGTCGACCGCACGGGTCCGCGCCTGGGTGATCGAACCGTCGGCCGCGGCCTGGTCCAGCGGCGACCGGGCGGCCTGCTCGGTAGCCTCGGCCTGGTCAGCCACGCTACTTCTCCTCTCCGATGCGCATCCGGTCGTGGGCGTCCGACCGGACGTGGGGGCCATAGTGCCCGACTGGTGAGTAACTTGAGAACCCCTCGGGGCGCTCTTTTTCACCACCTGCTTCTACCTCATCACCGCCCGCATCCCCCGGCGCCACGCTCGCAGGCTTCTCCACCGGCGGTATCGGCACCTCGACGGGCGCCAGTTCCGTGGCTGCCGCGGGCAGCGGCGTACCGGACTTCAGGGCCTCCGCGGCGCGGTCGTTGGCGTCGGCCAGGCCGGCCAGGTACTTGCGTCGCGCAGCGTCGTCGACGTAGCGCGTCCGCCGATCCGCGAGCACCTTCGCCGGTACGCCGGCCGCCACGGCGTACGCCGGGATGTTGCCGCGGGCAACACTGTTCGCGCCGATCACCGCCCCGCGGCCGATGTCGGCGCCGCGGGTGACCGTGACCTTGGTCGCCAGCCAGCAGTCCGGCCCGATCCGGACCGGCGACTTCACCAGCCCCTGGTCCTTGATCGGCAGGTCCAGGTCCTCGGTCTTGTGGTCGAAGTCGCAGATGTACGTCCAGTCCGCGATCAGCGTCGACGCACCGATCTCCACATCCAGGTAGCAGTTCACCGTGACGTCGCGGGCGAACACGACCTTGTCGCCGATCCGCAGCGTGCCCTCGTGCGCGCGCAGCCGGGTCTCGTCGCCGAGGTGCACCCAGCGGCCGAGCACGATCCGCCCGTGCCCCGGCCGCGCCACGATCTCCAGGTGCTTGCCGAGGAACACGAACCCCTCGGTGATCACCTGCGGATGGCGCACCCTGAACCAGGCGAACCGCCAGTAGCGCTTCAGGTAGTACGGCGTCCACGCCCGATGGCGCACCACCCAGCGCAGATTCGCCACGGACAGCAACCGCATCGACACACCCTACTGCTTGTTCGCTACTCCGGTGATCGAGACGTTGTAGTACAGCTCGTCCGGGACGACCGAGGACAGCACCTTGTCGACCTTGGACAGCTGCAACCACGACTTGTACGCGAACATCCTCCACCCGAACCCGAGCTTCTGCTCCGGTACGGCGGCCTCGAACGTGCGGATCGGCCACCCGACCCACGCGGCCAGCAGCTCCTCGGTGACCGTGTGTACGCCGGTGGCGCCGGCCCGGGTCGCCATCCGCGCCAGGGTGTCCGGGTCGAACGTGTGCAGGTCCACGACCGCTTCCAGGGCAGCGGCCCGGGACGACTCGTCCAGCTCCTCCTGTGGGCGCCGCCAGTGTGTCAGGGCCGGGAGCTTGGTGACGTTGGTGGTCGCCCACCAGGTGAAGCGGGACAGCCGCCGGGCCACGAAGTCGCCGTACCGGGTGGGCTCGCCGCAGATCACGAACCGGCCGCCGGGCTTGAGGACCCGGAGCATCTCGCGGAACGCCAGCTCGACGTCCGGGATGTGGTGGATGACCGCGTGGCCGATCACCAGGTCGAACGTGTTGTCGTCGTACGGGAGCTGCTCGGCGTCGGCGACCTTGCCCTCGATCGCGAACCCGAGGGTCTTCGCGTTCTTCTTCGCGGCCTCGACCATGCCGGGCGAAAGGTCGGTGACGTGTGCCTCGTCGAGGACGCCGGCCAGCTTGAGGTTCAGCGTGAAGAAGCCGGTGCCGGCGCCGATCTCGAGCGTCTTGCCGTACGGCCAGCCGGTGCTGCCGGCGACCGCGGTGAAGCGGTCCCGGGCGTAGTCGACGCAGCGTTCGTCGTACGAGATCGACCACTTCTCGTCGTACGTCGAGGCTTCCCAGTCGTGGTACAGGACCTGGGCGAGCTTGTTGTCGTTCCAGGCCGCCTCGACATCCTCGGCGGACGCGGCCGGCTTCTCTGTTGCAGACATCACTTTCCCTTGAATTCGGCTTTGCCGGGGCCGTTCTCGACGAAGGACTTCATCCCGATCGTGCGGTCCTCGGTGGCGAACAGTGCGGCGAACTGCTGGCGCTCGATCTCCAGCCCGGTGGACAGGTCGACGCCGAGGCCGGAGTCGACCGCCTCCTTGGCTGCGCGCAGGGCCATCGCAGCGCCGGCGCTGAACTGCGCGGCCCAGGCGACCGCGGCGTCGTACACCTCGGCGGCCGGGACGACCTTGTCGACCAGGCCGATCCGCAGGGACTCGGCGGCGTCGACGAAGCGGCCGGTGTAGATCAGGTCCTTGGCCTTGGACGGGCCGATCAGGCGGGACAGCCGCTGGGTACCGCCGGCGCCCGGGATGATGCCGAGCAGGATCTCCGGCTGGCCGAGCTTGGCGTCGTCGGCGGCGATCCGGTAGTCGGTGCAGAGCGCGAGCTCACACCCGCCGCCGAGCGCGTACCCGGTGATCGCGGCGACCGTCGGCTTCGGGATCGCGGCGACCGCGGTCAGGGCGGACTGCAGCGGGCCGGAGCGCTTGACCATGTCGGCGTACGACATGTCGGCCATCTCCTTGATGTCCGCGCCGGCGGCGAAGACCCGCTCACCGCCGTAGATGACGACAGCGCGTACGTCGTCGTCGGCGGTGGCCTCGAGAGCCGCGACGCGGATCTCCTCCTGCACCTGGACGTTCAGCGCGTTCATCTTCGGCCGGTCCAGCCGGATCGTGCCGACACCCTCACTCACGGTCAGGTTGACGAACTCGCCCATCACTCGCTCCTCTACCCGTCGGTCACATCCCGGGGAACGGTACCGGATGCGGACACCCACCACTCATCAAACCCCGTGCAAACGAGCCGGACGACCGCCGCTGAGCGTGCGCGACGGCCGTCCGGGGCGGGTTGGTGAGTGTTACACGTCCACTGCTTGGCCGGAGGTGGCGGAGCGGCGGGCGGCGTCGACGATCTTCAGGGTGCGGAGGCCTACGGCTCCGTCCGGTTGGGGTACGACGGCCGGTGGCTGGCCGGACACCGCCGGACCCGTGGTGCGGACGGCGTCGAGGAAGGTGTCCAGGAGGGACTCGTCCAGGTTGCCGCCGATGGGGAGGAAGACCTCGCCCGCGGGGTCCGTGCCGCCGACGTGGGCCAGGAACGGTTCGATCTCGACAGAGCCGTTGGTACCGGTGACCTGGAGCGACACGCCGCCCCACGTCGCGCCGTTGTCCGGCACGCTCCACGAGCAGTCGATCGTTGCCAGCAGCCCGTTGTCGTAGTTGATCGTGACCAGCCCACCGGTCTCGACCTCGACGTTCTTGTCCTGGTGCAGGATCCGGTTCGCCGCGGCGTACACCCGGGTCGCGGACGCCCCGCCGGTCAGCCCGTCGATCAGGTCCGCGCAGTGCACGGTGTGGTCGACCAGCGCTCCCCCGCCGGCCAGCTCGGCGTCGGTGAACCACTGGCGCGCGTCGTACGGGATCTTCCCGTTGTTGGTGCCCAGTACGGCGAACACGTCACCGAGCCGCCCGGCCTCGACGTTCGCCCGCAGCTGCAGGTACGACGGCGCGAACCGGACCGGGTACGCGATCATCAGGATCGTCCCGGCCGCCTCGCACGCGGCGAGCATCGCCTCGCCGTCGGCGACCTGCGTGGCCAGCGGCTTCTCGCACAGTACGTGCGCACCGACTGCTGCAGCCCGCTCCACCAGCTCGCGGTGACCCGCGTTCTCGGACGTCACCACCACCGCGTCCGGGCCCCACGCGAACAGCTCGTCGTACGTGTCGACGTACGGGATCCCGAACTGCGCAGCAAAGGCAGCACCGCGCGGACCGGCATCCGGCGCCGCGGCACCGTCCGGGTCGGCGGACAGTACGTCGACATCCGGCATCGACGCGAGCAGATGCGCGTACGACCCCGCATGCACGTGTGCGAACGACGCGATCGCAACTTTCAGGCTCATGCCACTGCTCCCGTCGAGACGAACGTCTTCATGTCGATCGGCTGACCCGACTCCATCGAGGCGCGCGCCGCCTCGGCCAGGTAGACCGCGGTCGCGCCGTCGGAGGCCAGCACCCGTGGCTCCGGACCACCACGCAGGCCGATCGCCAGCTCACGCAGCTGCGTCAGGTACGGGCTCTCCCCCAGCGACGACGGAATCAGCAGATCACCGCCGGCGGCGTCCTGCAGCTCGTCCTTGTAGCCGGTGTCGGCGTCGGACTTGAACTTCAGGACGCCCTTCGCGCCCGCCACCTGGAAGCCGGTCTGGAACGTCGTACCGGTCGCACCCCAGGTCGCGCGGCAGTGGCTGATCGCGCCGTTCTCGTGCGTCAGCGTCACGTGCGCGGCCACGTTCACCGGGCTGACGCCGTCGACGGTCGGCGGGTTCTGTACGGCGTACACGCTCTTGACCTCGCCGCACAGCCAGCGGGCCTGGTCCAGGTCGTGCACCATCAGATCCATGATCACGCCGCCCGACCGGGCCACCTCGCGGTACCAGCCCGCGCCGGCCGGCGACGACGCCTGCCGGTAGAACCGCGCGACCGCGACGTCACCGATCCGCCCGGCCTGGATCGCGTCGTACGCCGCCTTGTACGCCGGGAAGTACCGCACCACGTGCGCCGGGTACAGCCGGACGCCGGCCGCCTCCGCCGCGTCGATCACCTCGTGCGAATCGGCCGCAGTGAGCGTCAGCGGCTTCTCGCAGATGACGTTCTTCCCGGCCTTGATCGCGGCCAGCGTGATCTCCTTGTGGGTCGCCGACGGCGTGACGATGTCGACGAACTCGGCCGCGGCCAGTACCGCGTCCAGCGACGGCACGACCTCCAGCCCGTACTGCTCCGCCAGTACTTCGGCCCCCTCGAGCGAATACACCAGCACCCGCGCGCCGACGGCCTTCCAGGACGCGGCATGGACGTGCGAGATGTTGCCCGCGCCGATCAGACCGACGGTCAGACCGGCAAGCTCTTCCGACATGTGATCCCCATAGGTGGGTGAATTAGTAATAGTCCTTGCGTATCATTGCGCAGAGACGTTCGCAACCACCGTCTCACGAACAAAACCACCTCACTATCGTGAACTGACAGCAACCCATGCAGAATGTGCCGGTGCACGAAGCGACCACAACCCCGAGCGCCGCCGGCCTGTCTCTCGAGACCGGTCCGCGTCCGGGAGCAGTGGTCCAGACCGATGGCACGACTTTCACGCTCTGGGCGCCGGCGGCCGAGCGGGTCGAGCTGGCGCTGATCGGTGACGACGGCAGCCAGCGGAATCTGGATCTCGCGCACACGGGTGAGTTCTGGACCGGGTTCGTGCCGGGGATCGGGGCGGGCCAGCGGTACGGGTACCGGGTGCACGGGCCGTTCGATCCGTCGCACGGGCTGCGGTTCGATCCGTCGAAGCTGGTGCTCGATCCGTACGCGCGGGCCATCGACGGTGAGCTCGACTTCGGTAGTCCGTTGATCTACGACTCGTCCGACGGTGACTCGGCCGGGCACGTGCCGGTCGGTGTGGTGGTCGCGGACTCGGAGCCGCCGCCGCCGATCAGCAAGCCGGTGCACTGGGGCGAGACCGTCATCTACGAGCTGCACACGAAGGGGTTCACGAAGCTGCACCCGGACGTGCCCGAGCAGCAGCGCGGGACGTACGCGGGGCTCGCCCATCCGTCGGTGATCAAGTATCTGACGGATCTCGGTGTCACGTCGGTGGAGCTGTTGCCGATCCACCATTTCCTCACCGAGCCGTCGATCGCGGCGCGCGGGCTGCCGAACTACTGGGGCTACAACACGCTCGGGTTCTTCGCCCCGCACGCGCCGTACTCGTCCTCGGGTTCGCGCGGCGAGCAGGTGACCGAGTTCAAGGCGATGGTCGCCGCGTTCCATGCCGCGGGCATCGAAGTGATCCTGGACGTGGTCTACAACCACACGGCCGAGGGCGGCTTCGACGGGCCGACGCTGAGCTTCCGCGGCATCGACAACCGCGCGTACTACCGGCTCTCGCACGGTGCCGCCATGTACGACGTGACCGGCACGGGCAACTCCGTCGACACCTCGCACCCGCAGGTACGGCGGCTGGTCATGGACTCGCTGCGCTACTGGGTCGAGGAGATGGGCGTCGACGGGTTCCGGTTCGACCTGGCCGTGACGCTGGTCCGGAACGAGCGGCACGAGGTCGACATCCCGGACCACCCGTTCCTCGCCGAGGTCGCGGCCGACCCGGTCCTCGGCCGGGTCAAGCTGATCGCCGAGCCGTGGGACGTCGGCCCGTTCGGCTACCAGGTCGGCAACTTCGGTACGCCGTGGTCGGAGTGGAACGGCAAGTTCCGCGACAGCGTCCGCGACGTCTGGCGGAACACCTCCGACGGCGTGAAGGACCTCGCGTACCGGCTCTCCGGATCCAGCGACCTGTACGGCGACGACGGCCGGTACCCGTACGCCTCGATCAACTTCGTCACCGCCCACGACGGGTTCACGCTCCGGGACCTGGTCAGCTACGACCACAAGCACAACGAGGCGAACCACGAGGACAACCGGGACGGCACCGACGACAACCGATCCTGGAACTGCGGTGTCGAGGGCGAGACCGACGACCCCGGCGTGATCACCCTGCGCAAGCGGCAGATGGCGAACCTGATGTCCACGCTGATCCTTTCGACCGGTGTACCGATGATCACCGCCGGGGACGAGTGCGGGCGGACCCAGGACGGCAACAACAACGCGTACTGCCAGGACGACGAGATCTCCTGGTTCGACTGGTCGTTGCCGGCCGCGTGGTCGGATCAGCTCGACCTGACGAAGAAGCTCATCGCGCTGAGGGCTGCGCACCCGGCCCTGCGGCAGTGGCACTACTTCTCCGGGCAGCCCGACGTACCGGGCGGTCGTAAGGACCTCTCGTGGATCGCGCCGCAGGGCGGTGAGATGACCGACGCGGACTGGTTCGACGGGAACCTGCGGACGATCGGGATGTTCCTGCGCGGCGACGCGTTGCGGGCGACCGACGCGGAGGGCAACGCGCTCACCGACAGCTCGTTCCTGCTCGCGCTGAACGCGACGCCCGAGATCCGGAACGTCGTCGTACCGGATGCCTCCTGGGCTCCGGCGTACGAGGTGGTGCTGGACACCAGCAAGAGCATGGTGACCGAGGTGGAGGCCGGTGCGACGGTGCCGCTCGCACCACGCTGCCTGGTACTGCTCCGCGCGCTCTGAGTCGTCACAGGAGTCGTTAACCTTCCGCCTGTACATTCTTCGGTCACCTGCTGTTCACCTCTGGGGGGACCGAAGTTGACCACACCGATCGGGGCGCTGCACCGCGCGATCATGCGCTGGGGAGAGGCCGAGCGCACCAGCTCCCGGCTGTCGCTCCAGCGCTGGGTGGACGGTGTGGCGTACGTCGACGTGCAAGCGCGGACGTACGCGGACTACTGGACCCGGCAGAACGCCGCTGCGCTCTCCGGCGACGGCCCGTTGTGGGTCGTGCTGGGTGACTCGACCGCACAGGGCCTGGGGGCTTCCTCACCACTGAACGGGTATGTCGGACAGGTGCTGAACGCCCTACGCCGCAAGGGGACGCCCTGGCGAGTGCTGAACCTGTCGCGATCCGGTGCACAGACCAGGCACGTACTGGAGGACCAGCTGCCGTTCCTGGACGGGCTGAAGCCGGCACTCGTCACCTGCGGGATCGGCAACAACGACATCCTGGCCACCCCGCCGAAGCGGTTCCGGGACCACCTGCGCCAGGTGATCGACCGGCTGCCCACTTCCTCGGTCGTGATGGACCTGACCGTTCCTGACCGGCTCTGGCGGATCGGGGGCGCTGTGAGCCCGTACGTGTCCGGCATCAACCAGCTGATCAGCAACACGGCCACGTCCCGCGGGCTGCCGGTTGCTGAGGTGTCGCGGTACGCGCGGCCACCGTGGCGCGGCATGCTCGCACCGGACGCGTTCCACCCGAACAACCTCGGCTACCGACGCCACGCCGACGCCCTGCTCGCCGCACTTCCGTCCGGCGTACTCAGCTCCTAAGAGCTCTCCCCGGGGTGACCTGGATCTCAGGCTTCGGGATCCGTCGGGGTGGCCGGAGTGTCGGCGAGCAGCAGGTAGAGGGAGCGGCGGGCGTCGGCCAGGATCTTGGCGGCCGCGGCCCGCTGCTCCTCCGAGCCACTCCGCGCGACCTGCCGGGTCGCCGAGTGCAGCTCCTCGAGCAGCCCTCGCAGGTCGGCCCCGGGTGAGGTGTTCGCGAACGCCGCGAACGGGTCGGTCGACGTGTCGCGACGTCCTTCGACGTACTCGCGTCCGGCGTCGGTCAGTGTGACGAGCTTGCGGCCGGCTTCCGCGGTCACGGTGACCAGGCCCTCGTCCTCCAGCTGGTTGATGGTCGGGTAGATCGCGCCGGGGCTGGGGGTCCAGCGCCCGTCGCTGCGGTCGGCGATGGCCTGCATCAACTGGTAGCCGTGCATCGGCTCCTCGGCGAGCAGCATCAGGACGGCCGTTCGGACATCGCCGCGCGGAGCCCGGCCGCGGCCTGCGCCACGTCCCGCACCACGTCCAGGCCCGCGGCCTCCTCGGCCACGGTGCATCGGCATGCCTTCTCCCATTCGCGGTCCTCCGCGACGGGGGTGCTGGTGGCCGCGTCCGCGACCACGGAGTTCGTTGGGGGTGTTCATAATATCCTCCTCGATATTCTTCATGACACTAACGATATATCGTTACCGTCACTAATGCAACCCCCTCGCGATAACTCGGTTGCGATCCGGCCCGCAGATCCCGACCGTGAGGAGATGAGCACGTTCGAGGAACTGATGAGCGAAGTGATGTCGACCGCCGAACGGTTCGGTCATCGCGAGCACGTCCGCCTGACCTGGCTCGCGGTACGCCGCTGCGGAACGGCCGACGCGGTGGACCTGATCAGCGACGGCATCCGGCGGACCGCCCGGTACGCCGGAGCGCCGCAGAAGTACAACGCCACCGTGAGCCGGGCCTGGGTCGAGTTGACGGCGTACCACATGAACGAGGCACCCACCGAGAGCTTCGACCAGCTCGTCGAGCGGAACCCGGGCCTCCTGAACAAACGCCTACTGACGCACTTCTACAACTCGCACACGCTCGCGACCCCGGACGCACGCACCGGATGGGTGCAACCGGACGTGAGACCGTTCCCCTTTACTCTGCCCTAGGGGCAGAGGGTTTGATGGGCTCGTGTTGACGATCAGTGAGTTCGGGCGACGAGCCGGGCTTTCGTTGAAGGCCTTGCGGCTGTACGACGTGTCCGGGCTGCTGGCTCCGGCGGAAGTCGATCCGGCCAACGGCTACCGGCGGTACGACGAGGAGCAGCTCGAGCGGGCGCGCCGGATCAGCGTGCTGCGACAGCTGGACATGCCGCTGGCCACGATCACCGAAGTACTCGCCGGCAGCGACGAGGCCGCGATGATCCGGCTCGACCGGTGGTGGGCCGCCGAGGAGGCGACCACCGCGGCGCGACGGGCGACGTTCCAGTACCTGCGCGACCGGCTCGCCCGATCCGGTACGCCGGGGCTCACGCCCCGCCCGGTGCACACCCGCGACGTACCGGCGACCAAGATCGCGAGCATCCGCGCCGACACCGACCAGCAGCAGCTGATCGGGGTGATCGTGACCTGCACCGACGAGATCCTCACGTACCTGCGGGCCGCCGGGGCGAGCGCGACCGTCGGGTCGTGGGTCATCTACCACGGCGCGGTCACGCCCGAGGCCGAGGCGACGGTCGAGGTCTGCGTCCCGTTCGACGGGCTGGTCGACCCGTCCGGCCGGATCGGGATCCGGGTCGAGCCCGCGCACCGCGAGGCGTACTGCACGATCACGATGGACGAGTGCGTGTACCCGCGGATCATGCTCGCGTACGACCTCGTCTACGACCACACCCGCGCGCACGGCCTCCCCGAGGCCGGACCACCGCGCGAGGTGTACCTCCCCGACTGCCACCTGCTCCCCCGCGACCAGCCGGCCGTCGACATCGCCCTGCCCGTTCTCGCTCTGCCCGTTCACGCTCTGCCCGTCCACGAAGGGACTTTCTGATGGACTACGCGATCCAGAGCCGGTTCAGCGACCCCGGCGTCCACGCCGGACTGTTCGACGCGCTGCCGGACGACGTCGCAGGTATCGCCGCGGTGGTGCGCAACCTGGTGATCCACTACCGCGGCGGCGGCATCGAGTTCACCGGCGAACAGCTAGCCGAGATCGACAGCCGCTGGGTGTCGGCGATCCTGGACACCGACCAGAAACGCAACGGTACGCCGCTTGCCGTGCCGCGGGAGCCGGTGGACCGGGTGGTCGGCTGCTGCCGCGACTACACGCTGCTGTTCGTGGCGGCCCTGCGACACAAGGGGATTCCGGCGCGCAGCCGGGTCGGGTTCGCGGACTACTTCACCGAGGGGTTCAACAACGATCACGTGGTCGCGGAGTACTGGAACAGCGACCGATGGGTGATGATCGACGCCCAGCTGGAGCCTGGCACTGTTCCCTTCGAGGTCGCAGACCTCCCGGCCGGGCCGTTCCGGTCGGCGGCCGAGGTGTGGCTGGGGTACCGGGCCGGGGAGCTGAACGGGGACCTGTACGGCGCCGACGCCAACCCGGAGGCGCCGCTGAAGCTGCACGGCGGGTGGTTCATTCGTACCTACGTGCACTACCAGCTCGCGCACCTGAACGGCGACGAGCTGCTGCTGTGGGACAACTGGGGCAGCATGTCCGGCACGCTCGACGGCGCGGACGTCGAGGGCACCGACCGGATCGCTCGGCTGATGGTTGCCGCTGACAACGGAGACGAGGCCGCCGCGAAGGAGGCCGAGGAGCTGTACCGGACCGATCCCGGCCTGACCTTCGCCGGCAGGTCGTTCGTCACCTCCCCGGCCGGCAGACCGCCGTTCGCCTGGGTGGACCTCGCGTAGGTTCCCGGAACATCTTCGTCGCGGGCTGCGGGTTTGTTTCCGGAAAGCGGTCAGTTCGCGAAATCAGGCGGAGTTTCTCGAAGAGGTGGTCGACCCGGATGCGGCGGTCCTCGACCACCGCTGGACGCCCGCGCTCGCGGCGATCGGCCTGCTACCTGTCGGTCGCGATCG
Source organism: Kribbella aluminosa (assembly GCF_017876295.1). Taxonomy (NCBI): domain Bacteria; kingdom Bacillati; phylum Actinomycetota; class Actinomycetes; order Propionibacteriales; family Kribbellaceae; genus Kribbella; species Kribbella aluminosa. The sequence goes on along the minus strand of NZ_JAGINT010000001.1, from coordinate 2,199,235 downwards.
CGCTCGCCCTGGTCGCGGCCCGGCGTCGACGGCACTGTCGGGCGAGACGAGGCCGGTGACGGCGTCACCCAGTACGCACTCGCCGAAGGTTTCGAACCCGGTGCCGTTTCACTACCGCAGGCCGTCACAAGCAGAGCGCAGGCGGCTGCCGCCCAGATCTTGCGCATTTGCAGACCCTAGCCTGGGTGGACGTGCAGTAACGCCCCCGCCTGGTGAGGCAGGCGGGGGCGTGTCTTTTTTGTGGGGTGGCTCAGAACTCCGAGCCGGCGGGGAGGTCGGGGGTGGTCGGGTCGTCCGGGTCGGACGGGCCGGCGGCGAGGCCGAGTTCGGCGACGGAGGCGAGGCCCTTGTGGTTCGGGACGACGCGGACCGTGTAGCCGAACGGGCCGGTGCGGTCGAGCTTCAGTTCACCGTCGTACCGGTGCCGGTTGCCCTCGTAGGTCTCGGCCAGCGACAGCGTCGTACGGACCGGGTCGGTGATCTCGTCGTTCGTGTCGACCCGGCCGTGCAGCACCTCGACGCAGATGTCGGACGGTTCCAGGTCGCCGAGCGCCGCGAAGGCGCGGATGCCGACCGTGGTGCCGAGCTGCGGTACGTCGCCGAGGCCCTGGAGCTCCACGTGGTCGACCCGGATCTGCGGCCAAGCCGCCCGGACCTTCCGCTTCCACGCGGCCAGCTCGCGGGCGCCCTCGTACGTCGAGTTCAGCGCCCGGGACGACTGCGCGGCCGGGACGTACAGCTGCTCGACGTAGTCCTTGACCATCCGGGTGGCGAGCACCTTCGGGCCGAGCTCCTTGATCGTGTGCCGGAGCATCTCGATCCAGCGGGTCGGCACGTCACCGTCGTAGAAGCGCGGCGCGACCTGCTTCTCGATCAGGTCGTACAGCGCGTGCGCCTCGAGGTCGTCGCGGCGGTCGGTGTCCTCGATCCCTTCGGCGGACGGGATCGCCCAGCCGAACTCGTCGTCGTACCACTCGTCCCACCACCCGTCGCGGATGGACAGGTTGAGTCCACCGTTCAGCGCGGCCTTCATACCGGACGTGCCGCACGCCTCGTACGGGCGGAGCGGGTTGTTCAGCCAGACGTCGGTGCCCGGGTACATCGGCTGCGCGAGCGCGATGTCGTAGTCCGGCACGAACACGATCCGGTGCCGCACCTCCGGGTCGTCGGCGAACCGCACCATCTCCTGGATGAGCTTCTTGCCGCCCTCGTCGTGCGGGTGCGCCTTGCCGGCGATCACGATCTGCACCGGACGCTCCGGGTGCAGCAGCAGCGACTTCAGCCGCTCCGGGTCGCGCAGCATCAGCGTCAGCCGCTTGTACGACGGAACCCGCCGGGCGAAGCCCATCGTCAGCACGTCCGGGTCCAGGATCGAGTCGACCCAGCCGAGCTCGGCCTCGCTCGCGCCGCGGTTGATCCAGGACTGCCGCACCCGCGACCGGGTGTCGTCGATGAACCGCTGGCGGAGCAGCCGCTTGGTCTCCCAGATCTGCGCGTCCGTGGTCTTGTCCAGACCCTCGAACACCGAGTCGCCGTCGGCGGTGTAGTTCGCGTACGTCAGGTCGTGCACCTCACGCGCCACCCACGTCGGCGCATGCACGCCGTTGGTGATCGAGGTGATCGGTACGTCGACCGCGTCGAAGCTCGGCCACAGCCCGGCGAACATCCCGCGGCTGACCACACCGTGCAGCTTCGAGACACCGTTCGCGCGCTGCGCCAGCCGCAGGCCCATGATCGCCATGTTGAACAGCGCCGGGTCGCCGCCCTCGAAGTCCTCGGCGCCGAGCTCGAGGATCCGCTCGATCGGGACCTCCGGGCCGAACACGTCGGCGGAGAAGTGCTGCTGGATCAGCTCGACCGGGAACCGGTCGATACCGGCCGGGACCGGCGTGTGGGTGGTGAACACGGTGCCGCCGCGGTTGACCTCGAGCGCGGTGTCGAAGTCCAGGTCCTGCTCGGCGGCCAGCTCGCGGATCCGCTCGACGCCGAGGAAACCGGCGTGCCCCTCGTTGGTGTGGAACACCTCGGGCGCCGCGTGACCGGTGATCCGGCAGTACGTGCGGACCGCGCGGACACCGCCGACGCCGAGCAGCAGCTCCTGGAGCAGCCGGTGCTCGGTGGAACCGCCGTACAGCCGGTCGGTCACCTCGCGCTCGGACGGCTCGTTCTCCTCGATGTCGGAGTCGAGCATCAGCAGCGGCACGCGACCGACCTGGGCGACCCAGATCTGCGCGTGCAGCTCGCGGTTGCCCGGCAGGCTCAGCGTCACGGTCGCGGGAGCGTCACCATCCCGGAGCAGGCTGATCGGCAGCCCGTCCGGATCCACCAGGGGGTAACGCTCCTGCTGCCAGCCCTCACGGTTCAGCGACTGGGCAAAGTATCCGTGCCGGTACAGCAGGCCGACGCCGATCAGCGGTACGCCGAGGTCGCTGGCCGCCTTCAGGTGGTCACCGGCGAGGATGCCGAGACCGCCGGAGTACTGCGGCAGCACGTGGGTGATGCCGAACTCCGGGGAGAAGTACGCGACCGCGTCGAGCGGTGAACCGCCCGCGGTCTGGAACCACCCGTCGTCGGTCACGTAGCCGTCCAGGTCGGCGACTGCGAGTTCCAGCCGGCGCAGGAAGGCGTGGTCGTTGGCCAGCTCGTCGAGCCGGGCCGCCGGGACCTCACCGAGCAGCTTGACCGGGTCACCGCCGGTGCTCCGCCACAGCTGCGGGTCCACGGCCTCGAAGACGTCCTGCGTCTCGGGATGCCAGGCCCAGCGGAGATTGTTCACCAGGGTACCCAGGCCGGTCAGCGGCTCGGGGAGAACAGGGCGGACGGAGAATCGTCGTATCGCTCGCACCGGGACACCGTACAAGGCCCGGGTGCGCAAAACACCTTCGGGATGCATCGATCTTGCAACGCGAGCAAGATTTTGCAGCTCTGCATGTCACAGAGCAAGCGCGGGAACCGATACGGTCAGTGTGACAGCTACAACGTCCCATCCGCCGGATCCGCGGCATCACGGAAAGCGAAGGTTCCTTCACGCCATGACTGGGCGCATCCCGATCACCGATGTCACCCCGACCGTCGACGCCGGAGCGTATCCGGCCAAGGCCGTGGTCGGCGAGACGTTCACGATCGCGGCCACCGTGTTCCGCGAGGGACATGACGCGGTGAACGCGAACGTCGTACTGACCTCGCCGTCGGGACAGACCAGACGGATGCTGATGACTCCGGGTGCGCCTGGCACCGACCGGTGGACCGTCGACGTGACGCTGCAGGAGCAGGGCGCGTGGACGTTCGCGGTCGAGGGCTGGAGCGACCCGTACGGGACCTGGCGGCACAACGCCGAGATCAAGGTGCCGGCCGGGCTGGACGTGGACCTGATGTTCGCCGAGGGCGCCGCGTTCTTCGACCGGGCCGCCGCCGGCGTACCACCCGCCGTACGGGCGGACCGGTCGACGCTGAGCGATGCGGCGCATGCGCTCGCGAACGGCGCGCTGCCGCCGGAGGCGCGGCTGGCCGCGGGGATCTCCCCACAGGTCCGGGCGGCCCTCGGGCGGTATCCCGTGCGCGAGCTGATCACCTCGTCGGAGACGTACCCGGTGTGGGTCGACCGGACCCGCGCGCTGTACGGCAGCTGGTACGAGTTCTTCCCGCGCTCCGAGGGTGCGGCGTACGACGAAGCGACCGAGACGTGGAAGTCCGGCACGTTCCGGACCGCGGCCCGGCGGCTCGAGGCGGTCGCGAAGATGGGCTTCGACATCCTCTACGTGCCGCCGATCCACCCGATCGGGCACTCGTTCCGCAAGGGCCCGAACAACACCCTCGACCCGAAGCCGGGCGACCCGGGCTCGCCGTGGGCGATCGGCTCCGAGGACGGCGGCCACGACGCGATCCACCCGGAGCTCGGCACCTTCGAGGACTTCGAGTACTTCGTCGGCCAGGCCCGCGAGGTCGGCCTCGAGGTCGCGATCGACCTGGCCCTGCAGGCGTCGCCGGACCACCCGTGGGTCAAGGAGCACCCGAAGTGGTTCTCGGTCCGCGCCGACGGCTCGATCGCGTACGCCGAGAACCCGCCGAAGAAGTACCAGGACATCTATCCGATCAACTTCGACAACGACCCGGAAGGGATCTACGCCGAGGTACTGCGGATCGTCCGGCTGTGGATCTCCAAGGGTGTGACGGTGTTCCGGGTCGACAACCCGCACACCAAGCCGGTGAACTTCTGGGAGTACCTGCTCGGCGAGATCCGCAAGACCGACCCGGACGTGGTGTTCCTGTCCGAGGCGTTCACCCGGCGGCCGATGATGCAGGAGCTGGCGAAGGTCGGGTTCCACCAGTCGTACACGTACTTCACCTGGCGCAACGAGAAGTGGGAGCTGGAGGAGTACCTGGAGGAGCTAACCCAGGAGACCGGTCACTTCCTGCGGCCGAACTTCTTCGTGAACACGCCGGACATCCTGACCGCGTACCTGCAGTACGGCGGACCTGGCGCGTTCAAGATCCGCGCCGCGATCGCGTCCACGTCGTCGCCGGCCTGGGGTGTGTACGCCGGGTTCGAGCTGTTCGAGCATGTCGCGCTGCGGCCCGGGTCGGAGGAGTACCTGGACACCGAGAAGTTCCAGCTCCGCCCGCGGGACTGGGAGGCGGCCGAGGCCGAGGGTCGCTCGCTGGCGCCGTACCTGACGCTGCTGAACAACATCCGCCGCCGGCACCCGTCGCTCCAGCAGCTGCGCAACCTGACGCTGCACTCCGTCGACGACGAAGCGATCATGTGCTACTCGAAGCGCTCGACCACCCCGGACGGCCACAGCGACACGGTGATCGTCGTGGTGAACACTGACCCGCACTCGGTCCGCGAGTCGATGGTCCACCTGGACATGGCCGCCCTCGGCATGCGCCCCGAGGACACCTTCACCGTGTACGACGAGATCACCGGCGCCACCTGGCGCTGGGGCCAGCAGAACTACCTCAAACTGGACCCCAACACCGAACCCGCCCACATCCTCGCCGTCCGCCGCGGCCAGGCCTAGAGCGGGACTGTCTCCGGGTATTTGAGGCCGGTGCCGGTGTTGAGGGCTACTACCTGGTCGTTGGGGTGGATCCAGCCGGTGTCGCGGAGTTGGCGGATGGCGGTGAAGTTGGCGGCGCCTTCGGGGCAGATGAAGGTGCCTTCGAGGCGGGCGACCTCGTGCTGTTCGGCCAGGATGTCCTCGTCGTCGACGGCTACCGCGCAGCCGCCGGTCTCCGCGATCGCCTGCAGGACGAGGAAGTCGCCGAGGGCCTTGGGGACGGTGATGCCGAAGGCAACGGTTCGGGCGTCCGGCCAGGGTTCGCTCTCCGGCAGGCCCTTCTCCCAGGCGCGGACGATCGGGGCGCAACCCGTCGACTGGACGGCGACCAGCCGCGGTAGCGGGCCGTCGATCCAGCCGAGGTCGCGGAGTTCGTTCAGGGCCTTCCAGATGCCGATGATGCCGACACCGCCGCCGGTCGGGTAGACGATCACGTCCGGGAGCTGCCAGTTCAGCTGCTCGGCGATCTCCAGGCCCATCGTCTTCTTGCCCTCGATCCGGTACGGCTCCTTCAGCGTCGACGCGTCGAAGTACCCGGACTGTTCGCGCACGTACGCCGCCGCGTCCCCGATCAGCCCGTCGATCAGCTGCAGCCGCCCGCCGACCACGGTCACCTCGCGCCGGCAGATCTCCGGCGCCGCGATCGGCATCGCGATCAGCGCCTCCATCCCGGCCCGGGCGGCGTACGCGGCCCACGCGGAGCCGGCGTTCCCGTTGGTCGGCATCGCGATCTTTCGTACGCCGACCTCGAAAGCCCGCGACACCCCGACCGCGGCACCCCGCGCCTTGAACGTGCCGGTCGGGATCAGCCCCTCGTCCTTCATCAGCAGGCGCTCCACGCCGAGCGCAGCGCCGTACCGCGGCAACGGCAGCAGCGGGGTCATCCCCTCCCCCAGCGTCACCACGTTCTCGGCCGATCGCACCGGCAGCAGCTCGTGGTACCGCCACAGATCCGGCGCCCGCCCGGCCAGGTCCTCCTTCTTCAGATCCGGTACGCCGTACCGCGCGAGCAGCGGCGATCCGCACGGGCAGAGCCCGATGATCTGGTCGGCGTCATGGGTCGCACCGCAGCGCGGGCATTCGAGATGGCTCAGCGCAGAGAAGGTCACGCCAGGCGACGTTACCCCGCGCGGAGATCGGTGATCAGCGGACGCTGGTGGTCGGTCAGCCGGAACCCGATTCCGCGGACCGCGTCGACGGTCACGGTCGTACCGAGGTCGTCGAGCTTGCGGCGCAGGCGTTTCACCACCGAGTGCACGTCGGCGGTGCCACGGACGTTGCGGCCGGGCCAGACGCTCTGGTGCAAAGCGTCGTACGACCAGATCCGCAACGGCGTCGACATCAGCCGGCCGAGCAGTTCCTGCTCGAGGTCGGTCAGCTGGATCTCGCGGCCGCTCCACCGGGCGACCGAGCGCGCGCGGTCGATCGTGAGCACCTCGGCGTCCGGATCCGCACCGGACACGTGCGCTGCCGCCGTGTCGACCGCGTCCGGCTCGGTCGGTTCGGGATGTTCGGGCGCGGCCGGTGGGGGCGGCTGCGCCGGAACCAGCAGCCGGCGGAGCTCCTCGAGGCTGGAGACCAGGAGCAGCGGGGCGACGTCGTCGACGAGCTCGGCCAGCCGGACGCGTTGGTCCGGCGAGGCGGCGACCGCGATCAGCAGCGGGAAGGTCTCCGGCAGATCGGCGTCGGCAGGTTCACGGGCGGTGACCATCTGGTCACGATGCCAACTGTTGCCCGGGATCGTCAACGGAATGCCAACGATTGCCCACGTTGCCTCGATCGGCGCGACCGCTAGTCACAAGTTGCTCACGAGGTGTGCTTGTTACCACGTTGTTCTGACACATAAGGTCCACGTCAGGCTCGCGGTGTCACATGCCGCGACCCGGAGGACACACAGCGTTCCGTCCTCCAGCAGCACATGACTCGGGGGAGTCGACTCGGGGTCTTCAAGTGAGGGGCTGCAGAGATGTCACATCAACGAAAGGGTCTCGCCAGATCACTGGTGAGCACCCTGGCGGCGCTGGCCGTCGTAGCGACCGGGATGGCCGCCGCCGGCCAGGCCCAGGCTGTGCCAAATATTGGGCCACCGACCAAACCGGAAGCCCAGGTACCATCGCCCGCCGCCAAGATCAAGCCGGAACTGATGGCGAAGCTGGACGGCAAGGACGCCAAGTCCGCGTCGGACTACTGGGTCCGGTTCGGGGCCAAGGCCGACCTGACCGCCGCCAGCAAGATCACCAACTGGAACGAGCGCGGTACGGCGGTCGCCGCCGCGCTGAAGAAGGCCGCCGCGGACAGCCAGGCGAAGATCCGCGCCGACCTGGACGCGCAACACGTGAAGTACCAGGCGTTCTGGGGTACGAACGCGATCCGGATCCAGGACGGTTCGCTCGCCCTCGCCCAGGACCTGGCCACCCACTCCGAGGTCGAGGGCCTGTACGCACCGGTCCAGATCGAGGTACCGAAGGTCACGCCCGGCCAGCAGGAGAAGGCGGTCCAGTCGGTCGAGTGGGGCGTCGCGAACATCAAGGCGAACCAGGTCTGGTCGCAGTACGGCGACAAGGGCGAGGGCATCGTCGTCGCCAGCATCGACACCGGTGTGCAGTACGACCACCCGGCGCTGGTGCACCAGTACCGCGGTAACAACGGTGACGGCACCTTCAACCACAACTACAACTGGTTCGACGCGGCCGGCACCTCGCCGAACGCACCGTCCGACGGCAACGGCCACGGCACCCACACGATGGGCACCATGGTCGGCGACGACGGCGCGGGCAACCAGATCGGGGTCGCCCCGGGCGTGAAGTGGATCGCCGCGAACGGCTGCTGCCCGAGCGACGCCGCGCTGATCTCGTCCGGCCAGTGGATGCTTGAGCCGACCGACCTCCAGGGCCAGAACCCGGACGCCAGCAAGCGCCCGAACGTCATCAACAACTCGTGGGGCTCCACGCTGCCGTCGAACGACCCGTTCATGGAGGACATCACCCTGGCCTGGACCGCGTCCGGGATCTTCGGTGCGTTCGCCAACGGCAACAGCGGCTCGGCATGTAACAGCTCCGGGTCGCCAGGCAGCCTGACGAGCAACTACTCGGCGGGCGCCTACGACATCAACAACAACATCGCGTCGTTCTCCGGCCGCGGTGCTGGTCAGGGCGGGACCATCAAGCCGAACATCTCGGCCCCGGGTGTGAACGTCCGCTCCAGCCTGCCAGGTAATACGTACGGCGCTTTCAACGGTACGTCGATGGCCACACCACACCTGACGGCCACCGTGGCGTTGCTGTGGTCCGCGTCGCCGGCCCTCAAGGGGGACGTGGCCGCGACCCGCGCGCTGCTGAACCAGACCGCGATCGACACGCCGGACAGCCAGTGCGGCGGCACCGACGCGAACAACAACGTCTTCGGCCAGGGCCGCCTGGACGCGCTGGCACTGGTCGGCGCCGCGCCGATCGGCGACACCGGCACACTGTCCGGTACCGTCACCGCCGCCACCGGTGGTGCCGCGCTGGCCGGTGCGAGCGTGACGATCAAGGCCGCCGGTCAGCCCGACAAGACGCTGACCACCAGCAGCAACGGCGCGTTCTCGTCCGTACTGCCGGCCGGCGACTACACCCTGACGGTCTCGTCCTTCGGGTACAAGACCGCCACCGCGACCGCGACCATCACGACCGGTCAGACCACCACCAAGGACTTCGCCCTGGCGAGCACTCCGCAGGTGAGCGTCGGCGGTACCGTCACGGACGGCTCCGGCCACGGCTGGCCGCTGTACGCGAAGGTGTCGGTCGAGGGTCCGGGTGGTGTGTTCGACTACACCACCCCGAGCAACGGCCGGTACAGCCTGAAGGTCCCGTCGGGTGCGGCGTACTCGCTCAAGGTGGAGTCGAAGTACCCGGGGTACGCGGCCGTCAGCCAGCCGATCACGGTCGGCAGCGGCAACCTGACCCAGAACATCTCGGTCCCGGCCGACGCCAACTCGTGCACCACCGCGCCCGGTTACAAGTGGGGCTCGGACGGCGTCTACGAGACGTTCGACGGCACCTCCGCGCCGAACGGCTGGACGGTTGTCGACAACAAGAGCAACGGTCAGGTCTGGAAGTTCGACAACCCGGGCAACCGGGGCAACACGTCCGGCGGCAGCGGCAACTTCGCGATCGCGGACAGCGACAAGTACGGCAGCGGCGGGCAGCAGGACACCTCGCTGGTCAGCCCGGTCGTGGACCTGACCTCGGTCGCCGCTCCGGTGATCCGGTTCAACCAGGACTTCAAGCGGCTGGGTGACAAGGCCGACGTGGACCTGTCGCTGGACGGCGGTGCCACCTGGACCAACGTGCTGCAGCAGACCGCGAACGCGACCGGCCAGAAGGAGATCGCGATCCCGCAGGCCGCCGGACAGGCCAACGTGCAGGTCCGGTTCCACTACTACGAGGCGAAGTACGCCTGGTGGTGGGAGATCGACAACGTCCTGATCGGCAGCCAGGTCACCTGTGTGCCGACCGGCGGCGGCATCGTCGTCGGCAACGTCAAGGACGCCAACACGAACGGTTTCGTGAACGGTGCGGTCGTCACCCATGACGGCACCACCGAGAGCGCGACCACCGTGGCGACGCCCGAGGACACCGGCCTGAACGACGGCTTCTACTGGCTGTACTCGTCGACCGACGGCAACCAGGGCTTCACCGCCAAGGCCGGCAACTACGTCAGCTCGACCGCGACCGTCGGGGTCGAGGCGGACTGGGCCACGACCGCCGACTACACGCTGAAGGCCGGCCGGCTGGCCGTCACGCCGGGCAGCATCTCCGGCAGCCTGAAGCTGCCGACCGGCAAGGTGACCAAGTCGTTCAAGGTCACCAACACCGGTGGCGCGCCGGTCGACGTGAAGTTCGGCGAGAAGAACAGCGGCTTCGTCCTGGAGAACGCGAACGGCAGCAAGACCACCAAGGCCGAGGTGGAGAACGGGGCCGGCGCCCCGCTGCAGCGGCTCGCGGTGGACACGTCGTTCGCCCGGATGCTGTCCGGCAAGACCGGCTCGGCTCCGGCGACAGCGAAGCCGATGGCGGCTCCGTGGACCGACATCGCCGACTACCCGGCGACCGTGATGGACAACCGGGTGGTCAGCCTCGACGGCAAGACCTACTCGATTGCCGGCGGCAACGGTAGTGCGTCGACGGCGAACAGCTACGTGTACGACCCGGCGGCGCTCGCCTGGTCCGCGATCGCCCCGCTGCCGGACGCCCGCAACGCGATCACCGTCGGCGTCGTCGGCGGCAAGATCGTCGCCAGCTCCGGCTGGGGAGCCTCCGGCCCGGCCGCGGACACCTGGTCGTACGACCCGGCTGCCAACGCCTGGACCGCGGTCGCGGCCAACCCGGCACCCCGGGCCGCCGCCGGCCAGGCCGTGCTCGACGGCAAGCTGTACGCCGTCGGCGGCTGCACCTCCGCGAACTGCACCCCGATGAGCAACACCGTGGTGCGGTACGACGCCGACGCGAACAGCTGGCAGACGCTGGCGAACTACCCGCAGTCGGTCGCGTTCGCGTCCTGCGGTGCCATCGACGGCAAGCTGTACTGCGCCGGTGGTAACGACGGCACGAACTCGCTCAAGTCGGCGTACGTCTACGATCCGGGAGCAGACTCCTGGACCGCGATCGCGGACGCCCCGGCCGACCACTGGGCGGCGTCGTACGCCGTCGCCGGCGGGAAGCTGCTGATCGTCGGCGGCGTCCAGGCCGGTGCGGTCACCAACGCCGGGTTCGCCTACGACCCGTCGGCCGAGACCTGGTCGGCACTGCCGAACGCCAACCTGCCGCGGTACCGCGGTGGCGCGGCGTGTGGCTTCTACAAGGTCGGCGGTTCGTCCGGCGGCTTCACGGCGACCGCGGACAGTGAGGCCCTGCCGGGTCTCGAGGACTGCACGGAGTCGTCGGCAGACGTGAGCTGGATGTCGCTCGACCAGACCGCGGCCACGCTGGCCCCGGGACAGTCGACGACCGTCAAGGTCACGCTCTCCGCGAGCGTCGACCAGCCCGGTGCCTACACGGGTGCCGTGACGATCGGCGAGAACACGCCGTACTCCGTCCCGGCCGTCGGGGTGACGATGACCGTCACGCCGCCGACCACCTGGAGCAAGCTGATGGGCACGGTCACCGGCGTCAGCTCGGCCGGCGCGTCGGCTGCGTTGCCGGGCGCGATCGTCGAGGTGGACTCGTGGGCGCAGTCGTACACGTTCATCACCGACAAGGACGGTAAGTACGCGTACTGGCTCGACCGTCGCAACAACCCGCTCACCCTGATCGCCGCGAAGGACGGCTACAAGCCCCAGACCCGCACCACCAAGCTGGTCAACGGGACACCCGTCGTCGAAGACTTCGCCCTGAAGTCGATCAAGTAGGCAGGTAGTACGAAAAGCTCGGCCCCCGGATCGTGTGGTTCGGGGGCCGAGCCCTGTACGGCGGAACTTCTCCGTCAGCTGGTGCGGAAAAGTTCCGCGAGGATCAGGTGGTCGGGAGGAGGTGGAAGCCGACGCCGCGGACGGCCTGGATGGTGACGGCGGCGCCGAGGTTGGCGAGTTTCTGTCGCAAGCGTTTGACGACCGAGTGGATGTGCGAGCCGTGGCCGAGGTGCTCGTTGCCCCAGACCGCGTGGTGCAGACGCTGGTACGTCCACACCCGCCCGGGTTCCGCCACCAGGCAGTGCAGGAAGTCGTGCTCGAGCCGGGTCAGTGGCAGCTCGCGGTCCTTCCAGCGGACCACGCGGCGGCCGACGTCGAGCTGCAGTTCGGCGATCGGCTCCGGGACCGCCTTGATCTGTGGAGGTTCCGGAGCGGTGACGATCTCCGGTGCGGCACCGGTCAGTTCCAGGAACGCGCGTGCCTGGTCGGCGTTCGACACCAGCAGCAGCGCGTCGGCCCCGCCCAGCAGGCGGGCCAGGTGGACACGTTCGGCGGTGGACGCGGCCACCCCGATGATCAGCGACGAATCGGACGGCCTGTCCTCCGGCCCAGCAGCGATCGGCATCACGGCAAGCCCCTCCCAGTCGAAACCGGCCCGCCACAAGTACTGTTCAGGCCGCGAACTAAGTCAAGTGATTCACTGCGCACCGGGCTGGCACATATGCGTCCTGTCCGAGACAGGACAGGAAATCCTCAGGAAACCTCGCGACGTTCGGCCGATGAGTGTGCGGTCGGTACGCCAAGCGGAGTACTCTCCTCGCGCACGGCCACTCTGACCGCATCCACGGAGGAACAGTGCCCGGTCCCGTACGACGGCCGCTCGTCAGCTGGCTGCTCGCGGCCCTCGCGGTGCCCGTACTACTGACCGCAGTGCTGGTCCCGGCCCGCGCCGGCACCACCGAGGACGATCTGCGCGCGCGGACCGAGGCCGCGTTGAAGGCGCGTGGGATCGAGACGAGCTCCGTCGAGTTCGACGGGCGGGACGCGCACGTCGCGGTTCCCGTCGGGGTCGACGAGGCCGCGGTCCGGGACGTCGTCGCCAGGGTCGACGGGGTTCGGTCGGTGCGGGTCGAGAACGGGCAGTCCGGTCCGGCCCGAGGCGGTACGCCGAGTCCTACGTCCGCTTCTTCGTCGACCAGTGCGCCGGTGCAGGCCGACGTACCGGCGTTCGAGGTGGGGCGGACGGACCGGTCGATCCGGGTGCAGGCGCCGGTGCGGAGCCAGGCGGTCAAGGACGCGATCGGCGCCGAGGTACAGCAGGTGCTCGGGGCGAACCGCGAGTACGACGACCGGACGACGATCGACCCGGCGAACGGTCTCGACGACGCCACCGCGCTGACCGCCTTGCTGCGGGCGCTCGCGATCGGCACCGGCGACGCCTCGGTGCGGTACGACGGGGAAACGCTGACGTTGTCCGGACAGGTGCCGGACCAGGCGACCAAGGCGACCGTCGGACGGGCCGCGGCGAAGGCGGTGCCGGGCGCGGTGGTCGCGGACCAGCTGGTGCTGCCCACGCAGCCGAAGACCGCGGTGAACGAGCCGTGCCGGACGTTCCCGACCCGGCTGGCGCAGTTCACCCGGCAGTACCCGATCAACTTCCTGTCCGGTACGTCGATCGTGAACGACGCGTCGAAGCCGTCCGTGATCAAGGCGGCGGCGTTGCTGAAGTCCTGTACGACGGTACCGATCGAGGTCGCGGGTCACACCGACAACCTCGGCTCCCCCGCGACCAGCCTGCCGCTGTCCGAACGCCGGGCCGCCACGGTGAAGGCCGAACTGGTGCGGCTCGGCGTGGCCCCTGGGCGGATCAGCGCGAACGGGTACGGCGAGGCGTTCCCGATCGCGTCCAACACCACCGGCGCCGGGCGGATCGCGAACCGGCGGGTCGAGATCCGGCCGCGGTAGTACACCTGAAAACTCGATCGCGGTGCCCGCAGGAGTAGGGTCACCGTGGTCCATAGCTTCTCTAGGGGATTCCATGGGTTGGCTGCTCGCACAGGTCTGGGTCTTGCTCCTCGTCGCGTTCGTCCTCGGTAGCGCAGCCGCGTGGCTGGTGCACCGCCTCCGCCCGACGAAAGGCACCCGCTGATGAGCTGGCTCCTCCGCGACAACTGGCTCGGCTCGCTCCTAGCCTTCCTCCTGGGCGCCACCATCACCTGGCTCCTCCTGGACCGCCGCCGCCCAGCCCCTTCCCCCCACCCCACACCCCCACCCAACCGCTCCACCCCCACACCCCCCACTCCCCCAGCCGATCGCTCCACCCCCACACCTCCACCAACTCCCACCCCCGCCCGCAACAGCCCGGCTGAGGCGGCAGCAGCTCCCCCAGCGGAGCGCTCCACGCCCGCACCTCTCGCGAACCCGGCGGAGCCGGTGGCGACCGCGACCGCGCGGACAAGCGAGTCGCCCGCCGCGCAGCCGACTACGGCTCGCGCGGACGAGGCCAGCACCAACTCCCGGCCGGAGGCGGCTGGAGTGTCTGGCGGGGCAGGTTCTGTTGGGTTTTCGGAGTTGATGGGTGGGGAGCCGACGTTGTTCGACGACGTGCGGGCCTCGGCTGAGGGAGCTGCTGGGAGGTACGGCGGCGGATCGGCGGACGCCGTGCCGCACCAGGGGCCGCCGGACGGGTTCACGATCAAGGGAAACGCCCAGTCCATGCTCTTCCACACCCCGGACTCGCCGTACTACGGCCGCACCAAACCCGAGGTCTGGTTCCGCACGGAAGCCGACGCCGAGCGGGCCGGTTTCACCAAGTACGCGCGCCGCCCGCGCAAGTCGGCGGATCCGCGCGACTGACGACCCCGGCGCGGACCTACCATCGCAGCAGACAAGCACCGCGAGGAGGCGGACCGTGCAGCGCGACATCACCCTGCCCTTCACCGTCGACCAGGACGAGAACGGCGACTGGTACGCCGCGGCCGCCCTGACGCCGAACGCCTTCGCCAACGGCGAGGGCGACACCCGCGAGGCAGCGATCGCGGACCTGAAGGACGCGATCGCCCTCCTCGCCGAGGAGCTCGGCGTACCCGAGCAACTGACCGTCACCGTGGAGGCCGGCCAATGAGTGAGAACGAGGTCGCTGCGGCAGGTGATCCGCAGGGGTCGGGCGAGGTGCTGACGCCGGATGCCGTGATCCTTGCGGGTGAAGGACAAGAGGGGCGGGGCGTCAACGCTGACGAGGCCTATCCGGGTCTGCAGTCGGTGAATCTCCGCGGGGCGATGCGCCGGCGGGGTGGCGGCCGTCGCGGTGGGGCGGGGCAGCAGGCCTCGAAGGAGCGCGGGGAGCGCGACCGGAACCGGTGAGCCGGTCCGTCATCGAATCGCAGTGTGGACCGATCGCGAGCCCTATTTGCTTGTACTGGCAAAGGGCCGCCAGACTGTGCTGAACGCCTTGCGGGACCGTCCGACCGCCGGCGTCACCACTTCGCCGCGGTATCCCCGGAGCAGTCCGGGTTCAGTGCACTGCCCTTCCCCCTTTTAGGTGCGCCCGATCGGGGTACGGGAACTAGGTTTGGAGACACCCGATGGAGGTGAGCGTGACCGACATGCTGCCGGAGCAGCACCACGGACTGACGAAGAGTGACCCGCTGTGGTTCAAGCGGGCCGTCTTCTACGAGGTCCTCGTGCGGTCCTTCAAGGACTCGAACGCCGACGGCATCGGCGACCTGCAGGGCCTGACCGAGAAACTCGACTATCTCGAGTGGCTCGGCGTCGACTGTCTCTGGTTACCCCCGTTTCAGCCGTCGCCGCTGCGTGACGGTGGCTACGACATCTCCGACTACACCGGGGTGATGCCGGAGGTCGGCACGATCGCCGACTTCGCCGCACTGATGGCGGCGGCACACGCGCGCGGCATCCGGATCATCGTCGACTTCGTGATGAACCACACCTCCGACCAGCACCCCTGGTTCAAGGCGTCCCGGGAAGACCCCGACGGCCCGTACGGCGACTTCTACGTGTGGTCCGACACCGACGACCGGTACGCCGACGCCCGGATCATCTTCGTCGACACCGAGACGTCGAACTGGACCTGGGACCCGGTCCGCGGTCAGTACTTCTGGCACCGGTTCTACTCCAACCAGCCGGACCTGAACTTCGAGAACCCGGCCGTCGGCGACGCGATCCTCGAGGCGCTGACGTTCTGGCTCGACCTGGGCGTGGACGGCTTCCGGCTGGACGCGGTGCCGTACCTGTTCGAGACCGAGGGCTCCAACTGCGAGAACCTCCCGCGCACCCACGAGTTCCTCAAGCGGGTCCGCAAGGAGGTGGACGCGAACTACAGCGACCGCGTCCTGCTCTGCGAGGCGAACCAGTGGCCGGCCGACGTGGTCGAGTACTTCGGCGACCGGGACTCCGGCGGCGACGAGTGCCAGATGGCCTTCCACTTCCCGGTGATGCCGCGCATCTTCATGGGCGTACGGCGGGAGTCGCGGTTCCCGATCTCCGAGATCCTGGCGCAGACGCCGGAGATCCCGGACACCTGCCAGTGGGGCATCTTCCTGCGCAACCACGACGAGCTCACCCTCGAGATGGTCAGCGACGAAGAGCGCGACTACATGTGGGGCGAGTACGCGCAGGACCCGCGGATGAAGGCGAACATCGGCATCCGCCGCCGGCTCGCGCCGCTGCTGGACAACGACACCAACAAGATGGAGCTGTTCACCGCGCTGCTGCTCAGCCTGCCCGGCTCCCCGATCCTGTACTACGGCGACGAGATCGGCATGGGCGACAACATCTGGCTGGGCGACCGGGACGGGGTCCGGACCCCGATGCAGTGGTCCCCGGACCGCAACGCCTCGTTCTCCACCGCGACACCGGGCAAACTCACCCTGCCGGTGATCATGGACCCGGTGTACGGCTTCCAGGCGGTGAACGTCGAGGCCGAGATGGAGAACGCCTCGTCGCTGCTGCACTGGACCCGGCGGATGATCCAGACCCGCAAGCAGCACCCCTGCTTCGGGATGGGCACCTTCACCGACCTGGGCGGCTCGAACCCGAGCGTCCTGTCGTACATCCGCGAGTTCGGCGACGATGTGGTGCTGTGCGTCAACAACCTGTCCCGGTTCCCGCAGCCGATCGAGCTGGACCTGCGGCAGTGGGAGGGCGTCGAGCCGATCGAACTGCTCGGCGGCGTGCACTTCCCGACGATCGGTGAACTGCCCTACCTTCTGACCCTCGGCGCCCACGGTTTCTACTGGTTCCGGCTGGCGAAGCCGGCTGACCACGAGGAGAGCATGTAGTGACTTCCCATCTGGACCAGGTCCAGTCCTTCTGCGCGAGCCAGCGGTGGTTCGGGGAGAAGGGACACGACGTTCACGTCGAAGCGCTGGCCACGTCGGCCTGGCTGTCGGACGCGGGCGCCTGGCCGGCGGTCCGGATCGGGTTCGTCTACTGTTCGGGCCCACCCGGGGCGGAGTCCCCGATCCGGGTGTACCAGCTGCCGCTCAGCTACCGCCGCGAACCGGCCGAGAACCTCGGCCACGCGCTGGTCGGCGAGTGGGCCGAGCAGGATCTCGGCGACACCGAGGTCTGGGTGTACGACGCGCTGCACGACAAGGAAGCGACGCCGTACTGGCTGGACGGGATCAGGCACAACCGTCGGCTGGACGGGCTGGAGTTCCAGTCCGTCCAGGCGCCGGACCGCACCGTCGAGGTGCCGGAGGATGCGCAGTCGCTGGTCCTCACGGTCGAGCAGAGCAACACGTCGCTGGTGTTCGGCGACGTCGCGCTGCTGAAGGTGTTCCGCCGGCTCGAGCCCGGGAGCAACCCGGGGGTCGAGATCGAGTCGGCGCTCACCGAGGCCGGGTCCGAGCTGGTTCCGGAGGTGCTGGGGTCCGCGCGCGGCAGGTGGCCACGCGCCGGCGGCGGCACCGACGCGGGCGAGCTGGCGATGCTGACGGCGTTCCAGAGCAACGCCACCGACGGCTGGTCGTTCGCGACGTCGTCGGTGCGGGACCTGTACGCCGAGGCCGATCTGCACGCCGCGGAGGTCGGCGGCGATTTCGCGCCCGAGTCGCACCGGCTCGGCGCGAGCACCGCGCAGGTGCACTCCGAGCTGGCGAAGGCGCTCGGTACCGACATCTGGGAGCCGGCCAAGCTGGTCGAGCACGCCTCGGCGATGCAGCGCCGCCTGGATCATGCCGCATCGGTCATCCCCGAGCTGGAGCCGTACCGGGCCGGTCTCGGTCGATGGTTCGACGCGCTCGCGGCGTACGGCCAGGCGGTGACCGTGCAGCGGATCCACGGTGACTTCCACCTGGGGCAGGTGCTGCGGACGATCGACGGCTGGAAGCTGATCGACTTCGAGGGCGAGCCGGCCAAGTCGCTGATCGAGCGGCGCGCGCTGGACACGCCGGTGAAGGACGTCGCCGGGATGCTGCGCTCGTTCGACTACGCGGCCCGTTCGCTGCTGGCCGATCACCAGGGCGACCAGCAGATCGCGTACCGCGCCGCCGAGTGGGCGAGCCGGAACCAGCGCGCCTTCTGCGACGGGTACGCCGAGGTCGCCGGCACCGACGCCCGGGAGCAGGACGTACTGCTGAACGCGTTCCTGGCCGACAAGGTCATCTACGAGGTCCTCTACGAGGCCCGCAACCGGCCTACCTGGCTACAGATCCCCCTCTCAGCCGCAGCCCAACTAGCCGAGCAGTAGCAGCAGGAGGTTTTCGATGGGCGAGCGTGAAGCTTTCGAGCAGCCCCTGGTGGCTGTCGATCCCCCTGTGGTGACCGCGGTGCCGGTCGACCGGACGGCGCTCGAGCAACTGGTGGCCGGGACGTTCCACGACCCACATCAGGTGCTCGGCCCGCATCTCGGCGAGCACGGGGTCACGGTGCGGGTGCTGCGGCCGTTCGCGAAGAGCGTCACGGTGCTGTACGACGGGCAGCGGCTGGACCTGCGGCACGAGCACGACGGCGTCTGGGTCGGCGTACTGGACATCGACAAGGTGCCGGACTACCGCCTCGAGGTCACCTACACCGACGGGCCCGCGACCGAGATCGACGACCCGTACCGGTACCTGCCGTCGCTCGGCGAGGTGGACCTGCACCTGATCGGCGAGGGCCGGCACGAGCAGCTGTGGACGGTGCTCGGCGCGCACGTCCGCCGGTACGACGGCCCGGCCGGCCAGATCACCGGTACGTCCTTCGCGGTCTGGGCCCCGAACGCGCAGGGCATCCGGCTGACCGCCGACTTCAACTTCTGGGACGGCCGCGCGCACCCGATGCGGTCGCTCGGCGGCTCCGGCGTGTGGGAGCTGTTCGTTCCCGGCGTCGGAGCGGGCACCCGGTACAAGTTCGACATCTGCGGCCGGGACGGCGTCTGGCGGCAGAAGGCCGACCCGATGGCGAACCTGGCCGAGACTCCCCCGGCGAACGCGTCGGTCGTGCACGAGTCGTCGTACGAGTGGGACGACTCCGCCTGGATCCAGCGCCGCGCGGAGGCGCAGGCGTACGCCGAGCCGATGAGTGTGTACGAGGTGCACCTCGGCTCCTGGCGGAAGGGCAAGTCGTACCGCGACCTGGCCGACGAGCTCGTTGCCTATGTCAACGAGCTGGGCTTCACCCATGTCGAGCTCATGCCGGTGATGGAGCACCCGTTCGGCGGCTCCTGGGGCTACCAGGTGACGTCGTACTTCGCCCCGACCTCGCGGTTCGGCGACCCTGACGACTTCCGGTTCCTCGTCGACCGGCTGCACCAGGCCGGGATCGGCGTACTGGTCGACTGGGTGCCGGCGCACTTCCCGAAGGACGCCTGGGCGCTGGCCCGGTTCGACGGTACGCCGCTGTACGAGCACCCGGACCCGCGGCGCGGCGAGCAGCCCGACTGGGGCACCCTGGTGTTCGACTTCGGCCGGCCCCAGGTGCGGAACTTCCTGGTCGCGAACGCGCTCTACTGGGCCGAGGAGTTCCACGTCGACGGCCTGCGCGTCGACGCGGTCGCCTCGATGCTGTACCTGGACTACTCGCGCCAGGAGGGCCAGTGGGTCCCGAACCAGTACGGCGGCCGCGAGAACCTGGAGGCCGTCTCGTTCCTCCAGGAAATGAACGCCACGCTGTACAAGCGGGTGCCGGGCGTGATCACGGTCGCCGAGGAGTCGACGTCCTGGCCGGGCGTCACCCGCGCGACGCACCTCGGCGGCCTCGGGTTCGGCTTCAAGTGGAACATGGGCTGGATGAACGACTCGCTCCGCTACCTGGAGCACGCGCCGGTGCACCGGCAGTACCACCACCACGAGCTGACGTTCTCGATGATGTACGCGTACTCCGAGAACTTCGTGCTCCCGCTCTCGCACGACGAGGTCGTGCACGGCAAGGGCTCGCTGCTGCGCAAGATGCCGGGCGACCGCTGGCAGCAGCTGGCGAACCTGCGCGCGTTCCTGGCGATGATGTGGGCGCACCCGGGCAAGCAGCTGCTGTTCATGGGCTGCGAGTTCGGCCAGGAGTCGGAGTGGTCGGAGAAGGGCGAGCTGGACTGGTGGCTGCTGGAACACAGTGACCACAAGGGCCTGCAGGACCTGGTCCGCGACCTGAACCGCGCGTACAAGGACAACCCGGCGTTCTGGCGTACCGATCACGCGGCCGACAAGTTCAGCTGGATCGACGCCAACGACGCGGGCAACAACGTGTTCTCGTTCGTCCGGTACGGCGACGACGGAGAGCCGACGATCGCCTGCATCACGAACTTCTCCGCGATCCCGCATCACGGCTACCGCCTCGGTCTGCCGTACGCCGGTACCTGGGACGAGATCGTGAACACCGACGCGAACCCGTACGGCGGCTCCGGTATCGGCAACTACGGCGCAGTCGAGGCCGACGGGCCGGAGTGGCACGGGATGTCCACCAGCACTGAGCTGTCCGTACCACCCCTGGCCACGGTGTACCTGCGCTTCACCGGGTAGCGTTCACGGCGTGACCGCCGTACATCCGCTGTCAGATGCTGAGCTGACGCTGCGTCCTTCGCAGCCGAACGGGCAGTTGGTGACTTTCGACGTCGAGCGCAGCGACGTCGAGCCCAGCGAACCGGTTGGCACGGTCGAGGTACGCCAGACGGGGCCAGGGGTCGGCCTGGTCACCTGGGCGCTCGACGGCGGTATCGGGGTGGCCGAGCGGACTGTGCGGCTCGTCGCCGAGTACGCGTTCGGTGAGCTCGGCCTGGAGCGGCTGCAGGTGGAGGTCGACCCCGACCTGCACTCGTCCGCCCGGATCGCCATCCGGTCCGGGTTCCGGCGTGAGGGTGTCCTACGTGGGGCAGTGCTCGTGGAGGGTCAGCGCCGGGACGTCGCGATCTACGGGATGCGCGCCGACGATCCGCGGCCCGACACCGTGACGGGCTGGACGGCCTTGATGGACTCGACGCTGCCGAAGAAGCGCGTGATCGCGCACGTCGTCGTACGGGACACGGCCGGCCGGGTCCTGCTCTGCCAGGTCAGCTACAAGAAGGACCTGGAGTTGCCGGGCGGTGTGGTCGAGCCCGACGAGGACCCGGCGACAGGTGCGTCCCGGGAGCTGGAGGAGGAGCTCGGTACGGCGCTGCCGCTGCTCGGCGTACTGGCCATCGACTGGCTGCCGCGCTGGGAGGGCTGGGGCGATGCGGTCGAGATCCTGTACGACGGCGGCATCCACGACCCGTCGCTGATCGACCGGCTGCAGCCGGACGGATTCGAGATCAAGGCCATCTCGTGGCGCGCGCCGGACGAGTTGGCCGGCCTGGTGTCCCCACTGAACGCGCGCCGCCTGCCGATGCTCCTGGCCGCCCCCGACCAGCTCCACAACCTCAGCAACGGCTCACCCATCACCTCGTGAGCTGATCCACGCACCACCGGTAGTGCCCGTCGCCCGCGTTCTCGTCGTAGATCGTCGCGGGAGACGATCGCGTACGCCCGCCGGTACAGCCGCATCCGCTCCCGGTCGTGCCCGAGCTCGACGAACCGCTCCGTCAGCACGTCATCCAGCCGCCGCGCCCCCGGTGAGTACATGTCGAAGAACCCCAGGCGGCACCGACCGGAGCGCCTCCACCACAGACACGAACGCACCCAGCGCGACAGGCTCCGGCAACTCGTCCAGGAACGCCTTCAACGGCAACACCTCCTCCGGCGGCCGCTCGAACCACACCTTCCGCACCGTCCCGTCCCGTCCCCGAGGTCGTAGACGGCGCCTGCCATCCCCTGCCCGATCAGCTCCACCGGACCGACCTACCGATTCCTTTCCGCACCCCAGCCGGTCAATACAGGCAAAGCGAAAGGAACAGAACCATGGCAAGCAAGGAATCAGACGCTGTACGCCGGCACTGGGAGGCCGCCCGCACCCCATCGGGCGACCAGGTCGACCGGGAACTCGCCGACCACCGCTGGGCCGAACTGACCGCCGAGCCGGACCACGTCGACTACCTCGCGGTACCCGACCGCCCCGCCCTCTGGATCGTCCCGCACGACGCGACCACCGACCGGGTCCTGCTCTGCCTGCACGGCGGCGGCTACATCGGCGGATCCCGCTACTCGCACCGCAAACTCTTCGCCCACCTCGCGAAGGCCGTCGGCGCCCGCGCCCTCGTGTTCGACTACTCCCTCGCACCCGAGCGCATCCACCCGGTCCAGGTCGACGAGGCGGTCGACACGTACCGCTGGCTGCTGGACCAGGGCATCGCACCCGAACACATCGTCTTCGCCGGCGACTCGGCCGGCGGCGGAATGGCGATCACCACGCAGCTCAGGGCGCGCGCGGCCGGACTGCCGCTACCCGCCGGGGCCCTCCCGTTCTCGCCGTGGATCAACTTCGAGGCGAACGGCGCGACGTACGACAGCAACCGCGACCGGGACGCGTTCTTCCACCGGGACCTGGTCCGCGGGCTCGCCCGGATCTTCCTCGGCCCGGACGGCTCGCCGCGGGACCCGAACGTGAACCCGACGTACGGCGACCTCACCGGTCTCGGCCCGATCTACATCCAGGTCGGCGGGGACGAGGTACTGCTCGACGATGCGCGGCAGCTCGCGGAGGCGGCCGAGAAGGCGGGGGTCGACGTACGGCTCGACGTGTTCGCGGAGATGCAGCACACGTTCCAGATGGCGGCGGGTCGCGCGCCGGAGGCCGACGATGCGATCTCGCGGATGGGACAGTGGGGACGGAAGGTGCTGGGGCTGTGATTGGTTCAGGGAGTGTTCTGCAGGGAGTGGTGATGGAAGAGTTCGCCGACCTCGAGCCGTTCCGCAAGGAGCTGCTGGCGCATTGCTACCGGATGCTCGCGTCGGTGCACGAGGCCGAGGACGCCGTCCAGGAGACCTACCTGCGGGCCTGGCGGGCGTGGGCGGACTTCGAGGGCCGCTCGTCGGTGCGGGTCTGGCTGTACCGGATCGCGACCAACGTCTGCCTGACCGCGCTCGAGCAGCGCGGCCGCCGGGCGCTCCCGTCCGGAATCGTTGCCCCGAGCACCGAACTGGACACCGTCGGGGCGCAGGCGCCGGACGGGATCGGCTGGATCGAGCCGATCCCCGAGTCGAGGGTGGCCGACGATCCGGCCGCCATCGTCACGCTCCGGGAGAGCCTGCGGCTGGCGCTGATCGCCGCGCTGCAGTACCTTCCGCCGAAGCAACGTGCGGTCCTGATCCTCCGCGAGGTGCTCGCGTTCCCGGCCGCCGAGGTCGCGACGATGCTCGACACCTCGGTCGCGGCGGTGAAGAGCACGCTGCAGCGCGCCCGGGCCCGGATCGACGAGACGGCACCGACCCAGGGCGAGGTCTACGAACCCACCGATCCCGCGGCCCGGGCGTTGCTCGAGGACTACATCGCGGGCTTCGAGAACGCCGACACCGCCGCGCTCGAACGCGCGCTCCGCGCGGACGCCGCCCTCGAGATGGTCGGTACGACGACCTGGTTCAGCGGTCTCGTGACCTGCATGAAGGTCATGGTCTCCGCGGCCGGCGAGCCGGGCGACTGGCGGATGATCCCGGTCATCGCGAACGGCCAGCCCGCGGTCGGTTCGTACTACAAGGGCGAGCCGTACGGCATCGCAGTACTCACGCCGACACCCGGCGGCCTCACCCACATCCACGTCTTCAGCACACCGTCGCTGGTGACGTACTTCGGACTGCCGCCTACAGCTCCTGGACCGTGAGGCGGGCGCGGCGGCTGGTGCCGATCAGGGCCAGCGCCACGACGACGAGGCCGACCGCGATCATCGGCCACCAGACGACGTGCGCCGCCCGGACGAACCCTCGCGGGTCGGTGGTCGCGGTCGCGCCGACGATCGAGCCGGCCGCCGCGACGCCGAGCGACGTACCGGTCTGGCGGCCGACCGAGGCGAGCGAGCCCGCCAGACCGGCCATCGACACCGGCATGCCGGACACCGCCGAGTTCGCGATCGGCGGGTTGACGACGCCGAGGAACACGCCGAACAGCAGGAAGATCGCCAGTACGACCGGAAGCGGGGTGGTCAACCCGATCGTGAGCGAAGCCGCGGCTCCCAGCGTGAGCGCCGTACCAGCGACCACGAGCGGCAGTCGCGGGCCGCGGGCACCGACCACCCGGCCGGTGAGCGGCGACAGCACGCAGATCAGCAGGCCGACCGGCAGCAGGCTCAGGCCGGCGTTCAGGGCGGACAGGTGCCGGACGCTCTGCAGGTAGAGGGTGGTGACGAAGAGGAACACGCCGAACCCGCTGTACGCGAAGAGCGCGATGACGACGGCCGAGCTGAACGGGACGCTGCGGAACAGCCGGAGTTCGAGCATCGGCTCCACGCGGCGACGTTCGTACGGGATCAGGACGACGGCCGCGATCGCCGCGACGAGCAGCAGCGCGAGGACCGGCGGCGCGGTCCAGCCGCGCTTCTCGGACTCGATGATCGCGGTCACCACGCCGCCGAGCAGCAGCACGACGAGGACCTGGCCGACCGGGTCGAAGCGCCGGCCGTGCGCGGCGCGGGACTCGGGGACGTACCGGCCGGCGAGGAGTACGGCGACGACGACGATCGGCAGGTTCACCCAGAAGATCGAGCGCCAGCCGAGGCCGTCGACGAGGGCGCCGCCGAGGATCGGGCCGAGAACCAGCGAGAGGCCGGCGGTGGCGCCGAAGATGCCGATCGCCCGGGCCCGTTCGGCGCGGTCCGGGAACACCGTGACCACGATCGCCATCGCGACCGGGTTCAGCATCGTCCCGCCGACGGCCTGGACGGCGCGGGCCGCGATCAGCGCGTCGATGCCGGGCGCGAGACTGCAGAGCAGCGAGCCGAGCCCGAAGACGGTCAGGCCGAGCCGGAACATCCGCTTCCGGCCGTACCGGTCCGCGGTGGAACCCGCCAGCATCAGGAAGCTCGCCAGTACCAGGGTGTAGGCGTCGACGGTCCACTGCAGCTGGGCCGTCGAGGCTTTCAGGTCGTCCCGGATCGCGGGCAACGCCATGTTGACGATCGAGATGTCCATCACCGAGATCAGCAGGCTGGCGCAGCAGATCGCGAGCACGACGTACCGGCGGGTGGTCACCGTGGCCTGGAGTGTGGTCATGGAACCACGCTAGGATTTAGAGCGTGCTCGAAGTCAACCACCGCGGGATCAGCATCGCCGAAGCCGCCGAACGCACCGGCGTCAGTGTCCACACGCTGCGGTACTACGAGCGCGCCGGACTGGTCGTCACCACGGTCGACCGGACGGCCGGCGGACGCCGACGGTACCGGCAGGCCGACCTGGACTGGATCAAGATCTGCACCAGGTTCCGCGCCACCGGGATGCCGATCCGCACCATCCGCAAGTACGCCGAACTCGTGATCGCCGGCCGCGGCAACGAGAAGGACCGGCTGGAGTTGCTGGAGACCCACCGCTCCGAGATCCTCACCCAACTGGCGGAGCTCCAGGACAGCCTCGAGCTCATCGACCACAAGATCGACGTCTACAAGGGCCGCCTGGAAGCCGGCGACGCCGACCAGCTGTGGGCTCCGCGGCCTTAGAGATCGTTCAGCCTGCTGGTCAGGAAGCGGCGTTCGGTTTCGTTGGCGGTCAGTTGGATGGCCTGGTGATACGCCGCGGCAGCCTCGTCCCGGCGACCGAGCCGGGTCAGGACGTCCGCACGGGTCGCCGGCAGATAGGCGTACGCCGCCAAAGCCGGCTCGTCGGCCAGGGCATCCAGCTCGGTCAGCACCGCGGTGAGATCCGCTCCCGGGACCAGGCTGTGCGCCGCCGCCCGGTTGAGCTCCACGATCGGCGTCGGCCAGCTGACCAGCATCGCGTCGTACATCCGCACCACCTGTCGCCAGTCCGTCCGCTCCCAGCTCGGCGCCGTCATGTGCAGCCCGGCAACCGCCGCCTGCAACGCGAACCTTCCTTGCCCACGCCGCAACGCGGCAGTCGCCCGCGACACCCCCTCGGCCTGCAACTGCGGATCCCACCGCGAACGGTCCTGATCCGCCAGCAACACCAGCTCGCCGTCCGCGCTCACCCGCGCATTCCCGCGCGCCTCGGTCATCAGCAGCAACCCGAGCAACGCCTGCGGCTCCGGTTCGTCCGGCATCAACCGCACCAGCAACCGCGCCAACTCGACCGCCCGCCCGGTCAGATCGGTCCGCGTCAGCTCCGGACCCGCCGCCACATGGCCGGCCGTGTACACCAGATGTACGACGGTCAGCACGACGTCCAGCCGCGCCGGCAACTCACGATCCGCCGGGATCCGGTACGGGATGGCCGCCGCGGCGATCTTCTTCTTCGCCCGCGTGATCCGCGCGGCCGCCGTCGCCTCGCCGATCAGCAGGACCGCCGCGACCTCCCGCGTCGTCAACCCGCAGATCAGCCGCAGCGTCAACGCCACCTGCGAATCCCGCGCCAGCGCCGGGTGGCAGCACGTGAACACCAGCCGCAGCGGATCCGCCGGCAGCTCGGCCTCGCCCGGCTCCTCGACCAGCAGCGGGAGCTTCCGGCGCAGGTTCGTCTCGCGCCGCAGCCGATCCAGCGCCAGCCGCCGCGCGACCGTACTCAGCCAGCCGCCCGGGTTCCCCGGGATCCCGTCCGGCCAGGTCCGTAGCGCCTGCACGAACGCGTCCTGCGTACAGTCCTCGGCCAGGTCGAGGTCACGGGTCACCCGCACCACCGACGCGAGCACGGTCGACCAGCACTCCCGGTGCGCCCGGTCGAGCGCCCGCGTCACCTCGACCGCCTCGCTCACCGGGCGCTCCCGTTCCCGCCGGGCACGCCGACGCCGTGCGGGGCCGGCGCGCCCGGTGCCGACGTACCCGGTGCCGACGTACCCGGTGCTGACGGCATGGTCAGGCCGGTGGGGCGGCCTCGTCGGAGGTGGCCATCACCGGACGCACCTCGACGTTGCCGGACGGACAGAGCTTCGCCAGCTCGAGCGCCTGGTCGAGATCGCGGGCCTCGATCAGGTAGAAGCCGCCGAGCGCCTCCTTGGTCTCGATGAACGGCCCGTCGGTGACCATCGGCTCAGCGCCCTCGCGCTGTTTGACCGTACTCGCCGTGCTGGACCGCTCCAGCGCCTCGCCACCGAGGACCCGTGCCCCGGCCTTCTCGACCGCCGCCGCGAACTCGCCGTGCAGCTTCATCGCCTGGTCCCACTCCGCGCGGGTCTGGTTGTCGTACCAGTCCTCGCTGTCGTACAGCAGGAACATGTACTGCGCCATCTCGGGCTCCCTCGTCTAAAAGCTTCTCCTTGGACATCTTGCTGACGATCGCCGCGACACGGAATCGACAACGCCGCGCGAGAATGTTTATTACCGTGAAGTACATGGAGCACTACGACGTTCTGATCGTCGGCGCGGGGCTGTCCGGGATCGGAGCGGCGTACCGGCTGCAGACCCGCTGCCCCGACCGAACGTACGCCGTCCTCGAGGCGCGCGCTGCGCTCGGCGGCACCTGGGACCTGTTCCGGTACCCGGGAGTGCGGTCGGACTCGGACATGTTCACGCTCGGGTTCCCGTTCCGCCCGTGGACAGCGGCGAAGGCGATCGCCGACGGCCCGTCGATCCTGTCGTACCTGCGGGAGACCGCAGCGGCGTACGGGATCGACAAGCACATCCGGTACGGCGCCCGCGTCGTCCGTGCATCGTGGTCGTCGGCGGACGCGAGGTGGACCGTGCACACCGCTGACACGACGTACACCTGCTCGTTCCTCTACGTGTGCAGCGGGTACTACGACTACGACGCGGGGCATGTGGTCGACTTCGAGGGGCGGGACGAGTTCCGCGGGCGGATCGTGCACCCGCAGCACTGGCCCACGGACCTGGACTACACCGGACAGCGGGTGGTCGTGATCGGCAGCGGCGCCACCGCGGTCACGCTGGTGCCGGCGATGGCCGGTACGGCGAAGCACGTGACGATGCTGCAGCGCTCGCCGAGCTACGTGGCGTCCCGCCCCGCTGTCGACGGGCTGTCCGACCGCATTCGCGCGGTCCTGCCGGAGAACCTCGCCCACCGGGTGATCCGCGGCAAGAACGTTGCGCTGAGCACCTTGTTCTACAGCGCTTTCCGGCGATGGCCGGCGCATGCGGCGTGGCTGCTGAACAGCGGCGTGGCCCGGCAGTTGCCGCCGTCGATCCCGGTCGATCCGCACTTCACGCCGCTGTACAAACCGTGGGACCAGCGGCTCTGCCTGGTCCCGGACGCGGATCTCTTCAAGGCGCTGCGGGACGGGTCGGCCTCGGTGGTGACCGACGAGATCGAGCGGTTCACCCCGACCGGTCTACGGTTGCGATCCGGTGCCGAGCTGGAGGCCGATCTGGTGGTCACCGCGACCGGCCTCCGCATGGTTGCACTCGGCAACATCAAGCTCACCGTCGACGGCTCGTCGGTCGCGCCGCACGACACGTTCGTCTACAAAGGCATGATGCTCAGCGGCGTACCGAACCTCGCCTGGTGCATCGGGTACACCAACAACTCGTGGACACTGCGCTCGGACCTCACCTCGCAGTACGTCTGCCGCCTCCTCAACCACCTGTCCGCCACCGGCACCCACACCTGCCGCCCCGAGGTCGACCCAGCCGAGTACGACGCCCCACCCCGCCCGGTGGTCGACCTCTCCTCCGGCTACATCCGCCGCGCCGCCTCCATCCTCCCCCGCCAAGGCACCCAAGGCCCCTGGCGCCTCCGCCAGAACTACCCCCGCGACCTCCTCTCCCTCCACCTCAAACCAGTCACCGACGGCATCATGCACTTCACCTAACCAGCCGCCCCCTGAACTGGAGCTCTGCCCGCTCCGCTGAAGGCTTGCCGCTCCGCTGAAGGCTTGCCGCTCCGCTGAAGGCTTGCCGCTCCGCTGGAGGCTTGCCACTCCGTTGAAGGTTTGCCGCTCCGCTGGAGGTTTGCCGCTCCGCTGGAGGTTTGCCCGCTCCGTTGAAGGCTTGCCCGCTCCGTTGGAGGTCTGCGCGCTCCGTCGGACGTTTGCCCGCTCGGTTGGAGGGCTGCCCACTCAGATGGAGGATGCCCCCGTGCAGGCGGAGGATGCCCCTGCAGACGGAGGGTTGCCCGCGCAGACGGAGGTTTGCCCCACCCGGATCGGCGACTGCCCGCGCAGACGGAGGGTGGCCCACTCAGACAGACGGAGGGCGTCGCCGCACAGGCGGAGGGGTCGCCTACTCGAGCAGTAGGGTTGCCCACTCAGGTGGAGGGTCGCCCACTCGGATTCTGGGTAGGCAACCCACCAATTGAGTGGGCAACCCCTCCAGCATCGCCACGAACACCCCCAGCCGCCCCTCCCCCAACCCACCCACCGAAGCGCCAAGGCCCCCACTCGGGTGGAGGGTTACCCACTCGAGCAGAGGGTTGCCCACCCGGATGGACGCCTGCCCGCGCACGTGGAGGGTTGTCCGGGCAGGTGGAGGGTCACCCGCGCACGTAGAGGGTCACCCGCGCACGTGGAGGGTTGCCTGGGCAGGTGGAGGGTTGTCTGGTCGGATTGTCGGTGGGCGACGCGCCAGTTGAGGGGCAAGGGGCGGTTGGTCAGGGGATTGGGGTTGGTGGGTGGGGGCCGACGTAGGAGGCGGCGGGGCGGATGATTTTGGGGTCGGTGGACTGTTCGAGGATGTTGGCGGCCCAGCCGATGATGCGGCTGACGGCGAACGTCGGGGTGAACATCGCGCGGGGGATGCCGCACAGTTCCATCACGACGCCGGCGTAGAACTCGACGTTCGCGTACAGGTTGCGGCCCGGCTTGAGTTCGGCGAGGACGTCGACGATGCGCTGCTCGACGGTGGTCGCGAAGTCGACCAGGTCGCCGCCGATCCCGCGGGCGATGTCGCGCAGCATCAGCGAGCGCGGGTCCTCGGTGCGGTACACCGCGTGCCCGAAGCCCATGATCCGGTCGCCGGCCGACACCTTCGCCCGGACCCATGCGTCGATGCGGTCCGGTGTACCGATCTCGTCGAGGCTGGCGAGCGCGCGGTCCGGGGCGCCGCCGTGCAGCGGACCGGAGAACGCACCGATCGCTCCGGCTACTGCCGACACCACGTCTGCGCCGGTGGACGCGATGACGCGGGCGGTGAAGGTGGACGCGTTGAAGCCGTGGTCGACGGTCGAGACCAGGTAGTGCTCGATCGCGGTCGTGTGGACGGCGGTCGGCTCCTCGCCGGTGACCAGGTACAGCCAGTTCTCCGCGGCGGTGAGGTCGGCGCGCGGCTCCAGCGGTTGCTGCCCTTCGCGGAGGCGATAGAGCGCGGCGAGGATCGTCGGCGTCACCGCGCAGACGAGCATCGCGTCGGCCTTCCGGCGGGCCGGGTCCACGTCCCAGAGCGGCGGCAGGGCGCGAACCGCCGCGAGCAGGGAGAGCGCCGTACGGAGGCCGGCGAGCGGATTGAACGTCGGTCCGGCGGCGGCGATCGCTGGGAGTACGGCGCGGACCTCGTCGGGGAGGACGCGCAGCGGGGCAAGCTCCGCGACGAACCGGGCGCGCTCGGCGTCGGTCGGGAGGCGGCCCTCGAACATCAGGTACCAGACGTCTTCGAGCGTCTTGGACTTGGCGAGGTCGATCGCCGAGTACTGCCGGTAGTGGTAGAACCCCTCGTCACCCCGGACGTCGCCGAGGGTGGTCTCGGTGACGACGACGTTGCGCAGACCGGGCGGAACAGTGATCGTTGTTGACATATCTTCAGCGTTGACAGCCAATCAACTATTGTCAATATTGATCCAGTCAATATGAATGCTGCGAGGAGCGCGAATGCCGGCCGAAGGTGACGAGAATTACCTGACCACCGCCGAGGTCGCACGCCGCCTCCAGGTCAAACCCGCCACCGTCTACGCGTACGTCAGCCGAGGCCTGCTCACCAGCACCCGAGCCCGCGGCCGCCGCGGCAGCCTCTTCTCGGCCGACGAGGTGGAGCGCCTGGCCGCACGCTCGATAGAACACTCCGGCGTAGTAGAACGCATCGAATCCCAACTGACCCTCCTCGAGAACGACGAGCTCTACTACCGAGGCCACTCTGCCCGCACCCTCGCCACCACCGCGACAGTCGCCGAGGTGGCCACCCTCCTTTGGACCAATCAACCGGATGTTGGCGGGGTGTCCGAGGGGACCAATCAACCGGATGTTGGTGGGGTGTTCGAGGTTGAGCGGCACGGGGTGGAGTTGGCTCGGGCGGGGATGGAGGTGGTGCCGGAAGGGGCTCGGTTGACGGATCGAGTGCGGGTGGCGGTGGCCGTGTTGGGGGCCGCTGATCCGTTGCGGTTCGACCTGTCACCGGGCTCGGTGACGGCTGCGGCGGGGCGGTTGATCGGGACGGTGGTGACGGCGCTCCCGGGCAAGACGGCGTACGGCGCAACGACACTGGGCGCCCGGCTCTGGCCGAAGCTCTCCGACGACGAGCCGCGCCCGGAGCTGCTCGACGCCGCACTGATCCTGCTCGCCGACCACGGTCTCGCGGTCTCCACCGTCGCGGCCCGCGTCGCCGCCAGCGCACGCGCGAACCTGTACGCCGTGATCTCCGCCGGCCTCGGCGCGCTCGACGGGCAGTACCACGGCGCCGCCCCGACCCTCGCTTACGAGTTCCTGGACCGCGCGAAACACGACCCGCTGAAGGCGTTGTCGGACCAGTTGCGCTCCGGCAAACCGATCCCCGGCTTCGGGCACCGGATCTACCAGCACCACGACCCGCGCGCCGAAGTGCTGCTTGATCTCCTCGGCGACCACCCGATCGTCGGCAGCGTCCGGGCGATCGCCGAGCACACCCCCACGTTCCCGAACAGCGACCTCGCGATCGCCGCGATCATGCATGCGTACCACTTCCGCCCCGACGCCGGCGACGCCCTGTTCGCGATCGCCCGGATGATCGGCTGGACCGCCCACGCCCTCGAGGAGTACGCCGCCCCCGCGCTCCGCTTCCGCGCCATGGGTATCTACACGGGCCAACCCACCTGACGTGGTGGGCTGCCTCGTGGACAGCCCACCAACCGAGAACTACTTGGCGCCAAGCTTTATCAGCGTCGCGGCGCCCGGTGCGAGCGAGACCTGCACCGGCCCGACGCGCTGCGAGACGTACTTCTGCCGCGCCGCCTGGAACACCCCGACCGAGCCGACCGCCTGCTGGTTCACCACGACGACCGCCTTGGCACGGCTGCTGTGCGAGCGGTTGCTGACCAGCAGCCAGCGGTCCGTCGACGCCGTGTCCCGCGACCGGAACGTACCGACCACGACAGCACTGCCGGTGACGCCCGACACCAGGTTCGTCGGCGTGAACCCGACCGCGCCGTTCGGTAGCGGCGTTTCGTTGGCGTGCTCAACGGTCTCGGACACCAGCGGCTTCAGCTCCCGCCCGACCGGGTGCAGCCAGCCGGTGTTGATCTGCTGCGCCGCGTAGTACCGCGAGGTCCGCTGGCCGTCGACCGTGATCAGCGCCGGGCCGAACCCCTCTCCGCGGGCTGCCTCCGGCGTCCAGTAGGTGAAGTACTGGATGCCCTTCGCGCCGTACGCGAGGCTGATGTTGATCTGCCAGAGCAGCTCCGCCGCGGTCGGTTCGCGATGGTTGTTGTAGGCAAGCGTCTGGATGAACACCCAGGCCGGGATGTCGCCGTGCAGCGCCGCGTCCCGGACGATCGCCCAGTTGTGGAAGTAGTTCGCGTCCTCGCGGCCCTCGGACAGCAACGGGTACCGGTCGAACGAGACCAGCGACGGCTGCACCACGTCGACGAAGTTCCGGTAGTACGCCGGGTCGTCGGACGGGAGCAGGTTGACGTACGGCAGCAGCTGCGGCGCGAGCTCCCGCGAGATCGCCAACGCCTTCGCGAGCGTCCCGAACCACCCGGCGCCGGGCTCGTCGTAGAAGTTGAACCCGGCCAGGGAGGAGTACGGGCCGTACGCGTCGCGGGCCCGGATGTAGAGCGCCTGCGCCTCGGCCGGCGTCACGCTGAGGAAGTCCGTGGTGGTGTCGGAGATCGAGAACCAGCGGGACATGTTCCGGATCTGGATGTCGTCCGAGATCAGCAGCTTCAGCCCGGCGTCGCGCGCCAGGCCGAGCTGGTACTGGAAGATGTTGCCGTCGCCCGCGTAGTTGCCGGAGATGACGAAGTCGAACCCGGCGTTCCTGATCTCCGCGAACCGCGCCGCCGTACTCGCGTACGGGTGCGGCGGCCAGAACAACCCGATCGGAAACTCCGGCCCACCGGTCAACGGCAGGGTGTCCGGCGATGGCACGGCAACATCAGCAGGCAGCACGCCCGCAGCCGCGCCGGTGGCAGCTGCGGTTGCGGCAGCCGCAGTACCGGCGGATGCGGTGACGGTTGCTGCGGTGAGGGCGGTCGCGCCGGCGCCGAGCA
The DNA here is from genome assembly GCF_017876295.1 of Kribbella aluminosa. Classification (NCBI taxonomy): domain Bacteria; kingdom Bacillati; phylum Actinomycetota; class Actinomycetes; order Propionibacteriales; family Kribbellaceae; genus Kribbella; species Kribbella aluminosa. Next base: position 2,165,999 of record NZ_JAGINT010000001.1, on the reverse strand, counting down.
GCAGGCTGCGACGGCTGGGACCGAGGATCTGGTGCGGGCTCTCCATAACTCTCCTCCGGAAGGCGGTCGAACGAAAGGACGGTCGAGCAGGTGTGTCAGGGGCGGTGCCGGTGCGCGGCGACCGCGTCGGCAGTCGCGTCGAAGGCTTGTTCGGCAAGCGTGTAGTCACGTTGGGCGACGCCCAGGTACAGCGCATCCAGGACGAGCAGCTGAGCGTGCCGCCCGGCCAGTCCCCCGGTTCGGAGCGTCACGTCACGGGCGGCGGTGATCAGGACGATGTCCGCCGCCTCCGCCAGCGGCGACCGCGGATAGTTGGTGATGGCAACAGTCGTCGCGCCCTGCCGGCCGGACCTGGTGAGCGGCTCCAGGACCTCCAGCGTCTCCCCGCTGTGCGAGATCCCGACCGCGACGTCACCCGCGCCGAGCAACGCCGAGCTGGCCAGCGCCGTGTGGACATCGCTCCACGTACTGGCGCCCCGCCCGATCCGATGCAGCCGCAACCGCAGATCCTCCGCGACCGCCGCCGACCCCGCCACCGCGTACAGATCGATCCGCCGCGCATCGGAGATCGCCGCCGCAGCCCGCCCGAGTGCACCGACGTCAAGCGCGGCAACCGTGTCCTCGAGCGCCCGCGTATCCGTCCGCAGCAGCGTCCGCAGTACGTCGTCCAGCGAGTCGTCCGGTCCGACCTCGGACCCGGTCCCCCGCTCCCAGCTGTGACTGGTCCGACCACTCTCGGCCGCCAGCGTCAGCCGCAGCTCGGCGTACCCGGACAGGCCGAGCGCCAGGCAGAACCGCGTGACGCTCGGCAGCGACGTACCGCAACGCGCCGCCAACTGCCCGATCGTCGACGACGCCACCGCCGCCGGATCCCGCAGTACTTCGGCCGCGATCCGCGCCTGCGCCGGGCTGAGCACCGGCAGCAGCCCGTGGATCCGTGCCTCCAGACTCGGCGGCGGTGACTCGACAGCGCTCATGTAAAGAATTCTCAGAGCAGATCAGCACGATCTACAAGAATTCACACTGACCGATTCCGGCCACCTCGGCTGTCAGAACAGTGCAGCCATCAACCGCCGGCGGGCCTTCACGACGCGCTCGTCGTCCGCGCCGACGACCTCGAAGAGCTCCAGCAGGTGCAGCCGTACGGCGTTGCGCTCGTCGCCGGCGGTCGCCTGGACGGTCGAGATCAGCCGTGCGAACGCGTCCTCGACGTGGCCGCCCATCAGGTCCACGTCCGCGACCAGCAGCTGCGCCTCGACGTCGGCCGGGTTGTCCGCGGCCCGTGCCCGGACGTCGGCCGGGACGTCCTGGGTGCGCTTGACCAGCTGCACCCGCGCCAGCCCCGCCTTCGCCTCGGCGTCGTTCGGCGTCTCCTTGAGCAGCTCCTCGTACGCCGCGATCGCGCCGTCGAGGTCGCCCGCGGCGACCGCGTTCTCGGCCTCCTCGTACCGCGGGTTCGGCGCATCCTCCGCCACCGCCTCGTCCTCGGCCACCGGGCCGACCGGCTCAGCGCGCCCGGTGACCCCGTTCGCGACCGCGACGGTCAGCAACTGGTCGAGGTACTGCCGGACCTCCGGCTCGCCCAGGACCCCCTGGAACAGCGGGACCGGCTGACCCCGCAGGATCGCGATCACCACCGGCACGGCCTGGACGCCGAACGCCTGCGCTACCTGGGGGTTCGCGTCGACGTCGATCCGGGCCAGCAGGAACTTCCCGGCGTACTCGGTCGACAGCTTGATCAGCACGTCGCCCAGGCCGCCCTGCGCCCGCGGCGACCACAGCTCGACCACGACCGGGGCCTGCAGCGAGCGCTCGATCACGTCGGCCTGGAAGTTCGCCTCGGTGACCTCGAGGGCGTAGGCACCACCACCGGCCGCTGCCGGAGCACCGCCGGCAGCCGACGTAGCCCCGGCCGGCTTGCGGAGGGACGACAGGTCGACCGCCCCGGGACGGGAGAAGTTGGACTGGCTCACCGCTGGCCTCGCATTCCGTGCAGACTCCGCATGTTCACAAACCTATCCTCTCCGACGCCATGGTCCGGCGTTGCGCCCGGGTCGCCATCAACAGCCGGGCCAGGCCGGCACGGGTGCCGACGACGGCCAGCCGATCGCCTGCCTTCACCAAACCCGTTTGGGTCGGCTGCCAGTCCCAGGGGCCGTGCGACGTCTGCCGGGCGAGGACCCGAAGGCCACCGGCCTCCCTCAGTTGACCGAGGGTCCGGCCCTCGGCGTGCGAGTCCGCCTCGACGACCACCTCGGTCAGCAGCAGCACTCGGCGCCCAGCCGGTACGAGTACCTGGCGCCGCTTGTCGCCGACCGCGGCCGCGACCGCCGGCGCCACCAGCATCGACACCGACCGGCTGTTGCCCAGCCCCAGCTGCCGCTCGACCCGGTCCGCGAGGTCGTGGTCGAACATCCGCATCGTGATCCGGGCGTCCGGATTGAGACCCTGGGCGACCATCGCCGACTCCAGGTTGGTGATGTCGCCGTCGGTGATCGCGAGCATCGCCTGACAGTGCTGTACGCCGGCCAGCCGCAGCGTCTCCTCGTTGCTGCTGTCCCCGACCACCACCGGGACCTTCAACCGGTGCGCGACCTGTACGCCGGGTGCGTCGTCGTCCTGGTCGACACCGACCACCGCGACGCCCCGGTCCACCAGGATCTCCAGCACCCGCGCGCCGACCGTACCGAGGCCGCAGACCACGACATGGTTCCGCGGCCGACCGCGGACGCCGCCGATGATCCGCGACAACCGGGCGCCGATCAGCGAGTCGACGACGACCGCGGTCAGCAGCGCCATCAGCACGATCCCGGTGAGCTGGACGACGACCGCGCTGACCTTCACCCACGGCGGCGCGTCGCTGAACCGGTTGTCGTCGATGCCTGCCGTGGTGACGACACCGGCCGCCAGGTACAGGGCCCGCCACCAGTCGATCCCGCCGAAGAAGTGCACGATCGCCGTACCGATCGCGATCAGCATCGCCATCAGCGCCGCGATCTTCCGGACCCGGCTGTCCAGGACGTCGCGGACCGCCTTCGCCCAGCCGGCCGGGCGCACCCGGCGGCCGTACCAGACCGGCCGGATCCCGGTCCCGAGCACGATGTCGACCTTCGGCTCGTCGTCCCCCTCGGCCGTCTCCGCGGCCGTCGAGCCCGCTTGCTCCGCCTCGACCGTCCCGGCGGACGCCCGGCCGGCCTGCTCCGGGTCGTCGGGCTCGGCGGACGTCGGGTCTGGCTGCTCCTCGTCGTCCGGTTCCGGGAGCAGCACCGGCGTTGCCGACGAGGTGGCGTCGGCGAGTACGGTCAGGTGCGGCTCCCGGATCAGGTCCGCCTCGCCGACGACCACCATCCGGCCGCCGAGCTCCATCCAGGTCAGCTCGTCGTCGTCGAGCGCGTCCGAGACGAACGCGGGCGCGGCCAGCGACGGACCGTTGATCACCACGCAGTCGCCGAGCAGGCTGTTCAGCTGGCTGCCGAGCCGCGGGTTCACCATCTGCATGATGATCCGCAGGTCCCGATCCATGTCGCGGGCGGTCAGCGCGGTGTGCACGTTGTGGACGTCGTCGGTGTCGAGCAGCACCAGCGCGCGGGCAGCGGACGGCGTACCGTCGTCGGCGGCGTTGATGCCGGCCTGGCGGAGCAGCGACTCGCTGATCACCGGGGCGTCGATCACCTTCGCGCCCAGCTCACCGATCCGGCCGCGGTGCCGCGACGCGGGGTTGACGAGCGCGATCACCCGCTCGCCCGAACTCACCAGTTCGGTGACCACCCGGACCATCGTCCGGCTCGAGCCGCAGACCACCACCGGTCGCTCGTCGAGCGTGCCGGACCCCGCAGTACGGTCCGGTTGGCCGGATGCCGGCGGCTCCTCAGAATCGGGCGGGCTCTCGGTACTCTCCCCACTGTTCCCGAAGAACGTGACAGATTTCCCCCATCGTGGCCTCCGCACGCACTGCCTCCAGCATGGGCTCGATCAGGTTGCCAGTGCCGCTGGCCGCCTCCACCAGAGCCGACAGCGTACGCCGTACCCGGTCCTCGTCGCGGTGCGCCTTGCGCTCCGCGAGCACCCGGCACTGCTCGACCTCGACCTCGTGCGAGACCCGGAGGATCTCCAGCTCGCCGGACACCGTGTCGGTGAGCGTGTTCACGCCGACGATCTTCTTCTCGCTCTTCTCCAGCTTCTGCTGGTACTCGAAGGCCGCGTCGGCGATCTCGGCCATGAACCAGCCGTCCTCGATCCCGCGCAGGATCCCGCCGGTCATCGTCTCGTCCGGGCTTATTTCCTTGATCCGCGCGAAGATCTGCTCGGCCTCGGCCTCGATCGCGTCGGTGAGCGCCTCGACGAACCAGGAGCCGCCGAGCGGGTCGGCGACGTTCGTGATCCCGATCTCCTCCATCAGCACCGACTGTGTCCGCAACGCGATCTCCGCCGACTCCTCGCTCGGCAGCGCGAGCGTCTCGTCGAGTGCGTTGGTGTGCAGCGAGTTCGTCCCGCCCAGTACGGCGGCGAGCGCCTCGACGGCCGTCCGTACGACGTTGTTGTACGGCTGCTGGGCGGTCAGCGAGACCCCCGCGGTCTGGGTGTGGAAGCGGAGCCACTGCGCCTTGTCGGTCTTGGCGCCGTACACGTCCCGCAGCCAGCGCGCCCAGATCCGGCGGGCGGCGCGGAACTTCGCGATCTCCTCGAAGAAGTCCAGGTGGCTGTCGAAGAAGAACGACAGGCCGGGCGCGAACACGTCGACGTCGAGCCCACGCGACAGGCCGAGCTCGACGTACGCGAAGCCGTCGGCCAGCGTGTACGCGAGCTCCTGCGCGGCGGTCGAACCGGCCTCGCGGATGTGGTACCCGGACACGCTCAGCGGCTTGTACGCCGGGATCGTGGTCGCGCAGTACTCCATCAGGTCGCCGATCAGCCGCAGATGGGGCTCCGGCGGGAACAGCCACTCCTTCTGCGCGATGTACTCCTTGAAGATGTCGGTCTGCAGTGTCCCGTTCAGCTTGGTGATGTCGGCGCCCTGGCGCTCGGCGGCGACCAGGTACATGCAGAACGCCGGGACGGCCGGGCCGGAGATCGTCATCGAGGTCGTGACGTCCTGCAGCGGGATGTCCTTGAACAGCCGGTCCATGTCGACGGCCGAGTCGATCGCGACCCCGCAGTGCCCGACCTCGCCGAGCGACTTCGGCTCGTCGGAGTCGCGGCCCATCAGCGTCGGCATGTCGAACGCGACCGACAGGCCGCCGCCACCGCCGTTGAGGATCATCCGGTACCGCTCGTTGGTCTGCTCGGCGTTGCCGAAGCCGGCGAACTGACGGATCGTCCAGGTGCGGCCGCGGTACCCGGTCGCGTACAGACCGCGGGTGAACGGGAACTCCCCCGGCCAGCCGATCCGCTCCATCCGCGGGTCGTCGACGCCCTCAGGCGGCCCGTAGACCGGCTCGACCTCGGTGCCGGAGAGGGTGGTGAAGTCCGCCTCCCGTTTCCGCGCGGCGTCGTACCGCTGCTGCCACCGGTCACGCCCGGCCGCGATCTGCTCGGCATCCATCAGTCAGACCTCCCTAGGGACTGGTCCCCAAAATACTAGGACGTCCAACTAAATTCCAATCCCGGTCGTCTGTGCATGCACAAGTCCCCCCAGCACGCGCTTTCCGGCGCCGTCGAGGCGACTTGTGCGTGCGCGGGCGTCCACCTACCCCGCCAGTCGCAGTCCCCGGCGGTGGGCCTGCTCGCGCGGGTCCGGGACCGGCGCCGCCGCCAGCAGGCGGACGGTGTACGCGTCCTGCGGATCGCGCAGGACCGACTCGCGGCCCCCCTGCTCGACCAGGGCGCCGTGGCTGAGGACGGCCACCCGGTCGCACAACTGGTCGACGACGGCCAGGTCGTGGCTGATGAACAGGCAGGCGAAGTGCAGGCGTTCCTGGATGGACCGAAGCAGTTCGAGGACGGTCGCCTGGACCGAGACGTCCAGCGCCGAGGTGGGTTCGTCAGCGATCAGCAGGGCCGGGTCGAGGGAGATCGCGCGGGCGATCGACACGCGTTGCCGCTGGCCGCCGGAGAGTTCGTGCGGGTACCGGCCTGCCCAGGCGCCGGGCAGTTCGACGCTGTCGAGCAGGTCCTCGACCCGGGTCCGGAGCTCGGCGCCGCGGACCCCGCGGTGTACGGCAAGTGGCTCGCCGACCGATTGCCCGATCGTGGCTCGCGGATTGAGCGAACCGGCCGGGTTCTGGAACACGACCCCGATCCCGGCCCGGGTACGCCGCAGGATCGCGGCCGACGCCGTACTCAGCGCCTGCCCACCGACCCGGATCTCACCGGCGGTGATCGGCGCGAGTCCGAGCACGGCCTTCCCGATCGTCGACTTGCCCGACCCCGACTCCCCGACCAGTCCGGTGATCTCGCCCGGGGTGAGCTCCAGGTCGACATGGTCCACCGCGCGGACGAGCTTCCCCCGGCGTCCGCGATACTCCACCACCAGGTCCTCAATCGCCAACGCCGGCACCACACGAACAGGCTCGGCCGACCCGGCGGAGCCGGCTTGGGGGCGGGCGCCGCCGCGAGGGACCGCGTTGAGCAAGGTCCGCGTGTACTCCTCCGCCGGGCGGTCGAACAGTTCGTGGACCTCGGCGGTCTCCACCACCGAGCCCTTGCGCATCACGACCACCCGGTCCGCCACGTCCGCGACCACTCCCATGTCATGCGTGATGATCACGATCGCACCGGAGATCTTCGACCGCATCGCGAGCAGTACGTCGAGCACCTCCTGCTGCACGGTCACGTCCAGGGCCGTGGTCGGCTCGTCCGCGATCAGCAGCTCCGGGTCGCAGGCCATCGCGATCGCGATCATCACCCGCTGGCACTGACCTCCGGACAGCTGGTGCGGGTAGTACTTCAGCCGGTTCGCCGGGATCTCGACCATCCCGAGCAGCTCGATCGCCCGGTCCCGCGCCGCGCCCCGGGACAGCGACGGCTGATGCGCGCGGATCATCTCGACCAGCTGCGACCCGATCGTGAAGACCGGGTCGAGCGCCCCGGACGGATCCTGGAAGATCATCGCGATCCGACGGCCGCGGAGGGCGGTCAGCTCGGCCCGCGACATCGACAGTACGTCGGCACCGCCGAAGCTGATCCGGCCACCGGCCGTGGCGTTCGGCGGCAGCAGGCCGAGCGCCGCCAGCGCCGTGACGCTCTTCCCCGACCCGGACTCGCCGACGACCGCGAGCACCTCGCCCGGCCGGACGCCGAAGCTCACCCGGTCCACCGCGCGCTGCGTCGTACCGCCCACGGTGAAGTCGACAGTCAGCTCCTCGAACCGCAGTACCTCGTCGCTCACTCGCCCTCCATCTGATCCGACGCTGCTTCGAGCTTGTCGCGGTGCTCCTGCCAGTCCGCGAGCATCTTCCGGTGGTACTTCGCCAGCCAGTCGAAGTAGTTGCGCGCGTTCTTCAGCCGCTTGCGCGGACCGGCCATCCCTTCCGGGAGCTCCGCGATCATGTCGTCGAACAGCTGGCGTTGCTTGCCGAGGGACCGCCGCTCCCCGGCCAGGAAGCTGCCCCAGACGTCGTCCTCGACCTTGAAGTAGTGGTTCCTGTCTCCCGGTACGGCGTGCCGTCCGATGAAGCCGAGGTCGATCAGCCGCCGGGTGGCGCTCGAGATCGACCCGGCGCTCGCCGACAGCGCCCGGGTCAGTTCGGCCGAGGCGACGTACGGCTTGTTGCTCACCATCAGGTAGCCGAGGACGCGGCCCTCCATCCGCGGCGAACCCGCCAGCTCTCGTAGCAGGGCGAACTGCTCGACGAAGTCCGCACGGCGGGTGTCCTCCTCCCAGTCGTCGTCCGACAACGGCTCGTCACTCATCCCGGCCTCCAAGAACAGCCCCAGCGATCTGCGCGGTACGGCGGGCCCGGAACGCCGCCACCGGCCAGCGGGAGCTCCCGCCGTACCGGACCAGCGACGGCTGCCCGTCGGCGTCCCACGTGTACTCGACCTTCTCACCGATCGACCCGTACCCGGCCGCCGGTACGACGGCCAGCGTGTTCTCGTCGACGACCTGGAGCTCCTCGTAGCTGTCGGCCGGATCCGGCGCCGCGGGGAAGAACGCGACCAGCCGCCCGCCCAGCAGCGCGATGCTCAGCACGCCCATCAGGTTCGCGAAGTTCCCGCAGAACCGCCGGGCGTCGAGGTCGCTCGGCACCTGCGTACCGGCCGGTGGCTCCGCCGCGAGGTTCAGCAGTTTGACGACGCCCGTGGCCAGCGTGCCGGCCGGCCCGCCGATGCAGTTGGTGAGCACCGACACGACGATCCGGTCGACCGGATCGATGAAGGTCCGGGTGATGTGGCCCGGGTACCCGCCGCTGTGGCCGACCAGCCGTCGCCCGCCGATCGTGACGATGTCCATCCCGAGGCCGTAGCGCCCGATCTCGCGGCCGTTGGCGTTCACCAGGCTCTCGTCGCGCTGCAGCAGCCGTTTGCTCGCGTCCCCGATCAGTTCGTCCGCCCCGACGAAGTGCGCGGCGCCGTACACCGTCAGGTCTTCGGCGGTCGAGTAGAACCCGGTGGCCGCGGCCATCGCCCGGGTGTCCACGTGCGGGATGACTTCGCGTACGTCGTACCCGTCCAGCAGCCCGGTATGCCCGGCGGCGTACTCACCGGCCCGGGCCGGGTCCCACTCGGCGCCGGTGTTCGGCAGCCCGAGCCGGTCCACGATGTTCTTCGCGACGTACTCGCCGTACGTCGACCCGCTCGCGGACTCGATCACCAGGCCGAGCAGCGAGTAGCCGATGTTCGTGTACTTGAAGTACTCGTTCGGCTCGAACACCCGGCCGGCGGACCGGCACAGCTCGATCAGCGCGGCCCGGTCCGGGAACGGATCCATCAGCTGCCAGTAGTCCTTGTCGACGCCGTCCCGGATCACGCCGGCCTGGTGGCCGAGGAGTTCGCGTACGGTGACGGTCGCCAGGTCGCTGCCGGCCAGCTCCGGGACGTAGGTCTCGACCGTGTCGTCGAGCCGGACCTTGCCCTGCTCGGCGAGTTGCAGGATCGAGGTCGCGGTGAAGGTCTTGCTGTGCGAGGCGATCCGGAACAGGTGATCGGTCCGCAGCGGCGTTCCTGCGACTTCGTCGCTGTGACCGAGAGCTGCCGAGAGGACGACCTCGTCGCCGGCCCGGACCGCCGCCTGCACTCCGGGCGTCCGGAGGTAGCGGCGCTGGTACTCGAGCCAGTTCTCGATCGCGGGGGCAGCTTGGCGAGCGGTCTCGATGTCAAAGGACAAGGCGGCGTCCGTTCTGTTCGTAGGTGGGCATTCAGGAGCGTCCCTTCGGGTTCACCGCGTCGCGGAGCACGTCGCCGAGGGTGATCAGGCTGAGTACCGTCGCGGCGAGGAACATCGCCGGGTAGATCAGGGTGTGTGGCGCCTGCTGGAACCGCGACTGCGCGGTGGCGAGCTGCAGACCCCACGAGATCGACGGCGCCCGCAGCCCGAGGCCGAGAAAGGTCAGCGTCGACTCCGCGACGATCACCCCGCCGACGGTCAGCGTCGCGACCGCGAGCACCGGGCCGATCGAGTTCGGCAGCACGTAGTGGCTGAGGATCCGGCTGGTCGGGAACCCCATCGCCTTCGCGGCCTGGACGTACTCCGCGTGCCGGGTCGCGCGGACCGTCGTCCGCACCATCCGCGCCAGCGTCGGCCAGGAGAACACCGCGAGGACCAGCGACACCGACAGGACCGATCGTTCGCCGAGGCTGTTCAGTACGACGATCGCACCGAGCAGGAACGGGAATCCGAGGAACACGTCGGTCAACCGGGCCAGCACCGAGTCCGCCCAGCCACCGACGTACCCGGCAACGGTTCCGACGAGGAGGGCGACGGCGAGTGCGATCAACGTGCAGACCAGGCCGACCGACAGCGACGCGCGGGCGCCGTGCACGACGCTCGCGTAGACGTCACAGCCCTGCAGATCCTGGCCGAACGGATGGCCGGCCGACGACGGGCGGGCGCTCGCGGAGATGTCGCATGCGCGTGGGTCGGTGCTGGTGAACAGCTGCGGGACGAGCGCCATCAGCAGGAGTACGGCGAGCACCGCGAGCGGCAGCCAGAAGAGCACGCGCCGGCGAACAGTCGCCCAGACACCGCGGCTGACGAGCGCGTCCTGCTCAGCGCCCGCGGCGATCTGATCGACCGTGCGCGGCGTCGGTGTCAGAGCATCAGTCATGGCGGATCCTCGGGTCGAGGAGGGAGTTGAGCAGGTCGACGACCACACTCGTCAGCAGGAAGATCAGGATCAGGGCGGTCGCGATGCCGACCACCGTCGGCCCTTCGTGCACCCGGATCGACTCGAACAGCAACTGGCCGACCCCGGGCAGGTTGAAGATGCCTTCGGTCACGACCGCCCCACCCAGCAACGCGCCGAGATCGATCGCGAGGTAGGTCAGCACCGGGATCGCAGAGTTCCGCAGTACGTGCACGCCGATCACACGACGACGGCTGAGGCCCTTCGCCCACAGCGCACGGACGAAGTCGGAGCTCAGCGTGTCCACCACGCTGCCCCGGGTCAGCCGCGCCACCGCGGCCAGTCCGTAGACCGCCAGAACCGTTGCCGGCAGCAAGTAAGACGTCGGCCAGCCGTCCGTCACACCCGCGATCGGGAGCAGCGACAGCTTGACCCCGAACACCAGCTGCGCGGTCACCGCCATCACGAAGATCGGCACGGACGCGATCAGGATCGTCAGGATCAGCACACCACGGTCGATCCAGGTGTTCTTCCGCAACCCGGCGACCAGGCCGAGGCCGACACCGATCACCACCTGGATCACCCAGGCCGTCAACGCCAGCCGCATCGTCACCGGCCAGCGGGTCGCCAACCGCTCGGCCACCGACCGGCCACGGAAGTCGACGCCGAGGTCACCGGTCAGCAGATGGCCGAGGTAGCGCAGGTACTGCGACCACAGCGGGTCGTCGAGGTGATAGAGGTTGCGGATCCGTTCCACCACCGCCGGCGACAACGGCTGGTCACCGCCGAGACTGGAGATCGGGTCACCGGGCAGCGCGAACACCGCCGCGTAGATCGCGAACGTGACGCCGAAGAAGACCAGGACCAGCTCGATCAGCCGCCGGACCGTGAAGCGCATCATCGGTCCGTCCTCCTCCGCACCGCGTCCAGCAGCGCCAGGGCCGCGGCGTACTGCACTCCGACCAGGTCCTTGATCGGGATCGTGCGCAGTTCCGGGTCGAGCGACGCGGCCTCGGCCTGCCACTCGCCGTACAACTTCCGCAGCCGTTCGGCCGGTGCGTACAGCGCGGCCGCGGCGCCGCCCCGAGCGATCTCACCCTCGATCGCACGGACCAGCATCCCGCCGTACCGAAGCCGGAACATCCGGTTGGTGTCGCGCAGCGAGAACGCCTCCGCGACGGTCGCCAGCCGGCCGGGGTCGATCCCGGCCGCCCGCCGTCGGTCGCGTTCCGGACGGCGGAGCAGGTACGGCAGGAACGCCGCGGTCCCGCGGACCAGCTGCGAGTCGTCGGACAGGTACGGACGTGCTTCGGTGAAGATCTCGTGCAGCGCCAGCAGGTTCCGCTCGAGCTCGTCGGCGGCGTCCGCCAGCAGCATCCGGTACGACGTGTCGGTCGGCGTCCGGTCGTCCGCGGCCGGGTGGGTCCAGTGCGGCAGCTCGGCGACGACGGTGACCGTACCGTGCCGTTCGGCGTACGCGGCCGACGAACTGCCCGACTCGTTCGGAGTCGGCAGGCCGAGCCGTTCGGCGTAGTCGTACGACTCCTTGGCCGAGATCATCTCGTAGACCGCCGGCCCGATCGGCCGGGCGACCGGCGTCTCGGGCTCACCGAGGTCGAGCGGCAGCCCGAACGAGGCGGCCACCGCGTGCAGATCGTCGACGAACCCGTCGAGCTCCGCGGTGACGTAGTAGTAGACGCCGCCGAGCTCGGTGTTGTGCAACGAGACGGCGATGATCGGCTTCAGCTCGTCGATCACCCGCATCAGCGCGAGCGTCTCCGGCATCACCTGGTCGAAGTACGCGTTCTTGTACTGGAACGGGAACGACCACTCGACCTGCTCGGCCGGCGCCGGCCGGTGGAAGTTCGCGCCGTAGTGGACCCGGGTGAACGGCCCGGCGAACCAGCCTTCGTTGAGCCGGGTGCCGTCGGGGTCGATACAGCCGATGATGTTCCAGCGGCAGGTCGCCCGGAGGTCCGGATCGGCGCACAGGTCCGCGGCCAGCTGGATCGCGGTCCAGAACCCGATCGGCTCGTTCGGGTGCACGCCGGCGTAGACGAGGGCCTGGTCGGGACCCTCGCCGATCGAGTACATGGTGATCGGGTCGCCGAGTCTCGACGTACCGATCCGGCGCCTGGTGACGAGCTCGGGATGCCGCTGCGCCAACGCGTCCAGGCGGGCGTTGATCTCGTCGACACCCGGGAACGACGTCAGGTCGGGGACGCGGTGGGCCCGCTCCAGGATCACCTGGAGCGGGCCGCCGTTCGTTGCCGCCATCAACTGTCCGCCAGCGTGGTGTTCTCGAGCTCGAGGCTGCCCGCGCCCTCGGCCAGCTTGGCGATCCGGTCCGAGGTCGCGTAGGTGTACTTCTCGAAGAACATCGGCGGGGCCGGGAAGTCCTTCAGGATCGCCTTCTGTACGTCGACGTACCCGTCGATCGCCTTCTGCGGATCGACCTGGGCGTCCGCCTTGGCCAGCAGCTGCTCGACCTGCGGGGTGTAGTACGGGATGCAGTTCACGCAGCCGCCGGCCTTGGTGTAGAAGGAGCGCAGCGTGTTCTGCTGGCTGGCGTAGAGAGCACCCCAGCGCGAGAAGTACGGGCCGCTCAGCTTCTTCTCGTTGCGCAGCTTCTGGAACTCGGGGAAGTCCGTGGTCGGCGTCGCGGTCACTTCCTTGATCCCGAGGTTCTGCCGGAGCTGGTTCGCGTAGGCGTTGTAGAGGTCGTCGAGGCCCGCGCCGCCCGGGTAACGGATCTCCATGGTGCCGCTGAAGCCGCCCGCCTCGGCGAGGAGCTGCTTCGCCTTCGCCGGGTTGAAGGTGCACAGCTCGCCGCACAGGCCCTTCGGCGTACCAGGCTCACCCGGCGGTGTCAGTGCCGTCGCGGGCTCCCAGATGCCGCCGTAGATCACGTTGCTGACGGCCTGCCGGTCGATCGCCATCGAGATCGCCTGCCGGACCCGGACGTCGGCGTACCGCTTGTCCCACAGCGGCAGGCCGAGGTAGTTCATGCCGAGGCCCTGGAAGACGTACGTCCGGTCGGCGAAGTCCTTCTTCACCTGAGCCATCCGGGCGGCCGGGACGAACACGATGTCGGTGTTCCCGGCCTGCACATCGGTGTACGCCGTCGTCATGTCGGTGTACGGCTTGAAGACGATCTCGTCGACGCTGGGCTTGGGGCCTTGGTACCCGTCGTACCGCTTGACGGTCATCGGCTCGTTCTCGGTGTAGCTGCCGACCATCTCGAACGGCCCGTTGCCGATCGGCTGCTTGGCGAACGCGTCGAAGTCCTTGTACGCCGCCTCCGGCAGCGGGAAGAATCCGCTCTGGGCCTGCGAGAGCTGGACCGGGAACTGCCCGTCCGGGCTCTTCAGCGTGACCGTGAATGTCAGGTCGTCGATCACCTTGAGGCCGGACAGCTGCGTCGTGGCCGGCTTGCCCTTCGCTGGATTGAGCGCGTCGTACCCGGCGATGTTGACGAGCTGGCCGCTGTTCTCCCAGGCGTTCGGGCCGTAGGCGACCGTGCTCCACGCCTTCACGTAGCTCCCGGCGGTGACCTTCTCGCCGTTGTGGAAAGTCCAGCCCGGGCGCAGTTTGACGGTCCAGTGCACCGCGTCGGACGACTTCACCGACTCGGCGTTCAGGTAGCTCAGCGACCCGTCCGCCTTGACGAAGGTCAGGCTCGAGAACAGCTCCTTGACCTGGGCGAACGCGATCGTCTGGCGACCGGGGTTGAGGGTGACCGGATCGGAGACGGCGAACGAGACCGACTTCGTCCCACCGCCGGCCGGCGTCTTCGAACCGCCGCCGGAGCAGCCGGCCAAGGCGAGGGTGCCTACGAGCAGAAAGGCCGCAGCACGCTTCATGAGGTCCTCCAGAATCCCGGCCCTGCAGGGGTGGGCCGGCTTGATCCCTGATCCTGGACGCCGACACGATGACGGTCAATAGGGAAACTTGGGAAGTTTCAGTAGGAAATGAACTTTTAGCATGTGCGTAACACGATTCCGAGGCGTCCGGTCACGGTCTGTGTCAGGAACAGTTCTGTCAGGAACCGTTCTGTTCTGTTAGGAGAAGTCGCCGGCGTTGCGGCGCAGGGGTTCGAGGACGGACCAGAGCATCTTCAGCTGGTCGTCGTCGAGGCCGGAGAGGGCGAAGTCCGCCTTGACGAGGTCGGCGGTCGCGCGTTCGACCAGGTCGCGGCCCTCGGGGGTGATCTCGCACAGCACCGCCCGTCCGTCGTCCGGGTGCGGCGTCCGGGTCACCAGCCCGGCCGCCTCCAGCCGGCGCACGATCGACGTCACGGACGTGGGGTGCACCTGCAGCCGCTCCCCCATCTTGCCGAGCGGCAGCGACCCGCGCCGCGAGAACGTCAGCAGCACCAGCGCCTCGAACCGCGCGAACGTCAGCCCGTGCTTGCGCAGGATCTCGTCCAGCTCGTTGATCACGATCTGCTGCGCCCGCATCAACGACGTGACCGCGCGCATCTGCTCCACGGCGCCCCAGCGCCGCCCCCACTGCCGCGACGCCTCGTCGATCGGATCGAACGGCAACGCCCGCTTCCTCGCCATGTGCGGAACCTTAGCCCGCTGAAAACTGTCTGTGGGGTCTGGCACTGTGCCGGTATGAGATATCTGGATCACTTGCGGACCGAGAGTGTGCGGCTGGGTGAGGTGGCGCGTCGTGGGCTGGGTGCCGCGGTGCCCAGTTGTCCCGGGTGGACGGTCGACGACGTGGTGCGGCACGTCGCGCAGGTGTACGTGCACAAGGTCGAGGTGCTGAAGCTCGGCGCGCTCCCTGATCCGTGGCCGCCGGACTTCTCCGGGCTGGACACGTTCAAGTGGTACGACGAGGCGCGGCAGGCGGTCGTCGACGCGCTGGAGAGCGCCGGGACCGACCGGCCGACCTGGACCTTCAACCCGCGGGACAGCACGTCGGCGTTCTGGCACCGGCGGATGGTGCACGAGACCGTGATCCACCGGATCGACGTCGAGCAGGCGCACGACGCGGTCTCGCCGATCGACCCGGAGCTGGCCCTCGACGGGATCGACGAGGTGCTGTACCCGACGGTCGGCGGCCCGTGGTGGGAGGAGGGCGACACCGAGTACCCGGTCGAGGCCACGATCCGGCTGACCGCGGCGGGCCGGTCCTGGACGGTGGTCGTCGACGCGACGAGTGTCGACGTACGGCAAGGGGCCGAGGGTGCCGCGGCGGCCGAGGTGACCGGTGATCCGACGCAGGTCTACCTGTGGTTGTGGGGGCGGGCCGGCGAGGACGCGATCGACGTCGCCGGGGACCCGGACGTCGTGCGGGCGTTCCGCGGAAGGATTTCCGAGGCGTCGCAATGACCGCATGACACCGTCTTCTCCGGGCGTCGCCGTTCGTTCCCTTCACGACTGACGAGAAGGAGAGCTCCGAGATCAGGGGCACCGACCGGGGACGCTGGACAAGGTATTTCATGCCCCAGGGCCCCAGTTGGTGTCGACGGTCGCAACGATTCCACCGATCTGCGGGCGGGTCAGTCGTTGTCGATCCAGTTGCCGCGTTCGCTGTTGAAGATCGACTTGGTTGCGGACGACGACGGGGGCGGTGACGGGCGGGACGAGGATTGCGCGGCGGCCGGCGCCGGGGTGCTGGTGGTGACCTCCTGGGCGGAGTCCATCCCGATCGGGCCGGTGCCGTCGTCGTCGGAGTCCTCGTCCCCCTGGAGTACGTCGACGCTCGCGGACGCCCGCAGGCCGGTGCGCTGGATGACGCGCTGGATGGTCAGGTCCCGGTCGTCGGGACGGCTGACCCACTTGATCTCCCGGAAGCCCTGGTCCTGGGCGGCGGACTCGAAGACGAAGTGGCCGTAGCCCAGCATCCGCCCGATGATCGGCTTCTGCAGCGTGATGTCCAGGACCCGCGCGATCGGCGTCGTCGCGACGGTCTGCGAGAACACGCCGCGGATCCGCATCACCCGCATGTTCGTGACCACGAACCGGTCCCGGTGCTCGGTGAGGAACTGCCAGAAGGCGTGCACCAGCAGGATGAGCACGATCGCGAGCAGCACCGGCTGCGCTCCGATCGAGGTGACCGCCATCGTCACCAGCAGTGCCGCGGCGATGACCACCTCGAGCATCGGCAGCGCGAACACCACCCAGTGGTGCCGAACCTCGTCAATGACGACTTCGCCCTCGTCCGAGATCAGATGGCGCCGGACCTTCGGGTCGAAGATCCGGAACAGGCCTATTCCGGCCATCCACTCACTCCCCTGTCACGCACCTGTGTGTGACCCCGTGGAAACAAGTGTCCCGCACGATCGCTCGCTACGGGACACTCAGCGGGTGCTCACTTGAACAGCGCGCTCAGGAAGGTGATGACACTCCCGAAGGCAGAGCCCACGGCCGAGAACGCACCACCGACTGCGCCGGCAGCGTTCGCCGGCTGAGTGAACAGATAGAAGCCGGCAAAGGCGATGAGCGCCCAGATCAACAACTTCTTCGGCATGTCGCCACTCCCTTGTTCCCAACCCACTCGGTCGACTGTGTTTGAGTTTGTATCACGGACCGTGACCAATTGTCACTGACTGAACACAGCCCACCGCACAATGCTCACCAGGTACAAGGTCCATTCTGTAACGGATCCGGGGGCATGGCACCCACCGGCGCGCCGCCGTGAGACGCTGATGGCCTTCGGCACCGGAAATTCTGCGGCATTTGCCCGGAATCGGAACAACTCACGGTGAACGAAAAGCAAAGACACAATGTGACACTGCGTGGCCGGCTGTTGCACGGCGAGACAAGTGTCACAAAGCGGCGATCAACTCGTCGGCCGCCGAATACGGATCAATGGCCCCGTCCGCGACCTTCGCCGCCAGTACGTCGAGCCGCGCGTCCCCGTGCAGGTGCGCGAACCGGGCCCGCAGCGCGGTCGTCGCGATCGCCTCGATCTCGTCCCGCGCGCGACTGCGCCGGCGCTCGGTGAGTACGCCGTTCCCGGACATCCACAGCACCCGGTCGTCGATCGCCTGGACGACCTCCGCGACGCCCTCGGTACGGGAGGCGACCGTCTTCAGGATCGGCGGCTTCCACGCGCCCTCGGCACGCTCGGCCAGCGCCAGCATCGACCGCAGGTCCCGGATCACCGAATGGGCGCCGTCGCGGTCCGCCTTGTTCACCACGTAGATGTCGCCGACCTCGAGGATCCCGGCCTTCGCGGCCTGGATCCCGTCGCCCATCCCGGGGGCCAGCAGTACCAGCGTGGTGTCCGCCATACCGGCGATCTCCACCTCGGACTGCCCGACGCCGACAGTCTCCACCAGCACGACGTCGAACCCGGCCGCGTCCAGCACCCGGAGCGCCTGCGGCGTGGACCAGGACAGTCCGCCAAGATGCCCGCGGGACGCCATCGACCGGATGAACACGCCCCGGTCGGTCGCGTGGTCCTGCATCCGGACCCGGTCGCCGAGCAGCGCTCCCCCGGAGAACGGGGACGACGGGTCGACCGCGAGTACGCCGACCCGCTTGCCGGTCTCGCGGTACGCCGTCACGAGCGCGGACGTCGACGTGGACTTGCCGACTCCGGGCGATCCGGTGATGCCGACGATGTGCGCGTTCCCGGCGTACGGCGCCAGCGCTGCCATCACGTCCCGCAACAACGGCGACTCGTCCTCGACAAGCGAAATCAACCGAGCCACCGCCCGGGACTCCCCGTCCCGAGCCCGCTCAACCAACTCACCTACCGGCGCACTCCGCCGCGCCATCAAACCCCCCACCACCCAACCGAGGACCGCGCGCCCGCCAGACGGCGGCTCCGCTCACCCCGCAGGCGCAGGATCTGCACGCGACGTGGGTGGGGGGTCGGGGTTGGCATCAGCTCTTCGGGGCTCGGATGATCAGGGCGTCGCCCTGGCCGCCGCCGCCGCACAGGGCGGCTGCGCCGATGCCGCCGCCGCGACGGCCGAGCTCCAGGGCGAGGTGCAGCACGAGCCGTGCGCCGGACATCCCGATCGGGTGCCCGAGGGCGATCGCGCCGCCGTTCACGTTGACCTTGTCCTCGCTGACCTGCAGCTCGCGCGCGGACGCGATCCCGACCGCCGCGAACGCCTCGTTGATCTCGATCAGGTCGAGGTCACCCGGCTGGATGCCTTCCTTCGAGCACGCCTTCGCGATCGCGTTCGCCGGCTGGCTCTGCAGCGTCGAGTCAGGCCCGGCGACCGAACCGTGCGCACCGATCTCGGCGATCCAGCTGAGCCCGAGCTCCTCGGCCTTCGCCTTGCTCATCACGACCACGGCACACCCGCCGTCGGAGATCTGCGACGCCGACCCGGCCGTGATCGTCCCGTCCTTGCCGAACGCCGGCCGCAGCTTCGCCAGCACCTCGACCGACGTGTCACCGCGAACACCCTCGTCGCTGTCCACCACGATCGGGTCGCCCTTGCGCTGCGGCACCTCGACCGGGACCACCTCGTCCGCGAACAGGCCGTTCTTCCAGGCCTCCGCGGCGCGCTGGTGCGACCGGGCGCTGAACTCGTCCTGCTCCTCGCGGCTCAGCTTCTGGCGCTCGTTGTTCGCCTGGTCCGTGAGCGCGCCCATGGCCTGGTCGGTGAACGCGTCCCACAACCCGTCGTACGCCATCGAGTCGACCAGCGTGGTGTCGCCGTACTTGAAGCCCTCGCGGGACTTCGGCAGCAGGTGCGGCGCGTTCGTCATCGACTCCATGCCGCCGGCCACGACGATCTCGTACTCGCCGGCCCGGATCAGCTGGTCGGCGAGCGCGATCGCGTTCAGCCCGGACAGGCAGACCTTGTTGATCGTGATGGCCGGCACGTCCATCGGAATACCGCCCTTGGCCGCGGCCTGGCGGGCGGTGATCTGACCGCCGCCGGCCTGCAGGACCTGGCCCATGATCACGTACTCGACCTGGTCCGCGGCGACGCCCGCCTTCCGCAGCGCGCCCTGGATCGCGAACCCGCCGAGGTCCGCGCCGGTGAAGCCCTTGAGGCCGCCCAGCAACCGCCCGATCGGGGTCCGTGCACCGGCGACGATGACGCTTGAGTTCCGCGTGTCAGACATGCTGTCACGATACCTGCGACGGCACTGGTACGCCGCTGGTCGAGCACGTCAGACGGGTCACACGGATCGTGTCGAGTGGGCCACTTTCGATGGCCTGCGACATCGCCGTACGCCAGGCTGGGTGGATGGATCAGCTGTTCGACGCGATCGACCACGTCGGCATCGCGGTGGCCGACTTCGACGAGGCCGTCCGGTACTACGCCGACGTGTTCGGCATGAGCGTGGCGCACGAGGAGATCAACGAGGAGCAGGGCGTCCGGGAGGCGATGCTCGCGGT
This sequence comes from Kribbella aluminosa, assembly GCF_017876295.1. Taxonomy (NCBI): domain Bacteria; kingdom Bacillati; phylum Actinomycetota; class Actinomycetes; order Propionibacteriales; family Kribbellaceae; genus Kribbella; species Kribbella aluminosa. The sequence continues at coordinate 2,146,449 of NZ_JAGINT010000001.1, read as the reverse complement.
CGGCGACTCCGGGTCGTCGATCCAGTTGCTGGCACCGCTGTCGGACGCGTCGCCGATCGCGAAGTTCCTCGACCAGCGCGGCGCCGGCATCCAGCAGCTCGCGTACCGGGTGCACGACCTGGACGCGGTCTCCGCCGTACTGCGGGAACGCGGTGCGCGGCTGCTGTACGACGAACCGAAGCGCGGTACGGCCGGGTCCCGGGTGAACTTCATCCACCCGAAGTCGGCCGGCGGGGTCCTGGTCGAACTCGTGGAGCCATCGACCTCGCACACCGGGTGACGGCACGCTGGACAACTGCTGCTTGTCGGTGCGGCGGACTACTCTGTTCGGGTGCTGAAGGACAGCGCCACCGACTCCTTGCACGGTGCGCCGGCCGGGTTCGAGCACGATGCCTTCGTCCATGCCTCGGACGCGGTCTTCGTGCAGCGCGCGGCTGCGTTCTTGACCGAGGGTCCGGCGGCGGGGGAAACCATCGTGGCCGTGCTGCCACCGAAGCGGATCGCCGTACTGCGCGAGGCCCTCGGTGCGGAACAGCACGCGGTCCGTTTTATCGATATGACCGTTGCCGGCGGCAACCCTGCACGGCTGATCCCGTTCTGGCGGGACGTGCTCGAGCAGCATCCCGGTCCGGTGCGTGGGCTCAGCGAGGCGGCGTACCCGGGCCGGAGCGCGGCGGAGTACGACGAGGTGCTGCTGCACGAGGCGCTGTCCGACATCGCTTTCGCAACCGACCGCTCGTTCCGGCTGTACTGCGCTTACGAGGCGTCGGTCGGGATCGATCCGACGGCAACCCATGCGGGCGGCACTGTGCTGACCGTTGATGGCCTTGCGGAGAAGGCGTTCCGGACGCCGCTGGACGACGTACCGAACCGGGCCGAGCGGTGGGAGTTCGGGCCGGACGAGCTCGGCCAGGTTCGGCAGTGGCTGAGCGGTCAGGCGGCTTCGCACGGGGTGTCGCGGGACCGGCTCGACGACCTGGCGCTGGCGTTGCACGAGATCTGCACGAACAGCATCCGGTTCGGCGGCGGGCGCGGGACGCTCGCCGTGTGGATCGCGGACGGCGCGCTGATCTGCGACATCACGGACCACGGGCGGATCGACGCCCTGCTGGTCGGACGGGTGCTGCCGCCGCTCGACGGGCTCGGCGGACGCGGCGTCTGGCTGGCCAACCAGTTGTGCGACCTGGCGCAGTTGCGGTCGGGCGACGACTGGACCCAGGTACGGCTGCACACCCGGTTGCGGTGATAGGACCACTGACAACGGTGGACTCATGGAGTGACGGTCGTCTCACCCGGGGTCCGCTGTGTTACACGGCACAGCCAGGGGCGCATACTCAGCGGTAGGTTCACCGCTCACCAGACCCCCGCTGCAGGAGGTACTTTCGTGAAGCAGATCCTCGAAGCGATCCTCTCCGGCGACAACGCGGCCGTCGGCGGGCTCGACGTACCGGACCATTACCGCGGGATCACCGTGCACGCCGACGAGGCGTCGATGTTCGACGGGATGGACACCAAGGAGAAGGATCCGCGGAAGAGCCTGCATCTCGACGACGTACCGACGCCGGAGCTCGGGCCGGGTGAGGCGCTGGTCGCGGTGATGGCGAGCGCGATCAACTACAACACGGTCTGGACGTCGATCTTCGAGCCGGTGTCGACGTTCTCCTTTCTGAAGCGGTACGGGAAGCTGTCGCCGCTGACCGCCCGGCACGACCTGCCGTACCACGTGGTCGGCTCGGACCTCGCGGGCGTCGTACTGCGGACCGGGCCTGGCGTGAACGCCTGGAAGCCCGGCGACGAGGTGGTCGCGCACTGCCTGTCGGTCGAGCTGGAGTCGCCGGACGGGCACAACGACACGATGCTCGACTCCGAGCAGCGGATCTGGGGATTCGAGACGAACTTCGGCGGGCTCGCGGAGCTCGCGCTGGTCAAGTCGAACCAGCTGATGCCGAAGCCGGCGCACCTCACCTGGGAGGAGGCGGCGTCGCCCGGGCTGGTGAACAGTACGGCGTACCGGCAGCTCGTCTCGTCGAACGGCGCCGACATGAAACAGGGCGACGTGGTGCTGATCTGGGGAGCGTCCGGCGGTCTCGGTTCGTACGCGACCCAGTTCGCGCTGAACGGCGGGGCCATCCCGGTGTGTGTGGTGTCGTCGCCGGAGAAGGCGGAGATCTGCCGCGCGATGGGTGCCTCGCTGATCATCGACCGGTCCGCGGAGGGGTACAGGTTCTGGAAGGACGAGCACACCCAGGACCAGAAGGAGTGGAAGCGGTTCGGCGCCCGGATTCGCGCGCTGACCGGCGGGGACGACCCGGACATCGTGTTCGAGCATCCGGGGCGGGAGACGTTCGGGGCGTCGGTGTACGTCGCCCGGCGCGGCGGGACGATCGTGACCTGTGCGTCGACGTCGGGGTTCATGCACGAGTACGACAACCGGTACCTGTGGATGAACCTGAAACGGATCATCGGCTCTCATTTCGCCAACTACCGCGAGGCGTGGGAGGCCAACCGGCTGATCGCCCGCGGCATGGTGCACCCGACGGTCAGCAAGGTCTACCCGCTGGAGGAGACCGCCCAGGCGGCGTACGACGTGCACCGCAATCTGCACCAGGGCAAGGTCGGCGTCCTCACCCTCGCCCCCACCGAAGGCCTCGGCGTCCGGGACCCCGAACTCCGCGCCCGGCACCTGGACCAGATCAATCGCTTCCGCGACAGGTAGGGCATGTTTCCCGATCGCTCGCCGTCGCGAGCAGGTGCTCGGTGCGGTGCATCGGCGTGCTCTGGGGGCGTTTAGGCGTTTGAACGGGTTTCTGACAGGCTTATCGTGGGGAGTTCACGCTGAGCCGCCAGAAGGGAACCTCGGGAATGCCTGACGAGTCGAGCCTGCCGTTCTTCGACCGAACGGCGACCGCGGCCGGGGGCTTCCCGGTCAGTCGCCGTGGGTACGACAAGCAGGCCGTGGACGATTACGTCCGCGCACTGGAGATGCAACTCGCCGAGGCGCGGCATCGAGCCGACGGCCTGCAGCAGAGCGTGGCGCCGCTGCAGCACCAGCTCGAGGAGACCCGCCGGCAGCTCGAGGCCAGCGCGAACCCGTCGTACGCCGGACTCGGCGACCGGGCCGCGCAGATCCTCCGGCTCGCCCAGGACCAGGCGTCCGAGGCGCTCGAGGAGGCCAAGCGCGAGGCCGACGAGCTGCGCGCGAACGCGGCCAAGGAGGCAGCCGCCGCGCGGGCGACCGGCGACCGCGAGGCCGAGGACATCCGCACGGTCGCGCTGAACGAGGCGGACAGCATGCGGCGTACCGCCGAGGGCGACGCGGCCGAGCTGCGCCGTACGGCGGAGACCGAGGCCGCCGAGGTACTGCAGGCGGCCCGCCGAAAGGCCGAGCAGCTGCAGCTGACGGCCGAGTCGCAGTCGAGCACGCTGAAGAACGGGGCGCTGCACGAGGCGGAGAAGATCCGTACCGCGATCCAGCGTGAGTCGGCGGCGCTGCGCGCGCGGCTGGCGGACGAGCGAGAGCAGCAGGCCAAGGAGCTGGCCGACAAGCACCAGCAGATCGCGGCCGACACCGACAGCCTGACCACCCAGATGAAGGAGGCCGCCGAGGCGTCCGAGCGCCGGGTGGCCGAGGCGACCGAGCAGGCCCGCAAGATCCGCGCCGAGGCGGAGGAGTCGGCCGAGCGTACGCTCTCCCGGGCCCGCCGCGAGGCCGAGCAGCTGCTGACCACGGCCCGGACGCGTTCCGATGCCGAGCTGGCGAACGCGTCGGACGAGGCGGAGCGTTCGCGGACCGTCGTCGCCCGCGAGACCGAGCGGCTGGCGAAGCGGCGGGACGGGATCCTGACCCAGATCGCCGGGTTGAACGAGATCGCCAGCAACATCGCGCGACAGGCGGCCGAGCTGGACTCCGAGACGTCCGCGGCGCCGTACGTGAACCCGTTCACCCGCCCGGCCGAGTCCCCGCGGACCGCCGCGGCCGGCGCGCCGGGGACGGGGGTCGGCAGCCCGTTCGCTCCGGAGAAGTCGGGCGAGACCTCCGCGCCGTTCGGCGCCGAGAGCGCGTTCGGCGCCGAGAGCACGGGGAGCACCTCGCCGACTTCGGGTGGGGCGTCCGCGCCGTTCGGCGCCGAGAGTGCGTTCGGTGCCGAGGGCGCGAAGGGTACGGGGACTGCTTCGCCGGCTGCTGGCAGCGGTTCGACGGGATCCGCGGTGAGCGGGCCGACGGGATCCGCGGTGAGCGGGCCTGCCGGAGGCGCGACGAGCGGCTCGGCGACGAGCGGCTCGGCGGTCGGTGGCTCGGCGGTCGGTGGCTCGGCCGCCGGTCGGGCGGCTGGTTCGGTGGCTGGGGGTTCGGGTTCGTACCCGGCGGCGACCGAGGCGGACAACCCGTTCCCGGGTGCGACGCCTGGCGGTACGTCGTCGTACGACGAGGGTCCGTTCACCGGTGCGAGCCCGTTCGTCGGGACCGGTGCCGGGGACGCGCGGGTCGACGAGACCCGGATCGAGACCGGCCTGCGAGTCGACGCGAAGGACGCCGGCAACCTCGCCGGCAGGACCAGCAAAACCGCCGGCGGCCCAACCACCACCGGCGCAGGCACCGGAAGCAGCGCGGGCATCGGGACAGGTGCAGGTACTACAGCGGGCTCCGCTGGATCCGCCGCCGGGTCCGGCGCGTCTGGCAGTTCGGCGAGCTCGGGTAGCGCCGTCGGTTCGGCCGGCTCGGGTAGCGCCGTCGGTTCGGCCGGCTCGGGTAGCGCCGTCGGTTCGGCCGGCTCGGGTCGCGGGAGTTCCGTTGACGAGGAGCCGAAGGAGTCCACCATGGTGGATCAGTTTCGGCTGAGTGACCGGGCGAACGAGGACACTCAGGTGCAGGCGCGGCCGTCCGCCTCGGCGAAGTCCGGAGGTAAAGCCGCCGCCGACGGCAAGACCGATGCGGCCGGCTCGAGCGCGCGATCCCCGAAGGACAAGATGTGACGCCGCCCGGCGACGACACCTCGACAGCGACCACCGACGCGGACCTCGCGGAAGCCACTCGCGAAGCACGGTCCGCGGCCGCCAAGGCCGAAGCCGCCGCCGGCAGAAGTGAACGAGCAGCAACCGACGCGGACACCTCCGCCGACGAGGCCGACGACTCGGCCGACGACGCGAAGACCTCGGCCACCGCAGCGAACGGCGCCGCCGGCAAGGCGCGGGAATCCGCGAGCGAGGCCGACGGCTCGGCACACAGCGCGGAGGCCGCCGCGGTACATGCCGGCGTCGCGGCCGACCGGGCCGACGAGGATCTCGACATCGCGGACGAACTCCTGATCCAAGAGCGGCACCCGTCCGAGGGGATGGGGCAGCCGGGTCCGCCGATCCGGCGCGGCAACCCGTTCACGTTCGGGTTCTTCGCGGCGCTCGGCGTACTCGTCGCCTGGGGCCTGTGGAACTCCCTCGGCCAGGCACGCTCGGTACTGATCCTGCTGCTGGTCTCGATCTTCATCGCGGTCGGCCTGAACCCGCTCGTCGAATGGTTCATGCGCCGTGGTCTCAAGCGCGGACTGTCGGTCGCCGTGGTGTTCCTGCTGATGATCCTCGCGGTCGTCGGCGTCGGCTTCGCGATCGTCCCGGTCGTCACCGACCAGATCAACAGCCTGATCAATAACGCGCCGGGCTATCTGGATCTGCTCGCGAAGTCCAAGACGCTGACGAACCTGAACAACAAGTACCACTTCATCCAGAAGGCCCAGGAGTACATCCAGGACCCGGCGCTCGCCCAGCGCGCGTTCGGCGGCATCCTCGGTGTCGGCAAAGTGGTCGCGGGCGCGCTGTTCAATACGTTCACGATCCTGGTGCTGACGCTGTACTTCCTGGCGTCGCTCCCGTCGGTCAAGCGGGCGGTGTACAGCCTGGTCCCCCGTACCCGTCGCCGGCGCGTCTCGATCCTCGGCGACGAGGTGCTCGGCAGGGTCGGCGGGTACGTCAGCGGGCAGTTCATGGTGGCGCTGTGCGCGGGCGTCACGATGTTCGTCTTCCTGGAGATCATCGGGCTGCGCCAGTACGCCGTGGCGCTGGCGATCGTGGTGATGTTCTGCGACTTCATCCCGATGGTCGGCGGTTTCATCGGCGTCGCCTCCGTCGCCCTGATCGGCTTCACCGGCGGCCTCTGGACCGGCATCGCCTGCCTGATCTACGGCATCGTCTACCAGCAGATCGAGAACTACGTGGTGGCCCCGCGCATCATGCGCCGCGCGGTCGACATCCCCGGCGCCGTCACCGTCATCGCCGCCCTCCTCGGCGGCGCCCTCCTCGGCGTAGTAGGCGCCCTCCTCGCCATCCCGTCCGCCGCCGCCATCCTCCTCATCATCCGAGAGGTCTGGGTCCGCAAAGCCGACGCTTCGTAGCGCACAGAACGACCATCTGGGGAGGATTACCCGCCGGTTCCTCCTGGTCTGGGAGCCATGTCAGGGGTTAGCCCCTGAGATGGTTCCTTCGCCCCTGGCATGCAGTGGGCGAAGGAGCCATGTCAGAGGTTAACCCCTTGGATTGCTCGCGATTCGCGCCGACCTGGGCGGCTGACGCGGGCCGACCTCCACGGATTCGAGGTAACCGGTGACGTCGAGGATCTAACCGGTGACGTCGAGGATGAAGTGTTGGGCGGGGGTTAGGCGGTTGTAGGTGTTTACGCGGAGGTAGGTCTGCTGGTCCAGTTGCTGGGGTAGGTGGCGGTGGGTGAAGTAGGAGTGGAGGGCTCGGCGCGGAGATTGGGTGTGGTTCTGGGTGCCGCCGTGCCAGAGGTGGCTGTTGAAGATGACGACCGTGCCCGCGGGGGCGGTCAGCTGGATTTCGTCGGGGTGTGGGGCGGCGGGGTCGGGCATTTCGTCGGCGGGCATGGTGCCGCGGCGGTGGGAGCCGGGGACCACTCGGGTGGCGCCGTTCTCGGGGGTGAAGTCGTCGAGGAGCCAGATGGAGTTGCAGACCTGGTAGGCGCCGGGTTCGACGGGGTGGCCGAAGTCGGTGTGGAGGGCCTGGTGGCCCTGGCCGGATAGGGCTGCGCGGCTGTTGAGGGACGACAGGCGGAACTCGCCGAGCACGTGGTGCATCGCGGCCAGCACCCGCGGATGGCTGAAGCAGACCTCGAACATCGGGTCCTTGTTCACCAGGTCCGCCAGCCGGTCCGTGCCCTTCTCCTGGTGTACTTCGAGGCCGGCCCGGTCTCCCTCGGCCGCGGTCAGTTCGGCGAGGCGTTTGACGATCGCGGACACTTCCTCCGCCGACAGGATCCCCTCCAGCGGAAGGAACCCGTCGCGGTCCAGCTGTTCCTTCTCGGCCGGCGTCAGTACGTCGTCGGTCACGCCGAGCTCGCGCAACGCGGTCTGCATATCCATCGAGCTGTCCCTTCCCAAGATGCACGGATCGATGCCAGCATCGATCCGACCCAGCAGAGAAACAATGCAGAAGACGACAGGGCTTATGCACAAATCGCCACGACTCCTCGGCGCCGGCGTCCACACCGCCGCCGCGGGCAAGGACTACCCGTCGCACGCCCACACGTCCTGGGAACTCGTGTACTACGTTCGCGGCCGCATCACCTGCCCTGTCGGCGACGAGACGTACGACGCCACGCCCGGCACCGTCCTGCTCACCCCACCGAACACCTGGCACGCCGAACAGAGCCGCACCGGTTACGCGAACCGCTTCCTCCAGGTAGATGCTGCAAGCAACCACCCGTGGCCGCGCCGGTGCTACGACGACACCGACCACACCCTGCGCCGGGTGTTCGACGCGCTCGTCCGCGAGACCGACAGCGACGAGCTGCGCGCGATCCTGCTGACCGAGCTCGACATCCGCCTCCGCCGCGCCGCCGCCCCACCACCGACGCCCGCCGAACAGCTCGTCGCCCAAGCTGAGCAACTGTTCGAGGAACGCTTCGCCATCGGGCTGCGGATCGCCGACGTCGCCAGAGACCTCGGCATCTCCACGTCGGGGCTGCGCGCCGCGTTCGCCCGCCTGCGCAACACCAGCCCGCAGGCGGCTCTCCAGGCCGTACGCCTCCGCCACGCACTCGCCCACATCCGCAACTCGACGCTCCCCCTGCAGGCCGTCGCCGACCTGACCGGCTACCACTCGGTCAGCCACCTCTCCCGCCACGTCAAGTCCGCGACCGGCTCCGCCCCCGGCGCCCTGCGCACCACGGAAGCCCACCCCTGACCAGCCGCACTACGAACGCTCTCCCTGACCAGTCGCACTACGGAAGCTCGCCCCTGACCAGCGACCCGATCCATGCGTCCCGCCGGGATCCTGTCCATTGGTCGATGAGGCCAGCGGTACCGTGTCATCCCACGTACGCCGAGGAGGTTCGACCGGATGGCCTACTTCGAACGGGTCGGCGATGCCGCGTACCGCGCGACCGAGGAGGTCGGTGGGGCGTGGGACACCGCGACCCAGCACATCGCGCCTGCGCTCGGGCTGCTGGTGCATGTGGTCGAGCGGGATCGGGACGCGCGGCGTACGGACGGGATCGTGGTCGGGCGGTTGTCGTACGACATTCTCGGGACGATCCCGATCGAGGTGGTGGACGTGCGGGTGCGGGTCGTCCGGCCCGGGCGGACCGTGGAGCTGGTGGAGGCGGCGCTCAGCCACGGCGGGCGGGACGCGGTCCTGCTGCGGGCGTGGTTGCTGCGGCCCGGTGATACCGCGGCTTTGCGGGGTACGGCGTACCCGAAGATCACGCCCGCGGAGGACATGGCGCCGTGGGATCCGTCGTCGGTGTGGCCGGGTGGGTTCATCGAGTCGGCCGACGTACGGCGGGAGCAGGTGGAGCCGGGGCGGGCCGCGTTCTGGGTCCGTACGGCGGTGCGCCTGATCGACGAGGAGGACGTCAGCCCGCTCGCCCGCGCCGCCGGGCTGTTCGACATCGCGAACGGGATGACGGTACGGGCGGACCCGAAGGAGGTGGCGTTCCCGAACGTCGACCTCACGGCACACCTGTTCGCCGAACCGCGCGGCGACTGGGTCGGCTTCGACACCACCGTCACGTTCGGACCCACCGGCATCGGCCTGACAAGCAGCGTCCTCCACGACACCCACGGCCCGATCGGCACCCTCGCCCAGATCCTCACGCTCCGCACTTGAACGCCGCGGGAGCCACGGCTACGGGCCTGCCAGTTTGCTGACTTCGGGGGTTGGGCTGGTGTGGAAGGCGCAGGCCCGGGGGTAGCCGGCCAGGCAGCCGCGGGTGGTCATCAGGGCTGTGTAGTAGTCGATGTAGCGGAAGCCGTAGGTCTCGCCGCGGGCGAAGGCCTGGTGGCGGATGGCGGAGACCCAGCGGTAGAAGGCCTCGTCGGAGATCGGGACGTACCGGGTGGGCGTGAAGCCCTCCATGTCCTCCCAGTTCTCGGCGTGCATGAAGGTACGGACGCCGTGCCGCGGCAGCTCGGCCACGCGGGCCGCCAGTTCGGCGTACGGCGTCAGCGCCTTGAAGTCCTCGTCCGACTCGATCGGGAGGCCGGCCAGGAAGCGGGCGCGTTCGGCCACCTGGGCGGTGTGCTCGTGGTCGCTGTGGATCGAGTGCTTCCAGTGCGTGATGATCGTGTCCGGCTGCTTCTCCCGGATGATCCGGGCCAGCTCCAGCGCCACGTCGTCGGTGGCCGGCAGGAACCCGTCGCTGTGGTCGAGCACCTGGAAGTCCGCGCCGATCGCCGCCGCGAACGCGGACCCCTCCGCGATCTTCTGCTTCCGGTAGTCGGCCGGCGTCATCCGCGGGTGGCCGCGCTCGCCGGGGGTGAGCGCGACGATGGTCGCCGACGCGCCCTCCAGTACGAGCTTCGCGAGCGTCGGACCGGCGGTCAGATCCATGTCGCCGATGTGTCCGCCGATCGCCAGCACCGAGCGGGTTGCATTGCTGGTCATAGGACGCTCCTCATTTCAGGCCACTGAGTACGACGCCACGCACGTAGTACTTCTGGAACAGCAGGAACACGACCAGCACCGGCAGCGTGCTGATCACCAGCCCGGCCATCACGATCGGCATCGTGCGGTCCGGGTCGAGGAAGCTCTGCAGCAGCTGGATCCCGACCGGCAACGTCTGCAACGAGGGGTCGGACGACGAGATCAGCAGCGTCCAGATGTACTCGTTCCAGGTGCCGATGAACGTGATCAGCCCGAGCGTGATCGCCACCGGCTTGGTCTGCGGCAGCACGATCAGCCGCCAGGTCTGCCACTGGTTCGCGCCGTCGATCTTGGCCGCCTCGAGCATCTCGTCCGGCAGCGACACCATGAACTGCCGCATCAGGAAAATACCGAAACCACTGACCGTGAACGGCAGGATCAGCGCCACCAGGCTGGTGGTCAGCCCGCCGTCGCCGCCGCGCCCGAGGATGTCGTTGCCACCGGCGAGCGGCCAGTTGAGCATGATCAGGAACGTCGGGATCAGCAGCAGGAACGGCGGCAGCATCATCGTCGCGAGGATGAACCGGAAGATCACCGCGCGCCCACGGAACCGCAGCTTGGCCAGCGCGTACCCCGCCATCGACGAGGTCACCAGCACCGACACCGTCACGGAAACCGTCACGATCACGCTGTTCCGGAACAGCCGCGGCAGCTCCAGCTGCGAGAACGCCTCCCGGTAGTTGTCCAGGTTGAACGACGACGGCAGCAGCTTGTACGGGATCACGCCGTACTCGCCCGCGCCCTTGAACGAGCTCATCACCATGTCGAGGAACGGCATCACCATCGCCACCGCGCCGAGGATCACCACCAGGTACGCGACCCACGGGAACTTGCCACCACGTCGTCTCACGAGGTCTCCTCCCCGCGCCGCCGGGCGATCCACAGCTGCAGCAGCGTGATCGCCAGGATGATCACGAACAGCACCATCGCCATCGCGCTCGCCGTCCCCCAGGCGCCGTACTTGAACGCCCGCTGGTACATCTCGAACGCGGCCACGTTGGTCGCGTTCACCGGCCCGCCGTCCCCGGTCATCACGATGATCAGCGCGAACGACTGCAGCCCGCCGATGAACTGCGTGATCAGCACGAACAGCAACGCCGGCCGCAGCAACGGCAGTGTGATCGACCAGAACATGTGCCACGAGTTCGCGCCGTCCACCTCGGCCGCCTCGTAGTACATCTCCGGGATCGCCTTCAGCCCGGCGGTCAGGATCAGTACGGCGCCGCCGATCGACGCCCAGGCCTGGACGACGGTCACCGACGGCAGTGCGTACGACGCGTCGGACAGGAACCCGATGCTGTTCACGCCAAGCTTGTTGAGTACGCCGTTGATCATCCCGGCCGGCTGGTACATCATCTTCCACACGTTGCCGATGGCCACCACCGTGGCGACCACCGGGAGGAAGTACAGCACCCGCCAGAAGCCCTGGAACGACAGCCGGTCGATGCAGTAGGCAACGAGTACCGACCCGAACGTGGCCAGGAACACCGACCCGAACGCGAACAGCAGTGTGTTCACCAGGATCGGCTTCACGAAGGTGCCGTTGAAGCTCAGCACGTCGCGGAAGTTCGCCGCACCCGCCCACTTCAGCGTGCCGAGGTCGAAGCCGCCCCAGTCCGAGAACGCGAGGATGATCGCGAAGACGAACGGCAGGATCAGGAACACGCAGAAGAACAGCAGCGCCGGGGACAGGAACAGGTAAGCCGCCCGCCCCTCGCGCTGCAGCCTGCCGAGCCGCCGGGCCGGCGCCGCCGCCGTGCGACTGTCGCCGACCCGGGAGACCGCGGTCGTCATTGCGGCTTGACCGCCTTCGCCGCCTGCGCCAGCGCGTCGTCGGGGTTCTTGCCGTCGGCAAGCACTCCCATGATCGCGTTGTGCAGCGCCGTCTTCGCCTCGTAGGCCCCGGGCTGGTTCGGCTCGGCCATCGCGTACGTCGCCGCCTCGTAGATCGGCGCCAGGTTCGGGTCGGACAGCGACTTCTTGTACTCCTCCTGGTCCGCGGTCCGCGGCGGGATCAGGCCCTGGTCGGCCAGCCACTTGCCGGTCTCGGTGACCTTGCCGTCCGGCGTCTTGTGCTCGTTCATCCAGGTGAGGAACTTCCACGCCTCGTCGGCGTGCTTGCTGCGCTGGTTCACGCCCATGAAGAACCCGTACGCCAGCGATCCCTTGCTGCCCGGCGTCGGGCCGGGGATCGCGGCGACGCCGACGTCGGAGTACTTGTCCTTCATCTGGTTCTTCAGGCTGCCGATCCACCAGCCGGCCTGGATCGCCATCGCGACGCCGCCGCTGCGGAACTGCTTGGTCGGCATGATCGACGGGTTGGTCGCCTTCGCGGCCGCCAGGTCCGCCTCGAACTTCAGCGCCGCCTTGCCCGCGGCGTCGTCGAACTGCGCCGTACCGTCGGGAGCGAGGAACTTGCCGCCGGCGGAGTCGAGCAGCGACAGGAACGGGTGCACCGACTTGTTGTCGCCGTCCTGGATCAGGCTCAGGCCCTCGACCTGGATGTTGCCGTTGGCATCACGCTTCACGGTCTTCTTGGCGGCGTCCGCGAGCTCCGCCCAGGTCGACGGCGGCTTGCTGATCCCGGCCGCCGCGAGGATCTTCTTGTTGTAGAACAGCACGTAGGTGTTCAGCTCGGTCGGGTACCCGAGCAGCGTGCCGCCGGTGGTGACCGCGCCGAGCGCCGCCGGGCTGTACTCCGCCTTGATCTTGGTCGCGATGTCGTCCGGCACCTTGGCCACGACGTTCGCCTTCATCAGCTGGCCGCCCCACAGGCCGTACGCGCTGACGATGTCCGCGCCGCGGCCGCCGGTCTGCCGGACCGTCATCGTGGTCAGCAGGTCGTCGAACTTGACCACCTGCGACTTCACCTGGATCTTCGGGTTCTCCTTGTTCCACTCCTGGATCATCTTGTCCAGGCCTTCCTTGGACGGGCCGTCGCTGTAGTGGCTCAGCAGCGTCAGCTCGACCTTGCCGCCGGAGCCCCCGGAGCCACTGCCCCCGCCGCACGCGGCAGCGCCGGTGGCCAGCAGGCCCAGCGCGACAGCGAGCCGCAAACCCTTGGCAATCCTCATGATCATTCCTTCTCGCCGGCCGGGTGCAACGGCGCCCGGAGGATGGTGAACGTGCGCGTGATGTCGAACCCCGTTTTCAAGTACAGCTGCCCGGCGGCGGACTTCTCGCCGGTCCACAGGAACCAGGCGCTGTGCGCGCCGGCGGCGACCATCCGCTCCAGCGTCAGGTGCAGCAGCACCTTGCCGAGCCCGGTACCGCGAGACGCCGGCAGTACGCCGAACGGCCCGAAGCGGTCGATCACGCCTTCGTACGTCCCGTGCATCGCCCAGCCGAGGATCTCCCGGTCAGGGTTGCGTGCGACGACGATCCGATCCAGTGGCAGTCCGGCGACGACGCCCTCGCGGATCGCGCGCCCCCAGTCCGGGTTGAACTCCGTGCCGGCGATCGCGATCAGCGCGGTCAGCTCGTCGTCGGACGGTGTACCGAAGCTGTAGCCCTCGGCGGTCAGCGCGTCGATCCGCTTGCGGACCTCGTCCGGTACGGCGTACCCGACGAGGCTGCGGTCCATCGCGACCGCGTCGTACCCGCGCTGGAATCCCAGCGCGGCGAGCAGCCCGGCGGCCGCCGGGTAGCGAGCCGCGTCGAGGCCGGGGAGGAAGTAGTTGGGCGTGTACGACGAGAAGAAGACCTCGGTCCGCCCGTGGGACCGCAGCCAGTCGGTTGCCGCGGTCAACAACTCGCGGCCGAGCCCCTGCCCCCGATGGTCGGGATGCACGAAGAAGAACGGGATCCAGCCGGACGCCGGCTCCAGGTCGTCGGCGTCGACCGCGATCAGCCGGCGGACGGCGTACGCGGCGCCGACGATCTGATCATTGATCACCGCCACCTGGAGACCGGCCGCGTCGAAGTTCCGGTCGAGCAGGAACAGGTCGCGAAGCCGCTGGTACGAGATCGGGTCGGCCGGCGCCGCGGCGGTCCACGCGGCAGCGATCGCCGGTCCGTCGCCGACCTGGAAGGCACGGATCATCGGGCATCCTCTTCATAAAGCAGTACGCCGGGACGCACCCACCCGGCAGGTGTGGTTGCCGCGGGCAAAAGGTCGAGCGGGTCGTCGCCCGCCTCCAGCGCCTTCCGCAGCGAGTCCGACCCCCACAGCTTGTCCAGCGACGGCAGCAGCGCGAAGTCGTCCGGGTACAACTCTCTCAGCACCCGCAGCATCTCCAGCGCGGTCCGCACCGGCTCGAACGTGTCCCGATCCACCAGGTGCAGCTGTACGCCGGACACCGCCTGGCCCGCGTACTTGCTGAACACCGGCTCGAACCAGGTCCGCCGGAAGACCACCCCTGGCAGGCCGAGTTCGCGGAGTGCCGGCGCGAACCGGTCGTCGACGTACGGCGCCCCGATCGTCTCGAACGGTCGCGTCGTACCGCGGCCCTCGCTGAGGTTCGTACCCTCGAACAGGCCGGTGCCCGGGTACACCAGCGCGGTGTCCGGGGTCGGCATGTTCGGGGAGGGCGGGACCCAGGGCTCGACACCGCGGGCCCCGATCCAGCTGCGGCGCGTCCAGCCCTCCAGCTCGACCACGCTCGCCGTACCCAGCTGCAGCGCCAGCTCGCCGACGGTCAGCCCGTGCCGCAACGGGATCGGCGCCCGTCCGACGAAGCTCTCGAACCCGGGCTGCAGCGTCGGCCCCTCGACCCGTACGCCGCCGAGCGGGTTCGGCCGGTCCAGCACGACGAACGGCAGGCCGAGCCGCGCGGCCGCCTGCTGGCAGTCGTACATCGTCCAGACGTAGGTGTAGAACCGCGTCCCGATGTCCTGGATGTCGAACAGCAGTACGTCGACGCCCGAGAAGAGGTCGTCGAGCTCGCGGCCCTTCCGCCGGTACGTGTCGAAGACCGGCAGCCCGGTGTCCGGGTCGACGCCTTCACCCTCGCTGGCGCCCGCTTGCGCCGTACCCCGGAGTCCGTGCTCGGGACCGAACAACGCCGTCAACGGCAACCCGGCCGCACGCAACCCGACCGAGGTCGGCGTGAGGTCCGGCAGTACACCGGTGAAGTTCGTGATCAGTCCCAGGCGCCCGTCGGGCACCAACCCCGGGTCCTCGGCCAGACGCTGTGCGCCGGTCCGGACCACCATCGCTACCACCAACCCAGATCATGGATCCTGCAGGAACTGAGTTGAAAACTTACCGACGATCGCAGTCGAAGGTCAATAGATTACGGACAACCGTTTGCCAAGGTCAATCGATGAACGGCGTCAGGGCGGCGAGGAAGTCGTCGAGGCGTTCGGCGTGGACCCAGTGGCCGGCCTCCGGGATCTCGGCGTACTGGACGTGCGGGAAGTACGACGCGATCGTCGCGCGGTGGTCGTGCTGGACGTAGTCGGATTTGCCGCCGTAGATGAACAGGGTCGGGCCGTCGTACACCAGCCCCGTGGCAGCTGAAGGCCAGCCGGAGATCTGCGGGAGGCCGGCCTCGATGACCGGCAGGTTCGGGCGCCAGCGGGCGCCGTCGGCGTCCAGGATCAGGTTCTGCAGCAGGAACGCCCGGGTGCCGGGCGTCGGGACGGCGTCCACCAGCTGGGCATCGACCTCGGCGCGCCGGGTCACCGACGACAGGTCGGCGTTCCGCATCGCGCGGGCGTACTCGACGAAGGCCGGCGGGTACGCGACCGGCGCAGCGTCCACCACCACGAGCCGCTCGACCACCGCCGGGTGCTGCAGCGCGGTCAGCATCGCGGTCTTACCGCCCATCGAGTGCCCGACCAGCGCGACCGGCCCGACGCCGAGCGACTCGATCGTCTCCCGGACGTCGTCGGCCATCTCCGGATAGCTCATCGTCGCGACGTGCGGCGAGCTGCCGTGGTTGCGCAGGTCGAACGCGAACACCCGGTGCCGGTCCGCGAGCCGGCGGGCCGCGGTCATCCAGTTCCGCCCCGAGCCGAACAGCCCGTGCATCACCACGACCGGCGTACCCGTTTCGCCGTACGACGTGACCGGAAGCTTCATCGCCTACCTTTCACCGACTGCGCTGCCAGCACGCGGTGTGCCAGTGGCGCCGCTCGTCGAGCGACTGCGCACCGCCCAGCGCGCCGAGCAGGCTGGGGTTGTCCGGCCACACCACGACGTGCGGGGTGGCCGGCGGGATCTGCTGGTCACAGCCCGGACAGCGGTACGACTTCGCCGACGCGGACCCCGAGACCCGCCGGACATTCCACTCGCCGTCCGTCTTGGTCTCCCGCGACTGGGTACCGCCGAGCAGCGGCCGGTCACCGACCGGCCGCTGCCACTTCGAAGGCTTTCTGCGCGACATAGCCCCTCAAGGCTAGTCGGTCAGGTTCAAGCCCTGGCGACCGCGTACGCCGCGCAGCCGATCAGCTCCATCGAGACCTGGAGGCGCTCCAGGCTGACGTTCTTCGCGATCGTGTCCTCGGGCGAGTGGTACGGCGGTTCGAGGAACGACGGGGCCAGCTCGCCGCGCCAGGAGAAGTTCGCGGACGCGATCCCGACCTCCTGGAACGACTGGTGGTCCGAGGCACCCCGCTGCACCGGTCCGACCAGTTGTGCGTCGTACCCGAGCCGCTGGCCGGCCGCGCGGACCGAGTCCGTCGCGGTGTTACCGAGCCCGGTGAACGACAGCAGCCAGTACGTGACGGCCGGGTCCCAGCTGGTCGCGACCATGTCGTTCTGGAACACCGCGCGGTACCGGTCGCGCTGGTCATGGGCGAGCTGCGCGACGTGGTACCGCGAGCCGATCAGGCCCTGCTCCTCCGAACCCCAGAGCG
This sequence comes from Kribbella aluminosa, assembly GCF_017876295.1. NCBI lineage: Bacteria > Bacillati > Actinomycetota > Actinomycetes > Propionibacteriales > Kribbellaceae > Kribbella > Kribbella aluminosa. The sequence continues at coordinate 2,129,718 of NZ_JAGINT010000001.1, read as the reverse complement.
CGAACCGGAGCGTCGCGTTGGTCGGGATCCGGCTGAACACCCGCGCCAGCTCCATCGTCAGCACGGTGCCCGAGCCGTCGTCGTTCGCCCCCGGAGCGCCCGGAACCGTGTCGTAGTGGCCGCTGACCATCACGATCGGGCCGTTGGACTTCCCGCGACGTTCGCCGATCACGTTGTTGGAGATCAGGCCGCGGTGTGCCGCCGTACTGATCTTCAACGGCAGCGAGGTGACGACGGCGAGGGCCTCGCGGATCAGGCGTTTCTGCACCTGGGCGACACCGATCACCGGGATCGGCGCGTCGGTCAGACCGCTCGGCGAGAACGCCGACGCGCGCCGCGGGTACACCTGGTCGGCCGGCAACAGGATCACGCCGACCGCACCGCGCGCCGCGGCCTCCGTGACGAACGCGGGCCGCGCCGCCGCGCTGTCGTCCGCGATCACGATCGACCCGGCCACCTCAGCAGGCCACGCCGGCGCGGTCGCCGGCCCGACATCCCGCACCGGTCCTTGGACGGTCACGTCGAGCTTCCCGCCCGGCGCGGCCCCGGCCTGCCAGCAGATGTCGTCCGGCAGCATTCCGCGTACGTCGGTGATCTGCGCGAGGAACTTGTCCGCGACCGGGAACGGCTCGAGCCGGGTCCGGTAGCCGAACTTGTCGAGCTGGCTCGCGATGTAGTCGGCGGCGCGCTTCTCGCTCGGCGTACCGCCGATGCGTGGCCCGATCCGCTCGGAGAGCATCTGCAGATGCTGCAACGCGCGGTCGGAGGACAGACCGGAGACGATCTCCCGGTCGTACCTGTCCAGCTTCGGCCGGGTCACCGCGCCCGGCCGTAGGTCGTCGACGCCCCAGGCGGGCGCGGCGGTCAGTGCCGAGGCTGCGGTAACGCCGGCTACGGCGCCGAGCAGGCCCCGGCGACTGAGGCCCTGGCTGGGACCGGATCTGTCGGTCATGAAGGTCTCCCTGTCGGTGGGCGGCCCCGAGAAGACCAGACCGTAACTGAGACCCGGCTGAGTGCCTAGGGGTTACTCAGGATTGCTCCGAAGTTCCTCGCCGACCGCGTGCATGTGGCGCAACCCCATTCGGTACGAATCGATCAGACCCGTTGAAACGTAGGGCATTCCGATGCTCTCGCAGTACTCCCGGACGATCGGCTGGGCGAACCGGAGGTTGGCCCGCGGCATGCTCGGGAACAGGTGGTGCTCGACCTGGTAGTTGAGCCCGCCCATCATCCAGTCGACGACCAGACCGCCGTTCACGTTGCGCGAGGTCAGCACCTGCTTCTCCAGGTGGCCCCAGTCGCTGTCGGCCTCGGGCATCTCCATGCCCTTGTGGTTCGGCGCGAACACGCTGCCGAGGTGCAGGCCGAAGACCATGTGGTGGACGAGCGCGAACACCAGCGCCTGGGCCGGCGACATGATCAGGAACAACGCGGTGAAGTACAGCACGATGTGCGCGGCCATCAGGCCGAGCTCGAGCTGCTGCGTACGGCGACGGGCCAGCAGGAAGCGGATGCTGGACACCTTGAGGTTGAAGCCCTCCAGGGTCAGCAGCGGGAAGAAGATCCGCGCCTGGTTGCGGGTCAGCCAGCCCTCCAGGCCCTTACGGCCCTCGGCCTGCTGGAGGGTCCAGACGAAGACGCCCTCGCCGACGTCCGGGTCCTTGTCGGTGTGGTTCGGGTTCGCGTGGTGGCGGTTGTGCTTGTCGTTCCACCAGGCGTAGCTCATGCCGAGCACGAGGTTGCCGTGCAGCATTCCGATCCAGTCGTGCAGCTTGCGCGAGCTGCCGATCTGCTGGTGCCCCGCGTCGTGCCCGAAGAACGCGGCCCGGGTGGTCAGGATCCCGAGCGGTACGGCGAGCAGCACCACCCACCAGGAGGCGCCGATCACGGCGATTCCCGCCCAGGTCAGGGCCATCAGCACCACGTTGATCCCGATCGCCATCGCATACGCCGCGGTACGGCGCTCGAGCAGGCCGGCGGCCTTGACTTCCCGCAACAGCGGGGAGAAGTCCGATCCACGGGCAGCAACGGATGACATGGTTGGCTGAGCCATCAGGTCCTCGTCTCATGAGCGGTGGAAGGCCTAGGCGTACAGCCGCGGCCAGCGTACGGCATCAACCCTCTGCGCCCTAACCGCTGAAAACATGAGAGCTACTACCCAAATGGCTGGTGGTGGCAGCCCTCCGGCCGGTGGGGAGTTAACTCCACCGCGCCTGAGCACACGCTGAGTCATGATGGGTGTCATGAGCACTGTCGCCACCACCGAAGCACCGCCGATGAGGTACCCGAAGTTCGCCCAGCCGTGGATCGCGCTGTTCCTCGCGATCCTGGCCGAGCTGGGGATCGCCCTGTTCGTGCTGAGCGTGGTGTCCGTGCCGCTGATCGCGGTCTGGGTGGGCATCCCGCTACTGCTCGTGGTCGTCCCGACCGCGCGCTGGTTCGCGAACTGTCATCGCACGATCATGGCCGGCTTCCTCGGCGAGCGGATCCCGCGGCCGTACAAGCAGCCGCCGATCCCCGGCATGCTGATGCGGCTGCGGACGATCCTCACCGACCCGCAGACCTGGCGGGACATCGCCTGGCTGCTGGTGAACGCCGTCATCGGATTCACCCTCTGCCTGCTGAGCGCCGTACTGTTCCTGGCCACACTGTTCTACCTGGTCTATCCGCTGCTCGTCGGGGTGACGCCGAAGGGCGTGTTCACCGAGCCGTTCGGCGGCCTGTTCACGGTGAACTTCTGGACCAGCTTCGTGATGATGCCGGTCGCGCTGGTCGCGTTCCTGATCTGGCAGGCGGCCGGCGAGCGGCTGCTGAAGGCGAACGCCTTCCTGGCCCGTTCGCTGCTCGGCCCGACCGAGAGTGCCAGGCTGGCGATGCGGGTCCGCGAGCTGTCCGAGTCCCGCGCCGAGACCGTCGACACCCAGGCGGCCGAGCTGCGCCGGATCGAGCGCGACCTGCACGACGGCGCGCAGGCCCGGCTGGCCGCGCTCAGCATGAACCTCGGGATGGCCGAGGAGATGGTCGCCCGCGACCCGGCCCAGGCCGCCGCACTGCTGACCGAGGCCCGGGAGTCCGCGAGTACGGCGCTGTCCGAGCTCCGCGACCTGGTCCGCGGCATCCACCCGCCGGTGCTCGCCGACCGCGGGCTCGAGGGTGCGGTCAAGGCGCTCGCGCTGACCTGCCCGTTCACGGTCGACGTCACCTTCGACGTCCCCGGCCGGCCGCACGCACCGGTCGAGTCCGCGGCGTACTTCGCGGTCGCCGAGTGCCTGGCGAACGCGGTCAAGTACTCGGCCGCCACCAACGCCTGGATCCAGATCACCCATGAGGACGAGAAGCTGCACATGATCGTCGGCGACGACGGCGTGGGAGGCGCTACCGTCAAGCCCGGCGGCGGTCTGTACGGTATCGAGCGGCGGCTGGCCGCCTTCGACGGTACGTTGACCGTGGTGAGCCCGAACGCCGGGCCGACGACCGTGATCATGGAGCTGCCTTGCGAGTCCTCATCGCTGAAGACCACGCCCTCCTCCGGGACGGCCTGATCCGCCTGCTGGAGGCGCACGACTTCGAGGTCGTGGAGGCGGTCGACAACGGGCCCCGGCTGGTGCCCGCGCTCGTGGAGCACCGGCCGGACGTCGCCGTCGTCGACGTACGGCTGCCACCGACGTTCACCGACGAGGGCCTCAAGGCCGCGATCGACGCCCGTACCCAGGTCCCCGGCCTGCCGATCCTGGTGCTCTCGCAGTACGTCGAGCAGCTCTACGCCCGCGAGCTGCTCACCGGCGGCGGAGGCGGTGTCGGGTACCTGCTCAAGGACCGGGTGTCGAACGTCGCCGACTTCCTGGACGCCGTACGCCGGGTCGCGGGCGGCGGTACCGCGATGGACCCGGACGTAATCGGTCAGCTGCTGGCCCGCAGCACCAAGGACTCCCCGATCAGCCGGCTCACGCCCCGGGAGTCCGAGGTCCTCGGCCTGATGGCCGAAGGCCGCTCGAACGCCGCCGTCGCGAGCGCGCTGTTCGTCACCGAGAAGGCGGTCAGCAAGCACACGAACAACATCTTCGCCAAGCTCGACCTGCCGCCGTCCGAGGACGACAACCGCCGGGTGATGGCGGTCCTCACCTACCTGTCGTCCCGCTGATCCTGCTGAGGAATTCTTGGGTGCGGGTTTGTTGCGGGCTGTCGATCACCTGACGCGGTGGACCGACTTCCAGCGGCCGGCCCTGGTGCAGGAAGCAGACCTGGTCGGCGACGTCCCGGGCGAAGGCCATCTCGTGGGTGGAGACGACCATCGTCATGCCCTCGGACTTGAGCTCGCGGAGCAGGTCGAGGACCTCGCCGACGAGCTCGGGGTCGAGTGCGGACGTGACCTCGTCGAGCAGCATCAGCTGCGGCGAGTTGACCATCGCTCGGGCGATCGCGGCACGTTGCTGCTGACCGCCGGACAGCTCGTCCGGCTTGGCCGACGCCTTGTCCGCCAGTCCGACCCGGTCCAGCATCCGCAGCGCCCGGGCCCGCGCGGTGTCCCGCGGCATCCGGTGCACGCGGATCGGTGCCAGCGTGATGTTGTCCAGCACGGACAGGTGCGGGAACAGGTTGTACGACTGGAACACGATCCCGATCCCGGACCGCACCTTGTCCGCGTCCACCCGCGGATCCGTGATGTCCTCGCCGGCCAGCTCGATCACGCCGTCGTCCACGGTCTCCAGCAGGTTCACGCAGCGCAGCAGCGTCGACTTCCCGGAGCCGGACGCCCCGATCAGTACGACGCACTCCCCCGCCGCGACGTCCAGGTCGAACCCGTCCAGTACGACGTTGTCGCCGTACGCCTTCCGCACTCCACGCATCGTCAGCAGGCTCATACCGGTCCGCCTCCCCCGCCGTACCAGCCCTGTCTCCGGGCGACGTAGTCGGTCAGCCGGGTCAGCGGGATCGTCAGCGCGACGAACAGCAGCCCGGCCACGACGTACGGCGTGAAGTTGAAGTCCTCGGCCGTCTCCAGCTGCGCGGCCCGGATCGCGTCGATCACCCCGAGTACTGCGATCAGCCCGGAGTCCTTCTGCAGGCTGACGAAGTCGTTCAGCAACGGCGGCAGCACCCGGCGTACCGCTTGCGGGAGTACGACGAAGCGGAGCGTCTGGCGGTAGGTCAGCCCGAGCGAACGCGCCGCGGCCCGCTGGGACGGATGCACGGACTCGATCCCGGCGCGGAAGACCTCGGCGACGTACGACGAATAGGTCAGCACCAGTGCGGCGCCACCCCAGATCACCGCCTGGTTGGGCAGACCGCGCAACTGCAGCGCCGGCACGCCGAAGCCGAGCAGGAAGATCACCAGCAGCAACGGCAGCCCGCGGAACACGTCCGTGTACGCCGCCGCGAACACCCGGAACGGGAAGAAGATCGGGCCGCGCAACGTCCGCATGATCGCCAGGGTCATCCCGAACACGACGATCAGCACCGCGCAGACCAGCATCACCCGGACGTTCAGCCAGAGGCCCTGGGCAACGATCGGCAACGCCACCCAGCCGCGGTGCACGTCGAAGAACGTCGCCCGGACCCGCGGCCAGCCGGGCGTGGAACCGATGCCCACGACAACCAGCGCGAGCAGGACCACCGAGCTGACCACGGCGATCAGCGTCGACCGCCGGGCCCGTCTACGTCGGTATGCGATCCGCTCTTGCTGGAGCTCGGACGGTTGCCATTCGTTCACGAGAGTTCGGGAGCGCCTGACTCGGTCAGGTACTGCTTCTGCAGGTTGGCCAGCGTGCCGTCCGCCTTCAGCGCGTCGACCGCCTGGGTGACGCAGCCGGTCAGCTTCGAGCCCTTCGCGAGTACGAACCCGAACTGCTCGGCCTTACCGCCCGCCGGCAGTTGGCCGACGATCTTGCCGTTGCCGAGCTGCGCCGCGGTCATGTAGAACGCGGTCGGCAGGTCCACCACGATGCCGTCGAGCTGCTTGTTCTTCAGCGCCTGCACCGCCAGGTCGTTGGAGTCGAACACGGCCGGCGTCTGCTTCGGCTTGATCACATCCCGCAGCTCGGTGTAACTCGTCGTACCGACCTGTGCGCCGAGCTTCGCGTCGACCAGGTCGGCCAGCGACTTGGCGTTCGCGATCTTGCTGCCCGCGGTGGTGATCACGGTCTGCCGGACGTCGTAGTACCCGGAGGAGAAGTCGACGGCCTTGCGGCGCTCCTCGGAGATCGACACCTGGTTCACGTCGAGGTCGAACGCCTTCGGCCCGGGTGCGAACGCCGTGTTGAACTGCACCGTCTGCCACTTCACCTCGGCCTGCCCGAACCCGAGCTTCTTCGCCAGCGCATAGGTGACCGCCGACTCGTACCCCTTGCCGTTGCTCGGGTCGTTGTTGCTGAACCACGGCTCGTACGCCGGCTTGTCGGTGCCGACCGTCAACGTTCCGGCCGTCGTCACCGCCAGCTTGTCCTTCGCGCAGGCATCCACGCCCGACGGCGTCGACGTACCGGACGAGTTGTTGTCCGCCGGCGCACACGCTGCCAGCCCCACGACCGCCAGCACGGCCAGCCCCACCACAACAGCACGCGTTCTCATGCGGAGAACTCTAGGACCTCTTCCGGTACTTGGTGGGGCTTGATCCGGTGTGTAGACGGAAGCGGGTCGCGAAGTAGAGCGGGTCGGCGTACCCGACCTGGGCCGCGACCGAGGCGACGGGGCGGCTGGTGAGCTCGAGGAGGCGGGCGGCGGCGTCGAGGCGGCGGTGTTCGACGAACTGTTGCGGGGTGACGCCGAGCTGCGCGCGGAACAGGTGCGCGAAGCGGGAGACGCTCAGGTTCACCGCCCGGGCGAGGCGCGGTACGTCGAGGTTCGCGGTCAGGTCCTGGTCGATCAGCTCGATCGCGCGCAGCAGGCGGTCGTCGATCTGCACCGCCTTCGGGTTCTGGGTGTCGCACCAGAGCAGCGCGGCCTCGAGCGAGTTCGCGCTCAGCTGCTCCGCCTGTGGAAGGACGCTGTGCTGATGCCGTACGGCGTCCCGCAGGTGGTCGGCGATCCTGTCGAAGGTGGGTGCCGCCGGGTGCAGCTGGACGATGCCCGGGGCAACTTCCGGCCAGTCGAGCAGCGGCAGCCAGTCGGGCTTCGGGTGCATGTGCGTGTACAGGAAGTGCCAGCGGTCGCCGATCGTCGCGTAGTCGTGCAGCGTGTCCGGGCGGACCAGCGTCACGCTGCCCGGCACGGCGGCGACAGAGCCGAATCGTCCCTGTCCGTCGAGGGTCTGTACCAGCAGCCAGTCGGTGGTCCCGCGCCGCCGGTAGGTCGCGTACTCAGGCCCTTCGTCGAACTCACCGACCACCAGCCGGCGCACCGTCGGATGCGGCGACTCAGCAGGATATCGAAGGTTCACAGCTCAATAGGCTATCGCCTCAGGCAGTCGTGCCACCTGATTCTGGTGTCATGACAGTGCTCATGCCACGCCTCCGGCGCGGCGGGTCATCGGGCTTCACCTCCCGGTCTTCCCTCGTCGCTCCGGTCGCTCCGCTCCCTACGCTCCTCAGTCCAGACCGGGAGGCCCGATGACCATCGCCGACGTTTACCAGCGGGACGGCATCGTCCAGGTTCCGCAGTTGCTCGAACCCGCCGAGGTCGAGCGGATCCGCAAGGTCTACATGGAGCAGGTCGAGGCCGACCTCTCACTCGCCCACGACGACGGGGTCCCCGACGACGACCCGCTGAAGAAGTACCCGCGGTTCGTGCACCCGCACCGGCGGGCCGACACCGAGGCCGGTGCGATCGCGCTCCAGCTGATGCTCGACACCCGGATCCTCGATGTCGTCCAGGCCCTGATCGGCCCGCCGCTGGGCGCCCAGTCGATGTTCTACTTCAAGCCGCCGGGCGCCCGCGGCCAGGCCCTGCACCAGGACAACACGTTCCTGCGCGCCGACCCCGAGACCTGCCTCGCAGCCTGGATCGCGATCGACGACGTCGACTCCGCGAACGGCGGCCTCCAGGTCGTCCCCGGCTCGCACCGCACCGAACTCCTCTGCCCCGAACCGGCCGACCTGGCCGAGTCGTTCAGCAACGCCCAGGTCGCCGTACCCGAAGGACTGTCCAAGGTCCAGACCAAGATGACCGCCGGCGACGTCCTGTTCTTCCACGGCAGCGTCGTCCACGGCTCCCGGCCCAACTCCACCCCCGACCGCTTCCGCCGCGCCCTGATCTTCCACTACATCCCCGAGGACAGCGTGGAAATCGCCTCCTTCTACAACCCCCTCATCCGCCCCGACCACCGAGAAACAATCCTCCCCGAAGCCCTCGGCGGCGGCCCCTGCGGCGACTACGCCGAAATGGAGCCGTAGACAGCGCCGATCGACCCAGCGGGTCTGCCCAGCGAGGTTGGCCCAGCGGGTCTGCCGAGCGAGGTTGGCCCAGCGGGTCTGCCGAGCGAGATTGCCGGCGGGCCCGGTTTCAGCGGGTTGGGGGTTCGCGGTCCTGGGACGGGCCGGAACGCCCGCCGTCCGGTACGCGCGCGCTCTCCGGCACCGGCCGCGTGGAGATCGTCGACGGCGCCGCGATGCCGGAGCCGGTGATCCGCTGCAGATCCGTCAGTCGATGGTCGAGGCGATGCCCGGACTCCCGGGCGATGAGCCGAGCGGCCGGCCGCTCGCTCTGCACCCGCATCGCGGTCTGGACCAGCTCCAGGACCGGACGCTCCAGCGCGCCGGCCCCGGTCGAGCAGCGGGACGGCGGTGGCGAGGAAGCGCTGCTGCTCGGCCGGTGTCGGCGGACGATTGCGCTCGGCAAGGATCGTCTCCCGGGCCTGGTACGGCGGCGGCATCACGCCGTCGTCCGCACGGTGATTCTCGTACAGCACGTTGCCGTCCCGGTCGACTACGTAGATGTCGTCGACGCGGCCCTGCAGCTCCAGTGCGTGCGCCGCGTCGGGCATTCCCGCATAGGCACGGTTGTGGAGTTCCGGCTCCAGCCAGCGGCCGTAGCCGACGGTGTCCTTCGCCCGCTGATACCGGTCCGCCATACCGAGCAGGCTGTTGGCTTCGTTGGTGGCGATGTAGACGACCGCGATCCGGTAGCCCGCGGCCCGCTCGGGCAGCCACAGCGGCGTGATCTGGGCCAGCCGACGGGCGATGACCGCGTCCGCCTCGGCCGGGGTCAGGGTGGGATCGGCCGTCATCGGTCGATCTCGGCGCGGAGTCGCGCCAGCAGCTCGGGGTAGCTGCGGATCACCTCGGCCCGCTCGGCCGCCGTCATGGCCGCCCGCCGGCGGAACTCGCCGTCGTAGAAGGAGCGCCTGGCCACCAGGTCGAGGCTCCGGCTGGTGCCGGTCTCCCGGCTGACCAGGGTGTTGTAGCAGGCGGCCACGGCCTGGATCAGGTCCCGGACACGCTCCCCCTCAAGCCGATCCTCGTCGCTCAGCGGCGCGCCCGCGCGACCACCGAGCGCCTCCGTGAGGTGCCTGCTCCGCTCGCCACCGTCCGGCATCGTCGGCCCCCTCTACAGCTGGTGAGGGGCAACGCTACCCCGAATCAGCTGCTGTAGTCGCGGAAGCCGCGGGCGGTTTTGCGGCCTAGGTAGCCGGCGGTTACCAGGTGTTCCAGGAGGGGGGCCGGGGCGAAGCCGGGCTCGCGGAATTCCAGGTAGAGGGTGCGTTGGATGGCGAGGGAGACGTCCAGGCCCACTACGTCGAGGAGGGCGAAGGGGCCCATCGGGAGGCGGCAGCCCAGCTTCATGGCGGCGTCGATGTCGTCGACGCCGGCGTAGTGGGCCTCGAGCATCCGGACGGCGTCGTTCAGGTACGGGAACAGGAGGGCGTTGACGATGAAGCCGGCGCGGTCGCCGCAGCGGACCGGGTGCTTGCCGGCGGCAACGGCTACGGCCGCGACGGTGTCGGCGACCTCGGCGGACGTGCTCACGGTACTGACGATCTCGACCAGCTGCATCACCGGCGCGGGGTTGAAGAAGTGCAGGCCGACCACGTCGGCCGGGCGCTTGGTCGCCACCGCCAGGTCGATGACCGGCAGCGAGGAGGTCGTGGTGGCCAGGATCGCGCCCGGCTTGCAGATCTCGTCGAACGACTCGAACAGCGCCTGCTTGACGCTGAGCTCCTCGACCACGGCCTCGATCACCAGGTCGACCGGCGAGAGGTCGTCGAGCTTCGCCGTACCGGTCACCCGGCGCAGCGCCGCGTCCCGCTCCTCCGACGAGAGCTTGCCGCGCTGCACGCCCTTCTCCAGCGAGCGTTCCAGCACCCCGCGGACCCGGTCCACCTTCTCGGTACCGCGGGCGACGTACAGGACGTCGTACCCGGCCTTCGCGAGCACCTCGACGATGCCGACCGCCATCGTCCCGGAGCCGACCACGCCGACCTGCTTGACCGGCCGTACGGCGATCTCGTCACCGTCGACGGCCGGCGTGTTCTCGTCGTCGACCACGACCGGCGAATCGGCCGACTCGTAGGTGTAGAAGCCGCGCCCGGTCTTCCGGCCGAGCAGCCCGGCGGTGACCATCTGCTTGAGGATCGGCGCCGGCGCGTGCAGCCGGTTCCGGCCCTGCTTGTACATGGTGTCGAGGATCTCGTACGCCGTGTCCAGCCCGATCAGGTCGAGCAGCGCCAGCGGACCCATCGGGTACCCGCAGCCGAGCCGCATCGCCGCGTCCACGTCCTCACGGGTCGCGTACCGGGACTCCACCATCGACACCGCGTGGTTCAGGTACCCGAACAGCAGCGCGTTCGCGATGAACCCGGCCCGGTCGGCGGCCACCACCGGGACCTTGTCGAGCCGCCGGGCCAGCGCCTGTACGTCGTCCACCACGTCCGGCTCGGTGACGACCGTCTTGATCACCTCGACGAACTCCTGCACCGGCGCCGGGTTGAAGAAGTGCATGCCGACCACGCGCCGCGGCCGCTGGGTGGCGACCGAGATCTCGGTGACCGACAACGACGACGTGTTGGTGGCGAGGATCGCGTCCTCGCGGACGATCTTGTCCAGCGCGGCGAAGATCTCGCGCTTCAGCTCGAGCCGCTCGACGACCGCCTCGATCACCAGGTCGCAGTCCGCCAGCGCCTCCATCGTGGTCGCGAACGTGACCCGGTCGAACAGCGCCTGCTGGTCCTCGACCGACAGCTTGCCGCGCTTCACGGCCCGGTCGGTGGAGTGCTGGATGTGCCCGCGGCCGCGCTCGGCGGCCTCCTCGTCACGCTCGACGCCGACCACGGTCAACCCGTGGCGCGCGAACACCTCGGCGATCCCGGCGCCCATCGTGCCGAGACCCACCACACCGACTGTCGTCAATTCCCGAGCCATGCTGTGCACTATGCCAGTCCGGACACTGGTCCGCCCATGAGATGGGTCACCGGCGAGGCCAACCTCACACGGGCTCGTCCAGCACCACCGGCGTCACGGTCCAGCCGTCGAGCAGCCACCACGGATCCGGCGCACCCTCAAGCGCGGCCGCGATCGGGCGCGGCCGTAGGTCCCGCGCGGTGAGCTCAGGCAGCGGCAGCCAGACAGGACGGTAGGTCCCTGCGCCCTGACCGGTGAACTCCGGACCGTCGCCCGTACCGAACTCGCCGCCGATCACGTCCGCGATGAAGTAGTGCTGCGTGCTGTCCCCGAAGTGCACGACGGCGATCGCGTCCCGGATCTTCACCAGCAGCCCGAGCTCCTCGTACACCTCCCGCCGCGCCGCCTCCGCCGGACTCTCGCCGTCCTCCACCTGCCCGCCGGGAAGCACGTGGTACGTCCGCCCGTCGCGCACCCGCTCGATCGCCGCGAGCCCGTCGTTCGTCAGCAGTACGACGCCCGCCCGCATCACGACCGCCTCGCCAGGACCTGGAACCACGTGCCGATCTTGGACTCCGTACGTACGAGCTGTTCCACAGTCCACCCGGATGCGGCGAGCAGGTCACGCAGCGGGCCCTCCTGCCAGAGCACGAAGTGCCGCGGGAGGTCCAGGTGCCGGCTCGACCACTCCTCGCCCTTGCCCTCCCGGGTCGCGAACGCGAGCAGCGGGGCGGTCCGTGCCGATCTCCGCAGTACGTCGGCCAGCTGAGCCCGGTCGAAATGCAGGAACACCGCGCTCGCGAACACCGCGTCGTACGGGCCGCCGTACTCGTCGCTGAGCGCGTTCAGCTCGTCGGCGGCGTACCCGTCGGCGCGCATCATCTCGACGAACGCCCGGCTCGCGTCGGTACGGCGTACGAGGTAGCCGCGGCGCTCGAGCTCGATCGCGTCCCGGCCGGTGCCACTGCCGAGTTCGAGCACTCGTCCGCCCGGGGTGATGCGGGCGGCGAGGAGGTCGATCAGGTCGTGGTTGGCGTCCTTGGGGATCGTGTCGCGGAACTTCTCCGCGGCCTGGTCGTAGGCGGCCAGCGTGAGTTCGTTGTCCGAGGCGACCCGGGTCCAGCCGTCGCCGGTGTGTTCGACGACGGCGGGCAGCTTGAGGCCGAGGTCGAGCCCGAGGACGACGACGGTCTCCCCGCGGTGCAGGTCGGCGATCGCCTCCAGTTCCGCGTCCGGGTGCTCGGTCAGCTCGGGTACGACGGTGAGCCGGACGCCGAGGTGCTCCGCCAGCCGGGAACCGGCCGCCGCCTCGAACGGGCCGGCGTACACCTGGGCGACCCGCTCGCCGACCGCCGGGTTCTGGACGTCACCCGGCAGCAGCAGGATCCGTGCGGGACACATCAGATTCATCGGGCGACGTACTCCAGGGCCTCGGCGGCGTACTCCGCCCAGACGGCGGACCGGTCGAGCGGGATCTCCACCCACTCCTTCATCGGCCTACCCATACCCGGATCGAACTGTTCCACTCCCTCGAGCGCCAGCGCCCGCTCCCGCGGCTCCGGCGGCAGCTTGAAGGTCATCGCGTCACCGAACATCCCCGCGAGCACCTTCTTCCCGATCTTCAGGCACGGCATCCCGAACATGCTGCCGCGCACCACCCCGGCCGCCTCCAGCCCGGCCGCGACAGCGTCGTACGCCGCGACCGCCTCGTCGCTCACCTTCGGCATCATGCTCACCACCCTCCCACTCCACCCGGCCAGTGCACTACGGTGCTTTCTCGTGCGCTTGGTGATTGCTACGTGTTCTGTTGACTACTCGGGGCGGCTGACGGCTCATCTGCCGATGGCGCCGCGGTTGCTGATGGTGAAGGCGGACGGGTCGGTGCTGATTCACGCCGACGGCGGGTCGTACAAACCGCTGAACTGGATGTCTCCGCCGTGCAAGCTGACCGCGGAGGAGGGGGTCTGGAGCGTCACCAACAAGGCGGGTGAGGAGCTCCGGATCACGCTCGAGGAGGTGCACAGCGACACCTCGTACGAGCTCGGGCAGGACCCCGGGCTGATCAAGGACGGCGTCGAGGCGCACCTGCAGGAGCTGCTCGCCGAGCACGTGCAGACGTTCGGCGACGGCTGGACGCTGGTACGGCGGGAGTACCCGACCGCGATCGGCCCGGTCGACCTGCTGCTCCGCGACGCCGACGGCAGGCACGTCGCGGTCGAGATCAAGCGCCGCGGCGAGATCGACGGCGTCGAGCAGCTCACCCGATACGTCGAGCTGCTGAACCGGGACCCGCTGCTCGCCCCGGTGCGCGGCATCTTCGCCGCCCAGCTGATCAAGCCGCAGGCGCAGTTCCTCGCCACGGACCGCGGCCTCGAGTGCCTGACCGTCGACTACGACGCGCTCCGCGGCATGGAGTCCGACGTACTCCGCCTCTTCTGACCGACTTTGAGAAGCCACCAACCAGTTCTCGCGGCGAAAAGTGGTTGGTGGCTTCTCAAGGTGTGCGGGGGTAACTCCTGACAAAGCAGGAAATTTGCCCGATTTCGGGCAGGAGCTTGGCGGTGGACCTCGAAACACTGCATGGTGGACGGGTGATCAGTGAGGCGGCGGCCGTGGAGCCGGTCGACGAGCTGGCCGATCAGGTCAGCCGGACGACCGGGCTGCCGGCCGAGGTCGCGCGACGCGTGGTCGCCGACGTACTGGCCTATTTCACCGAGACGACCGAGGACTACGTCCGGCGCCGGCACCGTGAGCTGCAGACCTACGGTGCTCGCAACGACGAGATCTTCGCCCGGCTCGGCACCGAGCTCCGGCACTGGCCGGTCCGCTCGCCCGAACTCTCCGCCCGGCAGCTGCGACGGATCGTCTACGGCTGACGGGCGCGCTCAACCGAACCTACGAAGGGGCACCACTACATGTGCGGAATCGTCGGGTACGTCGGCACCAAGCCGGCCGCGCCCATCCTGGTGGACGGCCTGGCCAGGCTCGAGTACCGGGGGTACGACTCGGCAGGCATCGCCGTCGTCGGGTCCAGCGAGCTCAAGGTGCACAAGGACGCCGGCCGGGTCCGTGAACTGGAGGCGTCGCTGCCGAAGCGGTTCGGCGGCAAGCTCGGCATCGGGCACACCCGCTGGGCGACGCACGGCGGTCCGAGCAAGGACAACGCGCACCCGCACGCCAGCGGCAACGAGCGGATCGCGGTCGTGCACAACGGCATCTTCGACAACGCCGCGGCGATCCGCCGCCAGCTGGAGGAGTCCGGCGTCAAGCTCCGCTCGGAGACCGACACCGAGGTACTCGCGCACCTGATCCAGCAGGCCGAGGGCGACACGCTCGAGGAGAAGGTGCTGGCCAGCCTGCGCCGGATCGAGGGCACGTACGGCATCGCGGTCGTCGACCTGGACTTCCCGGACCGGATCGTGGTGGCCCGCAACGGCAGCCCGCTGATCCTCGGCATCGGCGACGGCGAGATGCACATCGCGTCGGACGCGGCTGCGCTGATCCGCTACACCCGCCAGGTCGTGTACCTGGACGACGGCGAGCTGGCCACCGTCCGCGCGGACGGCTACCGGACCTTCACCCAGGACGCGGCGCCGACCACGAAGACCGCGAAGACCGTGGAGTGGGAGGCCGAGGAGTTCGAGCGCGGCCTGCACGAGCACTTCATGATGAAGGAGATCCACGAGCAGCCGGACGCGGTCGGCCGGGTCACCCGTGGCCGGCTGGACGAGCGCTTCCACACCGTCCACCTCGGCGGCCTGAACATGGACGCCCGCGAGGCGCGGGAGATCAAGCGGGTCAAGATCCTCGGCTGCGGCTCGGCGTACTACGCGGGCCAGATGGGCGCCCAGTTCATCGAGGAGGTCGCGCGGATCCCCGCCGACGCGGAGCCGGCCTCGGAGTTCCGGTACCGGAACCCGGTGGTCGAGCGGGACACGCTGTACGTCGCGGTGTCGCAGTCGGGCGAGACGCTCGACACGCTGGTCGCCGTACAGGAGCTGAAGCGCAAGGGCGGCCGGGTGATCGGCCTGGTGAACGCGGTCGGGTCGAGCATCGCGCGTGAGGTCGACGGCGGTGTGTACCTGCACGCCGGCCCGGAGGTCTCGGTGGCGTCGACGAAGGCGCTGACCAACATGGCGGTCGGGTTCGCGATGCTCGGCATCCACCTGGGGCGGATCCGGGACGTCTCCCCCGCGGACGGCCGGCGGCTGATCGAGGGGCTGAAGAAGCTGCCCGCGGACATCGCCGCGATCGTCGCGCAGGAGGAGGAGCTGGCCAAGATCGCCGGCCGGCTCGCGCAGCACGAGAGCCTGTTCTTCGTTGGCCGCACCCGCGGTTACCCGGTGGCGCGGGAGGGTGCGCAGAAGCTGAAGGAGATCTCGTACCGGCACGCCGAGGCGTACCAGACCTCGGAGCTGAAGCACGGCCCGCTGGCGCTGATCTCGCCGGACGTGCCGACCGTCGCGATCGTCCCGGACGACGAACTGGTGGACCGCAACATCGGCGCACTGCACGAGATCGGCGCCCGCTCCGGCCCGCTGTACGTCGTCACGCACCCGGGCGTCGACATTCCCGACGGCGTCGAGGCGAAGATCGTCGTCCCGAAGAACGAGCCCGAGCTGGACCCGATCCTGCTCACGATCCCCCTGCAGATCATCGCGTACTACGCAGCCGTAGCCCTCGGCCACGACGTCGACAAGCCCCGCAACCTCGCGAAGTCCGTCACCGTCGAGTAACACCAACACCAGCAGCCCCCGTCGCGCTTCGCGCGACGGGGGCTGCGTTCGTTGCTGGAGCCGATCCCCCACTCGGTGTCAGGCGGCACCCCCCGCCCGCCGAGCGGCGGAGGAGCGCTCGCGTTCAGAGTTGGTGGGTGGGGGGCGGTGGGGTGCGGCGGGTGGTTGTGGCGGCTTCTGTGGTGGGGTGTTTGGTGGTGGGGGTGCTGGCGCCTGGTGGGGTCATGCCGCTCAGGGCGCGGTCGGCGGCGCTCGCGGCCTCGGCTCGGCGGTCGGCCGGGTTCAGGCTGCCCAGGCGGCGGGTACGGTCGGCGCCGAGGGCGCGGTACGGGTGCAGGTTGAAGTCGTTGACCAGGCGTTTGGACACCTCGACCCCGCGGACCGAGTTCCCGGCCGCGTCCAGGCGGGGTGAGAACGTGACGACGGCGAGCCGTTTCGACGGGACGACCAGCATCACGTTTCCGGACACGCCGCTCTTGGCGGGCAGCCCGACCTGGTCGGAGAACTTCCCGGAGTCGTTGTACATGCCGCTGTGCCCCATCACCGACAGCACTCGGCCTGCGGTCTCCTGGGAGAACACGCGCTCGCCCGAGTACGGCGCAATACCGCCGTTCGCGAGCGTGGCACCCGCGGCCGCGAGCCGCTGCGCATCCACCTCGAGCGAGCAGACCTGGAAGTAGAAGTCGGCCGTCCGCGCCGCCCCGTCCTCGCCCGATGCCTTCAGCATGTCCGCGGCCTTCATGAGACTCGCGAGCCCACGGTTCCCGTCCCCGGTCGCCTTCTCCGCCAGGTACGTCTCCTGGTCGAACCCCGGCGCCTGCCCCATCATCCGGGTCCAGGTCCCGCGCACGGTCCGGTACCGGTCGCTGGTCTGCTTGCCGTGATCGACCAGTGCGAGCGTCGCCATCGCGCCCGCGTTGATCATCGGGTTGTGCGGCCGGCGGCCGTCGCCGAGCGACAGCCGGTAGTCGTTGAACGTCCCGCCGCTCTGCTCCTGCCCGACCCACTGATGTACCTCGGTCGGCCCCAGCTGCTCCAGCGCCATCGCGTAGCTGAACGGCTTCGAGGTCGACTGCACGCTGAACCCGAGGTCGGCGTCCCCGATCGAGAACGTCTGCCCGTCGGCGGTACAGATCGCGATCCCGAACTTCTCCGGATCCGCGTCCCGCAGCGTCGGGATGTAGTCGGCGTTGGCGCCGTCCCGGTTCGGCAGTACGTCGGCGTAGATCGCCTCGACGCCGCGCGCGAACTCCCGGAACTCCTCGGCCGACACCGCCAGCTCGTCGTTCAGCGCCCGGTGCACCACACCGTCGCCGTGCTGGGCGATCGCGGAGTACTGCCGGAGGTCGAGCTGTACCGGCTGGCTGTCCACCCCCACCGGCCGGCCGTCGGGATCCCGAACGTCGGCGAGCGCCGCGCGTACCCGTGGATCACCCGGCTGGATCCCGGCGCGTCCCAGCGCGCTGAGCAGCTCCCAGGCCCAGATCCGGCCGTCGTTGTCCTTGTCGATCGTCCGGAACGAGTCGAACAGCTGCGTCGGAGACACGTCCAATGTCGGCTTCCCTTCCCCAGAACAAACGCGAGCACCCGACGGAATTGATGCCGCGACTCCGTCGCGGCGGGTCATGGGCCTCGGCGGCAACAGCTTGTCCGTTGCGTATTTCCGGTTCGGTCACCTGACGTTACGGCTGCGTCAACCGGGCATCTTGTTGGACAAGTGGAGTACTTGTACGATCACCTGCCATGGACCGGATTCGGCAGGTGCGGTTGTCGTCCGTGGTGTTGCCGTTGGAGCGGGCGATCAGTGACGCGAAGGTGCTGACCGGGCGGCAGCGGCCGATGACCGAGATCGTGTTCCTGTTCGCGGAGATCGCGACCGAGCAGGAGCAGCACGGGATCGGGTTCAGCTACTCCAAGCGGGCCGGCGGTCCGGCGCAGTACGCGCACGCGAAGGAGATCGCGGGCAACCTGATCGGCGAGGACCCGTCGGACATCGGCAAGGTGTACGACAGGCTGCTCTGGGCCGGCGCCTCGGTCGGGCGGTCCGGCGTCGCGACCCAGGCGATCGCGGCGATCGACATCGCGCTCTGGGACCTGAAGGCGAAGCGCGCCGGTCTCCCGCTGGCCAAGCTGCTCGGCGCGCACCGGGACTCGGTCCGCACGTACAACACCTCCGGCGGGTTCCTGCACGCGCCGATCGACGAGGTGCTGGAGAACGCCTCCAAGTCGCTCGCCGACGGGATCGGCGGCATCAAGCTCAAGGTCGGTCAGCCCGATCCGCGGATCGACCTCGAGCGCGTCCGCGCCGTCCGCGAGCACCTCGGCGACGACGTACCGCTGATGGTGGACGCGAACCAGCAGTGGGACCGGCCGACGGCGCTCAGGGTCGGGCGGGTGCTGGAGCGGTTCGGCCTGGTGTGGATCGAGGAACCGCTGGACGCGTACGACGCGGACGGTCACGCCGAGCTGGCGCGCGCACTGGACACGCCGATCGCGACCGGCGAGATGTTGTCCAGCGTCGGCGAACACGTCCGGCTGATCGAGGCGCGGGCCGCCGACATCATCCAGCCGGACGCGCCGCGGATCGGCGGCATCACGCCGTTCCTCAGGCTCGCGACGCTTGCCGACCACAACGGTCTGCAGCTCGCGCCGCACTTCGCGATGGAGATCCACCTGCACCTCGCCGCGGCGTACCCGCGGGAGCCCTGGGTCGAGCACTTCGAGTGGCTGAATCCCTTGTTCAACGAGCGTCTGGAGACGGTCGACGGACGGATGCTGGTCCCGGACCGCCCCGGTCTCGGCTTCACCACCAGTGAGCAGTGCGCGCGCTGGACGGTCGACAGCTGCGAGTTCACGTGACTGAGCGGAGCGAGGGCACCAAACATCACAGCCCGGTCGTGCCTCGTCGGCGCCCGGTGCGAAGCGAGCACGCCGATGAGTAATTTGGCGTACCAGATCGTCGAGGAGCTGAAGCAGCGGATCCTGAACGGCGAGATCGCGCCCGGCGAGAGGCTGCCGGGCGAGAACGGCCTGGTCGAGGAGTTCGGGGTCAGCCGGACCGTCGTCCGCGAGGCGGTGTCGCGGCTGCAGGCGGCCGGGCTGGTGGAGACGTTCCAGGGTCGCGGCTCGTTCGTCCTCGAGGTTCCCGAGCGTACGCCGGGACTGCGCGCGGTCCGCTCGCACAGCGACGTCCTGGAGCTGATGGACTTCCGGATCGGCGTCGAAAGCGAGGCCGCCGGACTGGCGGCGGTCCGGCGTACCGCCCATCAACTCAAGGGCATCGAGCGGGCGCTGGACGACTTCCGGCGGATCGGCGACGACCCGAGCCGGTCGGTGGAGGCCGACTTCGCCTTCCACCTGAAGGTCGCCGTTGCTTCCGGCAACCGTTTCTACGGCGACCTGATCGCGGACCTCGGCCCGATGATGATCATGCTGCCGCGGACCCGGCTGGACCCGGCGTACGAGATGTCCGACCCCGAGCACCTGACGAGGGTGGTCCACGAGCACGAGAACATCCACGCCGCGATCGCCCGCGCCGATCCCGAGGCGGCCCGGGCGGCGACGCGGGTGCACCTGGCGAACACCCGCGAGCGGCTGCGCTGATGTTTTCCCTCGAGCAGCTGAGTGCGTTCGTCGCGGTCGCCGAGGAGTTGCACTTCGGGCGGGCCGCCGAGCGGCTGAGCATGACGCAGCCGCCGTTGAGCCGGCAGGTGCAGAAGCTCGAGCGGGCGGTCGGCGCCCGGCTGCTCGAACGCGACCACCGGAGGGTCGAGCTGACCGAGGCCGGGCAGGCGTTCCTGGTCGAGGCGCGGCGGTTGCTGGCGCTGGTGGAGACCGCGGGCGACCTTGCCCGCCGAGTGGATCAGGGCGCGGCCGGGACGCTGCGGCTCGGATTCACCGCCACGTCGGCGATCCGGACGCTCGGGCCGTTGCTGCGCAGGCTGTCCGAGGAACTGCCGGACGTCGACGTGATCCTGCACGAACGGGTCACCCCGGCGCAGGTCGACGGGCTGCTGCGCGGCGAGCTGGACCTCGGGCTCGGGCGGCCGCCGTTCGATCGCGACGTACTGGACTCGCGGATCGTGTTCCGGGAGCCGATGTGTGCCGTTGTCCCCGGCAACCATCGGCTCGAGTCGCTCGGGCGGCCGCTGACCGCCGCGGACTTCGCCGGCGAACAGGTGATCAGCTACTCGCCGACCCAGGCCCGGTACTTTCATGAGCTGACCGTCCGCTTCCTCGCCGAGTCGCACCCGCGGATCGAGCAGCGGGTGCAGCAGATCCTCACCGTGATCCTCTTGGTCGCGGCCGGGCGCGGCGTCGCTCTGGTCCCGGCGTCCGCGCGCAACCTGGGCGTCGAGGGAGTCACGTATTGCGACCTGGACGGCCCCGACGATCTCGTCGAGCTGCACGCGATCTGGCGGCGGGACGCGACCAGCCCGGTACTGCAGCGCGTCCTCACGATGCTCTCAGAGCATCACTAGATCCAAAAACGATCTTGGACAGGTATCCACCGGCGTTCCTACGCTGACCTGCGTGACCCACTACTCCCCCGCCGAGCTGGCCGCTCAGCTCAAGACCGGGCTGCTCTCGTTCCCCGTGACCGCCTTCCACCCCGACCTCAGCTTCCACGAGGCGGCGTACCGCGAGCATCTGGCATGGTTGAGCCAGTACGACGTCGCGGGACTGTTCGCGGCGGGTGGTACCGGCGAGGGGTTCTCGCTGACGCCGGCCGAGATCGACACCGTCGTACGGACCGCTGTCTCCGAGGTCGGCGGGCGGGTGCCGGTGATCGCGCCCGCGACCGGCGGGACTGCGGCGGCGATCGACGGCGCGCGGGCGGCCGAGGCGGCGGGCGCGGACGGCCTCCTGTTGTTCCCGCCGTACCTGACGGAGGCCGGGCAGCGTGGTTTGATCGAGCACGTGTCGGCGGTGTGCCGCAGTACCGGGCTCGGGGTGACGGTCTACAGCCGGGCGAACGCGATCCTCACCGACGTGACGGTCGCCGAGCTCGCGGACCGGAACCCGAACCTGGTCTGCCTCAAGGACGGCGTCGGGAACGTCGAGCAGATGACCCGGACGTACGCGCTGGTCGGCGAGCGGCTGACGTACGTCGGCGGGCTGCCGACCGCGGAGACGTTCGCCCTGCCGCTGCTGCAGCTCGGGTACAGCACGTACTCGTCGGCGATCTTCAACTTCGTGCCGGAGTTCGCGCTCGGGTTCTATGCGGACGTGCTGGCGCAGGATCGCGACGCTGTCTACGGCAAGCTGCGGGAGTTCGTGCTGCCGTACCTGGACATCCGCGATCGGACCAAGGGGTACGCGGTGTCGATCGTGAAGGCCGGGGTGAATGCGATCGGCCGGAACGCCGGTCCGGTACGGCCGCCGCTGCAGGATCTCACCGCGGACGAGGTGTCGTTGCTGACGGCGCTGATCGGAAGGATCAAATGACGCCTACCGTCGTGTCGGTGGAGGTCGTGCCGGTGGCTGGGCACGACAGCATGCTGCTGAACCTGAGCGGCGCGCACAGCCCGTTCTTCACCCGCAACGTCGTGATCGTGACCGACAGCACGGGCAACGTCGGCCTGGGCGAAGTCCCCGGCGGCGAGAAGATCGCCACCACGATCCGCGCCGCAGCACCCCACCTGACCGCCCAACCCCTGGCCAACTACCGAAGCTTGCTGCACACCATCTCCACAACATTCGAAGGCCTCGACAGCGGTGGCCGCGGACTACAGACATTCGACCTCCGTACGACGGTGCACGCAGTTACCGGGCTGGAGTCGGCGCTCCTCGACCTACTGGGCCAGCACCTCGACGTACCAGTCGCCGAGTTGCTTGGCGAAGGACAGCAACGCACAGCGGTCCCAGTACTGGGTTACCTGTTCTACGTAGGCGATGTGGCGCGGACCGACCTGCCCTACCTGACCGAGGTGAGTGCGGACGGGTGGGAGCAGGTTCGACGGCGGCCTGTGCTTTCGGCTGAGGATGTTGTGGAACTGGCGGAGGCGGCGCAGGAGCGGTACGGATTTGCCGACTTCAAACTGAAGGGTGGCGTGTTCGACCCGCACGTGGAGATCGACGCCGTACGGGCCTTGCGCGAGCGTTTTCCGCAGGCCCGGGTCACAGTGGATCCGAACGGGGCCTGGTTGTTGCGGGAGGCCGTGGCGGTCTGCGCAGGGCTCGACGACGTGCTTGCGTACGTCGAGGATCCGTGTGGTGCGGAGGGTGGGTTCTCCGGGCGCGAGACGATGGCGGAGTTCAAACGCCGTACCGGCCTGCGAACGGCGACCAACATGATCGCCACCGACTGGCGCGAACTCGCGCACGCGATCCGGACCGACGCCGTCGACATCCCGCTCGCCGACCCGCACTTCTGGACGATGGCCGGGTCGGTGCGGGTCGCCCAGCTGTGCAACGACTTCGGGCTGACCTGGGGGTCGCACTCGAACAACCACTTCGACATCTCGCTCGCCATGTTCACCCACGTCGGCGCGGCGGCGCCGGGCGACATCACCGCGCTGGACACGCACTGGATCTGGCAGGACGGCCAGGCGCTGACCAAGCACCCGCTGCGGATCACCGGCGGCGAGATCGCCGTACCGACCGCTCCCGGCCTCGGCATCGAACTCGACCGCGACGCCCTCGACGCCGCGCACGAGCTGTACCTGGAGCACGGGCTTGGCGCGCGGAACGACGCGATCGCGATGCAGTACCTGATCGAGGACTGGGAGTTCGACCCGAAGCGGCCTTGTATGGTTCGGTGACTTCATGAAGCTCTTCTTGTCAACGGACATGGAAGGTACGGCGGGGGTCGTCGACTGGAGTCAGGCGCGCGGGCCTGCCACCGAGTACGAGTACTACCGCGGCCAGCTGCAGGCCGAGGTGAACGCCGCGATCGACGGCGCGCTGGCGGCGGGCGGGACCGAGTTCCTGGTCAACGACTCGCACTCGACGATGCAGAACCTCCGCCCGGACGAGCTGCACGGCCGCGCGAGCTACCTGTCCGGCAAGCACAAGCCGCTCTACATGATGCAGGGCTTGGACGACTCGTTCGACGCGATCTTCTTTGTCTCGTACCACGGCTCCGCCGGGGCGACCGGCTCCGTCCTGCACCACACGTACAACCCACGGGCGATCGCCGAGGTACGGCTGAACGGCGCGATCACCGGAGAGGCCGGGATCAACGCGCTCGCGGCGCTCGCCCACCAGGTGCCCGTCGTACTGATCTCCGGGGACCGGACCACGATCGACGAGACGCAGCCGTTCTGCCCGGACATCGAGTCGGTCGTGGTGAAGGAGTCGGTCTCGCACAACGCCGCGCTGTCCGTACACCCGGAGCGGGCGCGGGAGCTGATCCACGACGGGGCACGGCGCGCGCTCGCCCGGCTGAGCGACATCCGGCCGCCGAGCATCACGCTGCCGGCCGAGCTGACCGTGCGGTTCCACGGCCGCGCGTTCGCCGAGCTGGCCTGCGAGCTGCGCGGGGTCGAGCGTCGCGAGGACAAGGTCGTTGCCCTGCGCAACGACGATCCGCTGCAGCTCTACCGGACGTTCGTCGCAACGGTCTTCCTGAGCCGCGGCGTCAGCGAGTAACCGCGTTCACCCGTGCACCCAACCTTGTGCAGCTCAACAGTACGTATACGCCTACTGCACTGGCCATCTCCCCGCGCCAGGCGTACGGCCGGCGGCGACAGACGTATACGTACTGTCGAACTGCTGACTCGACCGCTCGCTGGCGTGATCTCGGTGCGTAGGTAACACTGTGTTAATGCGCGTGATCGTGGTGGGTGCGGGCGTGATCGGGCTGAGCTGTGCCATCCGGCTCGCCGAGGGCGGGTACGACGTGGCCGTGTTCGCCCGCGATCTGCCCCTGGAGACGACCTCGTCGGTCGCGGCCGCGATCTGGTACCCGTACCTGTCGGCGCCGGCGGACCGGGTGGCCGGCTGGTCGCGGGCGACGTACGAGGAGTTCACGAAGCTCGCCGAGCACGAGCCGGCCGTGCAGCTCAAGCACGGGCGGGAGTTCCTGGTGCAGCCGGCACCGGATCCGCCGTGGGCCGACGTACTGCCGGATCTCACCCGCGTCGGGTCGCCGCCGGCCGGGTTCGCGGACGGGTGGGCGTTCACGGTGCCGGTGATCGACATGCCGGCGTACCTGCCGTCGCTGGTGAAACGACTCGAGGCCGCGGGCGGGACGCTCACCCGCGCGGCCCTGTCCGCGTTGCCGACCGGGGCCGACCTGGTGGTGAACTGCACCGGACTCGGCGGCCGCCTGACCGCGAGCGACCCGACCGTGACGCCGGTCCGCGGCCAGGTGCTGACCGTCGAGCCGTGCGGCCTGACCGAATGGCTGCTGGCGGACCGTTCCCCCGACGAACTGACGTACGTCGTCCCGCGCCGCAACGACGTGGTCGTCGGCGGCACCAGCCAGCCCGGCGACTGGAACCTCGCCGTCGACCCGCACACCACCCGGCAGATCCTCGACCGGGCCGCCGAGCTGGTCCCCCAACTCCGCGACGCCAAGATCATCCGCCAACGCGTAGGCCTCCGCCCCGCCCGCCCCGCCATCCGCTGCGAGCTCGTCCGCACCCACACCGGCGAACCCGTCATCCACTGCTACGGCCACGGCGGCTCCGGCGTCACCCTCTCCTGGGGCTGCGCCGACGAGGTCCTGGAACTTGTCCGCGGCATCTGACCGGCTGGTCATCCTCGACGGCGGCCTGTCGAACGCCTTGGAGGACCGCGGCCACGACCTGTCCGACACACTGTGGTCCGCCCGGCTGCTGCGGGACGACCCGGCGGAGATCGCCGCCGTCCACCGCGCGTACTACGAGGCCGGCGCGATGGTCGCCACGACCGCCAGCTACCAGGCGAGCGTCATCGGCTTCGAACGCGCCGGCCTCTCGCGTACCGAGGCCGAGCACCTGATCGCGAGCAGTGTCCGAATCGCCCGCGACGTCCGCGACGAGTTCGCAGCGGATGGCGGGGCGGACGAGCCGCGGCCGGGTGCCGGGTTGGGCGGGCGGCGGTTGGTCGCCGCCTCCGTCGGTCCGTACGGCGCGATGCTGGCGGACGGCTCGGAGTATCGCGGCCGGTACGGCGTGAGTGCGCAGGTCCTCCGCGACTTCCACGGCCCGCGCCTGGAACTCCTCGCCGCCGCCGGACCCGACCTGCTGGCCATCGAGACCATCCCGGACACCGACGAGGCCGAGATCCTCGTCGCCCTGCTCGCCGAACTCGACGTACGCGCATGGTTCTCGTACTCGATCGAAGGCCTGCACACCCGCGCCGGCCAACCACTCGCCGACGCCTTCGCAATCCCCGCCGCCATCCCCCAGGTGATCGCCGTCGGCATCAACTGCTGCAAACCCACGGATGTGCAGGCGGCCGTCGAGACCGCCGTCACCGTCACCCGCAAACCCGCAGTCGCCTACCCCAACCGCGGCGAGGCATGGGACGCGGTCGCACGCACCTGGGTGGGCGACGGCGCGGGACCGGCTGCCTTCGCGCCGGGCTGGTTCAACGCCGGCGCACGGTACGTCGGCGGCTGCTGCCGCGTCGGCCCGGAGGACATCCGAGCCCTCGCGGCGGGCACCGCCTAGCCTGGACCAGTCGAGAGAGGGCGGCCTGCCGTCCCACCTCCCGAGATCCCGGGCTCCCATTTCAGCGGTTCACCTCGCAGATTGTCGGTTCACCCCTCGCACACCAGAGGGGAAGGGGCAACAGCGAGGGTGAACCTCTGAAATGGGGCCGGCGCGGATGGGGCGACCGCGTCTGCGCCGGCGCCGGCCGACCGGCGCCGGACGGCCGGGTGGGTGGGTGGACGGGCGGGCGGGCGGGCGGGCGGGCGGTGGAGGCGCGCACAGGTTGTGGGCTCTGGGGACAGGCTATTGCGTGTGCCGCGACACCAGACCCTGTCCCACGACCCACCTTCGGGCGGTGGTACCAGGCGCGGGCACCCGGGGGTGCGGACGTGGGTGTGGACGTGGGTGTGGACGTGGGTGTGGGTATGGGTTAGACGCCGAGGACTTGGCAGAGGAGGTCTAGGGCGCCGGGGTAGGCGTGGTCGGGTGGGGTGCCGTAGCCGACGATGACTGCTTGGCGGGTGGCTGGGGTGGGGTTGACGTGGTAGGTGGTGAGGGAGGCCAGGCCGAGGCTTTGGCGGGCGGCTCGGGTGACGATGTCTTCGGCGTCGCCGGGGACGTCCAGGAGGAGGTGGAGGCCTGCGGAGATGCCGGCCACCTTGACGGTCGGTGCGCGGACGCCCAGCAGTTCGACGAGGCGGTCGCGGCGGCGGCGGTAGTGCAGGCGGGAGCGGCGGACGTGGCGGTCGTAGTGGCCGGAGGCAATGAATTCGGCGAGGACCAGCTGCTCGACAGTGGCGGTCTGGTAGTCGGCCGTGCGTTTGGCGGCGACCACCGGCTCGATCAGGCGCTGTGGCAGCACCATCCACGCGAGCCGCAGCCCGGGTGCCAGGCTCTTGCTGGCCGTGCCGGTGTAGACGACCCGCTCCGGATCCAGCGCCTGGAGCGCGCCGACCGCCTGCCGGTCGTACCGGAATTCGCCGTCGTAGTCGTCCTCGATCAGCACTGCCCCGGACTCCCGCGCCCACTCGACGGCCGCCGTACGGCGTTCCGGCGCGAGCGGGACACCCGTCGGCATCTGGTGCGCCGGCGTCAGCAGCACCCCCTGCCCGGTCAACGCGGACGTCTGCGCGCCGAACGAATCCACCGGTACGCCGGCAACGGACAGCCCGCGCGCCCGGATCACCTCCCGGTGCAGTGCATACCCGAACTCCTCGACCGCCATCGTCGTACCGCCGAGGTTCTTGATCGCCTCGCTCAGCAAACTCAGCGCCTGCACGTACCCGGAGCAGATCAGGATCCGCTCCGGGTCGGCCCGGACGCCGCGCGCCCGCGCGAGGTAGTCCGCGAGCACCCGCCGCAGCTCGATCCGCCCGCGCGGGTCGCCCAGCCCGAAGGCCTCGTTCGGCGCCGCGGTCAGCGCCTTCCGCGTCGCGGCCAGCCACTCGGCCCGCGGGAACGTCGCCACGTCCGGCGCGCCGGGCGTCAGGTCGTACCGGAAACTACGGGCCTCCGGCAACGAAACCGCGGGGGTCGCCGGGACCGCGGCCCGGTTCGCGACCACCGTCCCGGACCCCTGCCGCGCGATCAGCCAGCCCTCCGCGACCAGCTGCCCGTACGCGTCCGCCACCGTGTTCCGCGCGATCCCGAGATCCTTCGCCAGCGACCGCGACGACGGCAACCGTGTCCCAGCAGGCAACCGTCCGGTCCGGATCGACTCGTGCAAGGCGTGGACGAGCTCGTTGCGACCCCGCGCCGCGGCCAGATCCAGATGAAGATCCGCCCCGGCCGCCTCGGAATCCTCCATGAGCCGGACCTTATCGCGGCCCTCGGAGTCAGCCCGCCGCGACCAGTTCCTCGCTGATCTCCCAGAGCCGCCTCGCATCGGCCTCGTCGTGGCTGCGCGAGGAGGACGCTTTGGGCTTGCCGTTGACGAAGTACTGTCCGGACACGTGTTCGAGACCAGGTGCCGACGCCAAGTGGATCGAGGTGGCGGCACCCCGGGCCGGAGACTTCAGGAACGGCCACAGCAGCGGAACGAGCACTCGCTGCACGCTGCTGGGGTCTTCGCCGCCGAAGGACGTGCGCACGACGCCGGGATGCAGGGCGTTGGCGGTGACGGTGGTCCCGTGCAATCGTTTGGCGAGCTCGCGGGTGAACAGGATGTTCGCGAGCTTGGACTGGCCGTATGCCCGTTCACCGGAGTAGGACCGCTCCGCCTGCAGATCCTCGAAGTTGATCCGAGCACCGTAATGTGCGCCTGACGACACTGTGACCACCCGGCCCGCCCCGCTGTCCCCAAGCCGCTCGAGCAGCAGCCCGGTGAGCAGGAACGGAGCCAGGTGATTGAGTGCGAAGGTGCGCTCGAGCCCGTCGGCTGTGACATGCCGGGTGTTCCAGTAGCCCCCGACGTTGTTGACCAGTACGTCGATCCGCGGAAGGTCCGCGAGAACGTCGGCGGCCATCCGCCGTACCTCTGCCTGCGAGGTCAGGTCGGCGACGAACACGTCAACCTGGCCCCCGGTCGCCGCACGGATCTCGGCTGCGGCGGCTTCGGCCCGCCCGCGGTCGCGGCCGGTGATCGCGACACGGGCGCCCAGGGCGGCGAGGCCGGCGGCTGTCGCCTTCCCGATGCCGCCGGTGCCGCCGGTGACCAGAACCGTCCAGCCTGTCGCCTGCCCCTCCTGGCCGGATGTCATGTGACCTCCGCGCGCTCGACGAACTTTTCCTCCAGGCCGGTGATGGCGATCTTGCCGCGGACCTCGCCGGTGGTCAGCCGGCGGATGGCGTCCGGGACCTGATCGAGTGGGTAGGTCCGGTCGAGACTCGGAGTGACCTTGCCTGCCTCGATGAGGGCCGTGAGTCGTTCGAGGTCGCGGCCACGTTCCTTGTTGACGATGAAGGTCAGCCGCTGGCGCACGAAGAGCGACAGGGCCAGCGCACGGAACT
Organism: Kribbella aluminosa; assembly: GCF_017876295.1. Lineage (NCBI taxonomy): Bacteria > Bacillati > Actinomycetota > Actinomycetes > Propionibacteriales > Kribbellaceae > Kribbella > Kribbella aluminosa. The sequence goes on along the minus strand of NZ_JAGINT010000001.1, from coordinate 2,101,179 downwards.
GCCGGTTCATGCCGCCGCTGAAACTGCCGCCGTCCTCGCCACCTGTGATGACGGCCGTCCCGGTGGGTGTGAGCGCGCGTCGCAGGCGGGACAACGTGGGGTTGCCGGCGATGTCGATGATCAGGTCGTAGCGATTCCCCCTTCCCGCGAAGTCGTCGCGCGTGTAGTCGATGACATGATCGGCGCCGAGCGCCCGGACGAGGTCGAGCTTGGAGGTGCCGGCAACGCCGGTGACCTCCGCGCCGAAGGCCTTGGCCAGCTGGACGGCGTAGCTGCCGACGCCACCCGACGCGCCGATGACCAGCACGTGCTGACCGGCCTCGATCCGGCCGGTGGTCACCGCATCCAGCGCAGTGAGCGCCGAGACCGGGACCACGGCGGCCTGCTCGAAGGAGAGGTTGGCCGGCTTGCGGGCGAGCTTGCCCGCACGCGTGACGGCGTACTCGGCGAACGAGCCCGGCGCGACGCCGTACACCTCGTCACCGACGGAGAACTTCGTCACGGCGGCGCCGACGGCCTCGACCGTGCCGGCGACATCTCGCCCGGGCACGGGGTTCCGCGGGCCGCGAAACCCGAAGCCGAGCCGGAGCAGGTACGGCGTCCCCGTCATCACGTGCCAGGTGCCGCGGTCGAGGCCGGCGGCGTGCACGTGAATGAGTACCTCGTCCGCGGCCGGTTCGGGACGGGCGATCTGCCGCAGCTGCAGGACGTCGGCGTCCCCGTACCGGTCCTGCACGATCGCTCGCATCGTGGTCGTCGTGGTGCTGGCCATGGTGTTTCCCCCTGGGTGTGCTCGATGTCGGAGCCCCCAGCGCCGATGGCCTTTCGTACTCAGTACGTTAACCCTGTCGTCGGGGCGGCCAGCGCTTTCCGGTCCGTACGGGCGTACTGTGGCGGTAGCTCCGGAAACGACGACATCCCACCTCGTGGTGCAGCCAAGCCGGCCCTCCCGTCAGGGAAACGTCATGTCCGAACCGCAGAGCACGCCCGAAACCCCCGCGCCCGTTCCGCCGCCGTCGCCCGTCGACGAGCTGATGAAGCCGCTCACGAAGCACGCGCCGCGTAATCCGCTGCGCAGCGCCTGGACCCAGCTGCGCAACCTCGTACGGCGTGACAAGGCCTGACAGGTCGTCGTCGCTGACCGGATTGGCCCGTGGATCTTCCGAGGAAGTGGACCATGCAACTGGGCCGATCCGGTCATAGCGTGAAGTCATGAGCACAACGACACAAAGCACATTCAGGCGGAGGCGGGTCAAGCTCGCCACCCTGGTACCGGACTTCTACAAGGCGCTGATCGAGCTGGACAAGGTGTCCGACAACGGGCTCGACCCGAAGCTGGCGCACCTGGTGCGGATCCGGGCCTCACAGCTCAACGGGTGCGCGTACTGCACCGACATGCACTCGCTCGACCTCCTGCAGTTCGGCGAGGAGCAGCAGCAGCGGATCGCCCTGCTGCCGGTGTGGCGGGAGGCGCAGAAGTTCTACACCGAGCAGGAGAAGGCGGCGCTGCAGCTGACCGAGGCGATCACGCTGATCAGCGTCGACCACGTGCCGGACGACGTGTACGAGGTCGCGGCGCAGGCGTTCGACGAGCAGGACCTGGCCCAGCTGATCGCGCTGATCATCACGATCAACATGTGGACCCGCGTCGGCGTCACCGGGAAGATGGAGCCCGGCCACTACAAGCCATGACGGTATTGATGCCGCGACTCCGTCGCGGCGGGTCATGGGGCTGTTGCTCCCTGTCTTCCCTCGTCGTTCCAGTCGCTTCGCTCCCTCCACTCCTCAGTCCAGACAGGGAGGCCCCATGACCGCCGAACTCTTCAGAGCACTGCACCACGGCGGCACTCCCCTGGTCCTCCCGAACGCCTGGGACCCGGTGAGCGCCCGGCTGATCGCCGACGCCGGCTTCCCCGCTGTTGCCACCAGCAGCGGGGCGGTCGCCCGGGTTCTCGGGTACGACGACGGGCAGCTGACCCCGCCGGAGACGATGTTCGCCGCGGTGGCGCAGATCGCCCGTGCGGTCGACGTACCGGTGACGGCCGACATGGAGGCCGGGTACGGGCTGCCGCCGAACGAGTTCGCGGAGCGGCTGCTGGAGACCGGAGCGGTCGGCTGCAACCTGGAGGACTCGGTCGGCGGCGGGCTGGTCGACGTCGCGCAGCAGTCCGACTACCTGGCCGAGGTACGGGCGGCTGCAGGCGCCGAGCTGGTGATCAACGCCCGCGTGGACACGTTCGTACGGCGGCTCGACGATCCGGTGACCGAGGCGGTACGCCGGGGACGCGAGTACCGCCGTGCCGGGGCCGACTGCGTGTACCCGATCCTCGCGCCGCTCGACCAGCTCCGGCAGGTGGCGGAAGGCGTCGGCGGACCGATCAACGGGCACGCGGCCCCGGACGGACCCACCCAGACCGAGCTGGCGGCCGCGGGCGCCACGCGGATCTCGTACGGGACCAGCCTGCACAAGTACGTGATGGACCAGTTGCGCGGGCTACTCCCCCGGCTCTGAGAGCGTGCGCGGGAGACCGAAGTACGGCGCGACCGTGGTCTCGAAGTGCACGATCTCGTGGATCCGGTCGCCGGCGATGCCGATCACCAGCACCCCGATCAGGTGCAGGCCGCCGGTGACCGGGTCCCGGATGTACTCGCCCCAGGCCGGCTGACCGTTCGCGCGCACCGGCACCATGGCCGCGATCTGCCGCCGGTGCGCGGCGAGCGCGGTGAAGAACCGGCGCGCGGCCTCGGTGCCCTGGTACTCGAACGGCAGTGGCGGCATCCGCACCCAGGCGTCGCTGGTCATCAGCGCGATCAACGCGTCGACGTCCTGCGCGGTGAATGCCGCCACGAACCGCTCGGTCAGCGCCTGCTCGTCCGCAGTCGTGGCCGGGCTCGCGACCGTCTTCTCGTCCACAGTCACCCGAGCCCGCGCGAGCGCACTGTTGACGGCGGCCTCGGTCAGCCCGAGCAGCTCCGCGGTCTCGCTTGCCCGATACCCCAGTACGTCGCGCAGCAACAGCACCGCGCGCTGGTTCGGCGGGAGCAACTGCACAGCGGTCACGAACGCCAGCGAGATCGCCTCGCGCGACTCGTACCGCGCCTCCGGCCCGGGCAGCCGATCCGGAAGTCCTTCGAGCAGGTCGTCGGGGTACGGCTGCAACCACAGCACCTCGCCCGACCGGGACGGCTCCGGCGCGGGCACCGGCAGCGGTACGGCGGGCAGCGGCCGGCGGGACGTCGACCGCAGGAGGTTCAGGCACCGGTTGGTGGTGATCCGGTACAGCCAGGTGCGCACCGACGAGCGGCCCTCGAACCCGCTCAGCCCGATCCATGCCGAGAGCAACGTTTCCTGCAGCGCGTCCTCGGCGTCCTGCAGCGACCCGAGCATCCGGTAGCAGTGCAGCTGCAGCTCCGCGCGATACGGCGCGACCAGCGCCGCGAACGCGTCCCGGTCACCCTCACGCGCCCGCTGCAGCAGTTCGTCCGGCATGAGACACCTCCGTCGCCATTCTTCTCCTACCGTTGCTGACACCGGCACGCGCCCGAACTGATCGGTCCCCGCGCGACCAGTTCCCGCAGCCCGCGCGGTCTGTCCACTGTGAAAGCACTGTGAAGCACTGCGACAGCCGAACGGAGAACACCATGCACACCGTCCTGATCACGGGCACCAACCGGGGCATCGGACAAGCACTCGTCGAGGAGGCCCTGCGTCAAGGCGCAGAACGCGTGTACGCCGGGACGCGGGTTCCGCTGACGCACAAGGACTCCCGGGTGACGTACCTCGACCTGGACGTGACCGACCAGGCGCAGATCGAGGCGGCGGCGAAGACCGTCGAGTCCCTGGATGTCCTGGTCAACAACGCGGGCCTCGCGGCGTACGACAACCTCAGCGACCGCGCCCTGCTCGAACAGCACCTGGCCGTGAACCTGTTCGGGCCGCACGCCCTCGCCACCGCGTTCCTCCCGCAGCTCATCGAGGCACGCGGGGCGATCGTCAACGTCCTGTCCGTGGCGGCGCTCGCCTCGTTGCCGATGATCCCGGCGTACTCGATCTCCAAGGCGGCCGCGTTCTCGCTCACCCAGGCGCAGCGGGCGCTGCTCGCCCCGCATGGCGTCCGGGTCCACGCCGTACTGACGGGTCCGACCGACACCGAGATGTCCCGCGACCTCGACGTACCGAAGGCGTCGCCGGAGTCGGTGGCGCGGGCGATCTTCGACGGCGTGGCGGCCGGTGACGAGGAGATCTTCCCGGACGCCCTGTCCGCGACGCTCGCTCCGGGCTGGGCGTCCGGCGCGGTCAAGACGCTCGAACGGCAGAACGCCGCGCTGCTCAGCTGAGCCGGCGCAACGCGTACACCAAGGCCCAGTCCTGGTCGTTCGCGAGCGGGTCGGCCACGTGGGCGGGCTGACCGTTCACGCAGCTCGGGTACACGAACGCACACGTGGCCGACCCGTCCGGGGCGAAGCTGACCAGGTTCGCCCGGAGGATCGCCTCCTCGGCGCGGTCGAGCCAGTCGGCCTGCTCGGGCGTCACCAGGTCCCGCGGCCAGGCGGCGTACACGACGGCGCTCAGCGCGGACCAGTAGTGCGGGAAGACGTCGCCCCAGAGCCGCAGCCGGCCGAACCAATACCCGTCCCAGTGCCGGATCGGGACGTGCCGCAGCCGTACGTCGGGCTGGTCGGCGGCGAACGCGGTCAGCCACGGGAGGCGGCGGGTCAGCTCGGCGCCGTCGATCTTGCCGGTTTGGTACGCCGCAGCCAGCAGCTCGAGCAGCGGGGCCACCATCGACTGCTCGTAGTTGACCTCGTGCGGCGGCAGCTCGTCGCCGTACCCGATGAAGGTCTGCGCGTGCCGGACGAGGTGCTCCTCCAGGCCGAGGTCGGTCAGGAGCGGGCCGAGGTCGAAGGCGAGGAAGTGGTCGCCACCCAGCTCGTAGTACCGGTTGAGGATCCGGGTCGCGCCGTCCCGGTCGCCCTGCCCGAGCAGGAAGCGCGCGAACCACGGGAAGTTGTAGAGCCGTACGGCGTTCTGGTGGACGCTGTCGTCGTGGATCGTGCCCTCGTGGTCCAGCAGGTACTCGCGGACGAACTGCTCGTACCCGGCCAGCGCCACGTCCAGCTCGGCACGGTCGCCCCAGCCGCGGTCGCGAACCTCCTGCAGCAGCAGGGCCATGCCGACACGCTCGCGGGCGTCGGACCAGTCCCGCCACGCGCTCGCCAGCACAGTGAGGCCGCTGTCGTTGTCGTACGGCACGAAGGCGTACTTGCGGCTCCCGGCCAGCTCGGGCCGCCGCTGGTGGTCGAGGACGAACCGGACTCGGCGCTCGGCGATCACGCGTAGCGGCTCGTGGAAGAGGACCGCGATCCGGGATCGGCCGTCGGTCGACTCGACGTGGTGGACACCCGGCACGTCGCTGGTCAGCGCGGCGGCCCCGGTGAATTCGAGGGTCTCCCCCACTTCCGCGGCGAGACGGTCCGCGGCGATCAGCGGTGATCGGTCCGCGTGGAAGGCCGGCAGGTCGTCGTACCAGCTCAGTTGCCAGGTCCAGCGGTACGTCGCGCCGGGTGCGAGCGTGATCGCCGGCTGGCCGCCCATCGCGTGCGGCGCGCGGGCGTGGTCGGTGACGTGCAAGTAGATGTGCCCGCGGATGTTGCTGCTGGTGCCGGGCTCGCGGGACTCCACGGAGTACGCCCAGAGCTCGCCCTCGGTCAGCTGTAGCCCGAGGCCCGGGCCGCTGCCGTCCATCGGCGTCGCCCAGACCCACGCGTCCGCGCCGCCCGTCCACACATGCGCGTGCACGGAGCCGGTCAGGCTCTCCCGGCTGGACGTGTAGACGTCGCGGTACGGCGTACTGATCGCGACCGATCCCAGCTCGATCGGGGCGTCGCCGGTGTTGCGCAGCTCGTACGTCTCGGTCCACCGCTCGCCGAACCGGCGGCCGACCCGCAGCTCGAGGTCGCCGAACTGGTACAGGAGGTCGATCCCGCTGCTTCGCCACCGGGTGTGCACCGGGGTGTCGAAGCGGTACGAGCCGCGGTCGGTGACCACGAACCCCTTGCCCCATGCGTGCAGGCTGTCGTGCACTCCGCCATCATGGGCCTCGTCGAGCAGCACGCGGCGCCCGTCCGGATGCAGCACCTGGGCAACCGACCCGTCGTCGGCGAGCTGGACCGTCCCGCGACCGAAGTCAAAACTTTCCACGATTCGCCAACCTATCGATGTCGAGAACCCGTCGGCGGCTCCGTCCCCCGGTTAAGAAGCCACTCAGAGATAGGACAAGAGTCATGAACCAGCAGCAGATCGCCGAGATCCTGGCCAAGCCGTACTCCCAGCAGCTCCTGAACGGCCCGGAGCCGGCCCGGCTCGCGTACGACGGCCTGGACGGCGACCCGCGGGTGATCCCGATCGGGTTCTGGGTCGAGGGCGACCAGCTCGCGATCGCGACCGTGCCGAAGTCCGCCAAGGTCGCCGCGCTGCGGAAGAACCCGAAGGTCGCGCTCACCATCGACACCGGCGCGTTCCCGCCGAAGGTCCTGCTGCTCCGCGGCACGGCCGAGCTGGAGCTGGTGCCCGGCGTACCCGAGGGCTACCTGGTCGCCGGCCACAAGGTGATGACCGACGAGCAGTACCCCGGGTGGGTCGAGGGCGTGACAGCGCTGTACGACGAGATGGTGGTCATCCGGATCACCCTGACCTGGGCGAAGCTCCTCGACTTCGAGACCACCATCCCGAAGGCTGTCGAAGACCTGATCCAGGAGAAGGCCGCCGGCTAGGTGCCCGGTCGGGGGCCGGCCTGTGGTTTGCCGAGCCGTGGGGCTAGGTGCTGGTTGGGTGGCGATGGATGGCTTGGAGGGCTGCGGCGGCGCCGCGGACGGCGGCCGTGTGCGGCGCTGGGGCCGGGGTGACCGGGGCGCCGAGGCGCTGGCCGAGCTTGTAGGTGATCTCCGGGCGGAGCGCGCCGCCGCCGGTCAGCAGGACGCCGCGGTCGAGCGCGTCGACGACCTGGGCGCCGGAGTCGCCGCGGAGCAGCTCGAGCAGCGCCTCGCCGACCACCTCGACGATCGGGAACACCGTACGTACGTCGTCGAGGCCGAGTGCGGTACGTCGTGCCTCGACGACGGCGCCGCCCGCGACCAGCGCCACTTCTGTGAGCTGGGCGCCGATGTCGACGACGAGGAGCGGCTCGGTTACGTCCGTGCCGGCGCCGAACGCCGCTGCCTTCACCCCGTCGATCAGCACGACCGAGGCGACACCGAGCTCAGCCAGCACAGTACGAACGTTCTCCCGGTGCGTGTCATCGCACAGCACCGGCGTGGTGACCACCGCGCTCAGCCGATCACGCCGCCCGTCAGCCACGACAGCACTGACCAGCGCAACCACTCCCGCAAGATCAGCAAAGGCCCCTCGCGACACCAGCCGCCGCCCACGCCCAGCAGTCGGCGCATCCAGGACCAGCCCCCGCTCAGAACTCCAAACCCGAGCACGAGCACTCCCAACATCCAAGGCCACACCCCGCACCCCACCATCCGCCCCCAGCCGACGCAGGGCACTCACCGACGCGTGTGTGGGTTTCACTGGTCGGTTTCCCGTTCGCGGTGGCAGGTGACGCAGTACAGCGACTCCGGGCAGATTCGGAGGCGGGGCAGGTCGATGGCGGTGCGGCAGGCTCGGCAGTGGCCGTAGTGGCCGGTGTTCATTCGGTCCAGGGCGGCCTCGACGTCTGCGAGGACATGCCGGGCCGCACCCACCAGCTGGCCGTGCACCTCGTCCAGTACCGCGCTCCCGCCGTAGCCGGCCAGCTGTTCGCTTCGGAAGGCGCGTTGGTCGAGCAGTTTCGCCCGCAGTACTGCGAGTTCGTCGTGCGGCAGGCCCCCGTTGCGTCGATTGGTCCGAGCCTGGCTGTTCACGAATCTCCTCAGAGGGCCCGCTGCTGGCAGCGGACGCAGTACCGGACGTACGGCAGGATCTCCAGCCGGCCGACCGGGATCCGCGCGTTGCAGCCGCCACAGACGCCGTACGTCCCGTCCGAGACGCGCTCCACGGCGGCGTCGATCTCCTTCAGAACCAGCCGGATCGCGGTCGTCTGGGCCGTCGCCAGGTCCTCGTTGGAGTTCGGCTTGTCGGCCTCCATCGCGTTCAGCTGCGCGAGCCGCGTGTTCCGCTCGTGCTGCAGCCGCTGCAGGGTCTCGTGCACCCGGTGGTCGGTGGGTGCGGTCTTCGGGGTGTTCATGCCCACACCATGGCCGCTGCCGCGCGGGTTGCCTATCGGGACCAACACCCATCTTGCGCCGGTGCGAACGCCGCAGGGCTGCCATAGTGGCGGGAATCTCGTTCACGGAAGGAGCGTGCCCGCGGTGGCGCTGTTCTGGCGGATCTTCGCTCTCAACGCGGTCGTGCTCGGCGCTGCGACCGCCCTGCTGCTGTGGGCGCCGGTGACGGTCTCGGTGCCGGTGCTGTTCACCGAGGCGTCCGTACTGATCGGCGGGCTCGCCGTGATGCTCGTCGCGAACGCGGTGCTGCTGCGGGTCGGCCTGGCCCCGCTGGCCCGGCTGAACCGGCGGATGTCCACGGTCGACGTACTGCGGCCCGGGCAGCGGCTTCCCGTGCAGGGGCACGGCGGCGTACCGGATGTACTGCGGGCGTTCAACGCGATGCTCGACCGGCTGGAGGAGGAGCGGGCGACCAGTGCGGCGCGGGCGTTGTCGGCGCAGGAGTCCGAGCGCCGGCGGATCGCGCGCGAGCTGCACGACGAGGTCGGGCAGACGCTGACCGCCGTACTGATGGATCTGAAGCGGGCGGCCGATCGCTCGCCGGATCCGGGACTGCGGAACGAGCTGGTGCAGGCGCAGGAGACGACCCGGGCGAGTCTGGACGAGGTACGGCGACTCGCGCACCGGCTGCGGCCCGGCGTACTGGAGGATCTCGGGCTGACCAGTGCGCTGACCGCGCTCGCCACCGAGGTGTCGGACCACACCGGGCTGGACATCCACCGGCGGTTCGACAGCGGGCTGGAGCTGGACGAGCAGACGGAGCTGGTGCTGTACCGGGTGGCGCAGGAGAGCCTGACGAACGTGGCCCGGCACGCGGGTGCGTCGCGGATCGAGCTGTCGCTGCTGCGGGAGGACTCGGCGGTCGTACTGCGGATCGAGGACGACGGGCGCGGCACCGGGCCGGCGCACGAGGGCGCCGGGATCCGCGGGATGCGGGAGCGGGCGTTGCTGATCGGCGCGACGCTGGAGGTCGGCGACGGGCCGGACGGCGGTACGCAGGTCAGCCTGACCGTTGGGAGCCGCGCATGACGACGAAGATCCTGCTGGCCGACGATCACGCGCTGGTACGGCGTGGCGTGCGGCTGATCCTCGACGGCGAGCCGGATCTCGCCGTGGTCGCGGAGGCGTCCGACGGGAGCGAGGCGGTCGCGATCTGCCGCCGGCAGCCGGTGGACCTGGCGATCCTGGACATCGCGATGCCGCGGATGACCGGGCTGCAGGCGGCCCGCGAGCTGTCCGCGGTCGCACCGGACGTACGGGTGCTGATGCTCACCATGTACGACAACGAGCAGTACTTCTTCCAGGCTCTGAAGGCCGGCGCGTCCGGGTACGTGCTGAAGTCGGTGCTCGACCGGGACCTCGTCGAGGCCTGCCGGGCGACGATGCGCGGCGAGCCGTTCCTGTACCCGGGCGCGATGACCCGGCTGGTGCGCAGCTACCTGGAGCGGGTCCGGCAGGGCGCCGACCTGCCGCGGCAGATCCTCACCGCGCGCGAGGAGGAGATCCTCAAGCTGGTTGCCGAGGGCAACTCCTCGAAGGAGATCGCCGAGCTGCTCACGATCAGCGTCAAGACCGTCGAGCGGCACCGGTCCAACATCCTGCAGAAGCTCGGGCTCCGGGACCGGCTGGACCTGACCCGGTACGCGATCCGGGCCGGGCTGCTCGAACCCTGAGGTCATGGGCGTGGATAATGGTATGCCAAATCCGGAGGGAGGGCGCGGGTGTCCGAGACCGAGCGGGTGACGCGGTTGTTGCGGGAGGAGATCCTCGACGGGGTCCGCGCGCCCGGTGAACGGCTTGTCGAGCGCGAGCTGGCGACCGCTCTGAATGTCAGCCGGGTGCCGGTGCGGGAGGCGCTGAAGGCGCTCGTCGGCGAGGGGCTGGTGACGCTGCGGCCGCGGTCGTGGGCGGTGGTGCGGACGTTCACCGACTCCGACATCGCGGATCTGCTGGAGGTGCGGACGGCGTTCGAGCCGTTGACGTTCCGGCTGGCCGCGGAACGGCGTACCCGCGAGGGGCTGGATCGCTTGCAGGCAACGCTCGACGAGCACCTGGAGGCCGCGGAGGCCGGGAACGCTGTGCTGGCCCGGCGGAAGGCTGCGGACTTCCACGAGCAGGTCACCGAACTGGCGTCCAACGAACTCCTGGTCGAGATCGAGCGACCACTCCGCAGCCGGATGCGCTGGCTGCTCGCCCAGCACGACGACCTGCTCGGAGTCGTCCAGCAGCACCGCGAACTCTGCGCCGCGATCGCCAACCGAGACGTAGCCCTCGCCGAACGCCTCGCCGGCGAACACCTCGCCCAGGCCCGAGCAGCCCTCCGCGGCCAGCCGTCCTGAATTTTGGTATACCATTCCTTGTATGACCTCTTTGCTGCTTGCTGACGTGCGCCCTTGGGGCGGCGGCGCGGTCGACGTCGTGGTCGTCGACGGTGTCATCTCCGAACTCTCCCCCGCCGGGAGCGGCGGCGCGGCCGACCAGCGCGTCGAGGGGCGCGGGCTGCTCGCGCTGCCCGGGTTCGTGAACGCGCACGCGCATGTCGACAAGAGCTGGTGGGGTCTGCCGTGGGTGTCGTACGGCGGGCAGCCGACCACCCAGGGCCGGATCGCGCACGAGCGCGCCGAGCGGGACAAGTACGGGATCCCCAGCGTCAAGGGTGCGTCGGCGGTACTGCGCGAGTTCCTCCGGCACGGTACGACGGCCACCCGGACGCACGTCGACGTCGACCTCGGCGTCGGCCTGCGCGGGATCGCCAACGTCCTCGAGGCCGCGGCCGAGCTGAACGGCGCGGTCGAGGTCGAGCTGGTCGCGTTCCCGCAGGACGGGGTACTGCGCCGACCCGGCGTACTCGAGCTGCTCGACCAGGCCGCGGCGGAGGGTGCGACCAGCATCGGCGGACTGGACCCGGCGACGATCGACCGCGACCCGGTCGGCCAGCTGGACGGGCTGTTCGAGATCGCGGTCCGGCGCGGCGTCGGGCTCGACCTGCACCTGCACGACCACGGCGACCTCGGCGCGTTCCAGTACGAACTGCTCGCCGAGCGCACGATCCAGGCAGGCCTGCAGGGCAAGGTGAACGTGTCGCACGGGTTCGCGCTCGGCGAGCTGGCCCCGGCGCGGCGCTCGGAGCTGGTGGAACTGCTCGGTGCGGCCGGGATCTCCTGGACCACGGTGGCCCCGCCAACGTCGGCGCCGCTGCCGTTCCGCGAGATGCGGGCCGCGGGCGTGCCGATCGGCCTCGGTACGGACGGCATCCGCGATCTGTGGTCGCCGTACGGCGATGGTGACCTGCTGCAGATCGCCCGCGGGTTCGCGCGGCTGCACGGGCTGCGGACGGACGAGGACCTGACGTACGCGGTGGAGCTCGCGACGACGTACGGCGCGACCTTCGTGCACCGGGAGAACCACGGTCTCGCCGTCGGTGCGCGGGCGGACATCGTGCTGCTGGACGCGGAGAACGCGCCGGACGTGCTGGTTCGCGCGCCGCGCCGGGAGTTCGTGATCGCCGCTGGACAGGTCGTCGTTCGCGACGGCGATCTCCAGGTGTGAGTACCACAGCTGTCGTCGGGCGGACGCTGGGCTCGTTGCGGGACAACCGGGCGTTCCGGCTGTTGTGGTTCTCGAACCTCTTCTTCGCGAGCGCAGCGAGCGAACAATTGAGCAGAGCTTCGGTGGGGTGTGGACGCAGACGCTCGTGCTCGGGTGGCTCGCGTACGAGACCACGCACTCGGACTTCCTGGTCGCGGTGTTCACCGCAGTACGGCTGGCGCCGCTGCTGCTCGGCCCGTTCTCGGGGGCGTTCGCGGACCGGCACAACCGGGTCCGGCTGCTGATCATCGCGGCGTCGTGGGCGATGGTCGCGGTCAGTACGGTGGCCACGCTCGCGTCGCTCGGCAAAGCGCCGTACTGGGTGCTGGTCGTCGGCGGGCTCGCGATCGGGCTCGCGCAGTCGCCGTCGCAGCCGGCCCGCGCGTCGCTGGTGATGGACCTGGTCGGCCGGCACAACCTCAGCAACGCGAACGCGCTGAACTCGATGGCGCTGAACATGACCCAGGTGATCGGGCCCGCGATCGGCGGCCTGATGATCACCGGGCTGGGCGCACCGGCCGCGCTGTGGGTGTCGACGTTCTGGTACGCCGTCTCGCTGGTCGCGTTGCTGCCGTTGCGCGAGTACGGCCAGGTGGTCGGCGGGCACACCGAGTCGGCGGTCCGGATGGTCACCAGCGGGCTCCGGGAGATCGCCCGGAACCGGCTGGCGTCGACCGTCCTGCTGGTCACGCTGGCCGCGAACACGATGCTCTGGCCGGTGGCGCAGTCCTTCATGCCGGTGTTCGCGCAGGAATCCCTCGGGCTGGACGCGGCCGGCCCTCGGCTGGCTGCTCACCTGTGCCGGCGTCGGCGGCCTGACCGGATCCCTGGTGATCGCCTGGCTGGGCGACTTCCGGTTCAAGGGCGGCCTGTTCGTCGTCGGTACGGCGGTCTGGGGCGCGCTGTGGGCGCTGTTCGCGCTGTCCCACAACGTGATGGTGTCGTTCGTCCTGATGACAGGGATCGGCGTCATGAGCGCGGCGTTCGGCGTACTGCAGACCACGCTGCTGCTGATGACCACCCCCGAGCCCCTGCACGGCCGCGCCCTCGGCATCCAGGAACTTGCCATCGGCATCATGCCCGTAGCCTCCCTGACCCTGGGCGCCTTCGCCGAGCACTACGGCGTCAACACCACCACCTTCGTCAGCGCGCTCCTCCTGGTCACCGCCCTGATCGCCCTGGCCCTCTGGACCCCGTCCCTCCTCCGCTACAGCGGCAACGTGGAGGTCCGGAACTAACTTCGCTGTGCGCGTGGACAAACCGGGGCGTTCCGGCGGGCCTGCAGAGATAGGTTGCCGGGTAACGTCGGCACGTCCCTCGGAGGTCCCGTGGCCGGACAGGTGTGGTTCGTACTCGCGATGGCCGCGGTCGTGGTGCTCGCCCGCGGCGCGGGCTCCCGGTTCGGCGTACCGTCCTCGATCCTGCTGACGCTGGTCGGCCTGGTGTACGCCGTACTGCCCGGGCCGAAGCTCACGCTGGACCCGCACGTGGTGCTGCTGCTCGTGCTGCCGCCGCTGCTCTACAGCACCGCGCGGCGGTCGAGTCTCCCGGCGATCCGGGCGAACCTGCGGCCGATCGTCAGCCTCTCGGTGCTGCTGGTCCTGCTCACCGCCTTCGTGGTCGGCGCGCTCGTGAGCCTCGTCGTACCGGGGATGCCGTTGGCGGTCGGGCTGGTCCTCGGTGCCGCGGTCGCGCCGCCGGACCCGGTGGCCGCGCTGTCGATCGGGCGCCGCGCCGGGCTGCCGCCGCGGTTGATCGTGCTGATCGAGGGCGAGGGCCTCCTCAACGACGCGACCGCGCTCACGACGTACCAGCTGGCGCTGGCGGCCGCGGTCGGCACCCGGTTCTCGTGGGCGGCCGCGTCCGGGCGGTTCGTCCTGGCGATCGTCGGCGGGCTCGCGGTCGGCGGGCTGGTCGCGTGGACGATCCGGAAGGCGCGTCCGTGGCTGCGCGACCCGCTGATCGGCAACGCGGTGTCGCTCGCCGCGCCGTTCGTCGCGTACCTGCTCGCCGAGGAGATCCACTCCTCCGGCGTACTCGCGGTCGTCATCGCGGGGCTCATGATCGGGTACGACGCGGGCCGCGAGGAGACCGGCGCGTCGCGGCTGCAGACCGGGGCGGTGTGGGAACTCGTCGAGTTCCTGCTGGAGGGGTTCATCTTCCTGCTGATCGGCCAGCAGCTACCAGCCATGCTCAACGGTCAGGTCATCGCAGCAGCGGCCGTAACAGTCGGAGCGGTCCTACTGGTCCGGCCGTTGTGGCTGGCGCTCACACAGCTCGTACCGGTCGGCCTGCACGCACGACTCGGCATCACACCGTCCGAACGGCTGCACCCGCGTGAGGTCGTCGCGATGAGCTGGGCCGGGACGCGTGGCGTCATCACCCTGGCCGCACTGGTCGCCGTACCCCTCCACGCATTTCCACAGCGTGACCTGCTGGTCTTCTGTGGGTACGTCGCCGTGCTGGTGACTCTTGTCGGCCAGGGCCTCACGTTCGCGCCGCTGCTCCGGTGGCTCAAGCTGGGCGTCAACGTGGCAGAGGTGGAGCAGCTGAACAACGACGCACGCCTGGCCGGTGTGGAGGCCGGCCTGGCCGCCGTGGACCGGCTCTTCGCAGCGGAACGCATCGGCGCCGAACTGGCCGCCGTACTGCGAGCCAACTTGGCCGCCCGAGCCGACAGGTTCAAGGCCCGCAGCGCCGCACTGCTCCAGTCCGGCGACGGCGACATCACCTGGCCGCAGGACTACCGTGCCGCGGTCGAGGCGCGCCGGGCGATCATCAACGCCCAGGGCGCCGAGCTGGTCCGCTGGCGTGACGCCGGCAGGCTGCCGGACGCCAGCCTGCGCAAGCTGCGCCGCGAACTGGACCACGAGGAACGGACCCTGCTGGAGCTTTAAGCCCGCAGTACGACGCTGGACTCCGCAGTGAGCGCCAGGAACGTCAGCGACTCCTGCAGGTACAGCTGAACGCTGTCGGCGTTGTGGGACAGGTAACCGATGGACAGGTCCTGCCCGAGGTGCAGCTCGTAGTCGCCACCTCTGGTCGACACCAGCAGCGCGCCTTCGAGCGCAGGTGCCCAGATGATCTCTCCGTCACCGATCAGCCGGGACAGGTGGTCACGGATCGGGTAGCCGTGGTCGGTTGTCTCCGCCACCGCCGTGTAAGCGTCCGCCGACAGCAGCAGGCTGTACGGACCAGCCACACCAGCCAGTCGCAGCGCACGCAGTGCTTGCGCCACGGTGTCCGGGAGGTCGCGCGCCTCACCCGGCAGCGCCAGGACGTCGTTCGACGTGCTCGGGGCGAGTCCGACGATCCCGGCCGCGTCGGAGCCGTGGAAGACCAGGTGGTCCTCGGCGTACGCGATCTGCTTGGCGGCGTCCTTGACCGGCTGCCAGTCGGAGTCCTTGGCGCCGCGCTCCACGTCGTCGACCGCATGCCGGGTGACCGTGAACGGGACCCGCAGCTCGATGATCGGCTGCGACAGCCGACGGAGCGCGTGTACGCCGTCGCCGGGTGCCTCGACCGCCTCGGTATGGCCGGTGCCGACCGAGGACAGGGCGGGTCCGGCGGGACCGACCAGGTCGACCACGCGGCGCCCGGCGATGTCCCGGGTGAAGGTCCGGCGGGCCTCCTCCTCGATCTCCCCCCAGGCGGCGTCCGAGACCGGGGCCAGCTCGCGGTGCAGGTTGTTCGTCATCTGGAACTCCTTTTCAGGCTGCCGATCCCCAGCGAACCGTCGCTGGTGGAGTTGTCGAGGGGGTTCTCGAGGAAGTCCGCTGCCGGTACGAAGAACAGGCTGCCGGTGACCGCGGTCGAGAAGTCCAGGATCCGGTCGTGGTTCCCGGCCGGCTCGCCGACGAACATCCGCCGCAGCATCCGCTCGATCACCTCCGGCGTCCCGGCGTACCCGATGAAATAGGTGCCGAACTCGGCGGCTCCCGGTGACCCGAACGCCATGTTCTCGCGGACGATCTGGCGTTCGGTGCCGTCCGGGTCGACGATCGTGTTCACGGCGACGTGCGAGTTCACGGCCTGGTCGGTCAGCTCGATGTCGCTGAGCTTCGACCGGCCGATCACCCGTTCCTGCTCCGCGACCGGCAACGCCTGCCAGGCGTCCAGGTCGTGCAGGTACTTCTGGACGATCACGTAGCTGCCCCCGGCGTACGCCGGATCCTGGTCCCCGATCGCCAGCGCCGCCCTGGCCGCCGCACCGGCCGGGTTCTCGGTGCCGTCCACGAACCCGAGCAGGTCCCGCTCGTCGAAGTACTTGAACCCCTGGACCTCGTCCAGCACCCGCACGTGCCCCGCGAGCCGCCGCATCAGCTGGCGCTCCAGCTCGAAGCACAGGTCGAGGCGCCGCGCGCGGAGGTGGAAGAGCAGGTCGCCGTGCGTCGCCGGGGCGGTGTGCCGCGCGCCGGACAGCCCGCGGAACGGGTGCAGGTCCCGCGGCGCCGGAGCCCGGTAGAGCCGGCTCCACAGCGACGCGCCGATGCCGACGACACAGCTGAGCTGGTCGCCGGGGGCGCGGAAGCCGACCGCGCGGGTCAGTCCGGCGAGGTCCGCCAGCAGGTCCCGAACGGACGCCTCGGATCCGGGACGTACGTCGGCGACCAGGAAGATCGCCGCCTTCGCGGGCTCCCGCAGTACGTCCTGGATCATCGGTTCAGGACCACCACTTGCCGCTCTGCGAGAGCGCGTCGGCGGTCTGGCCGGTGGTGTCGAGCCCGTCCAGCGCCGCCATCGCGGCGTCGTCGAGCTCGAAGTCGAAGACGCCCGCGTTCTCGATGATCCGGTCCTGGTGGACGGTCTTCGGGATCACCGACAGGCCCTTCTGGATCGCCCAGCGGATCAGCACCTGGGCGGGAGTGTGACCGGTGGCGCCGGCGATCCGGGTGACGACCGGGTCGTCGAGGTGCCGGCCGGTGCCGAGCGGGCTGTACGCCTGGACGACGACGTTCGCCGCCTCGCAGGCGTCGAGGAGCGCCCGGCGGTACTCGAACGGGCTGAACTGGACCTGGTTGGCGACCGGCTGGATGCGGGCGATCTTGCCCAGCTCGGCCAGCTCGGCGACGCTGAAGTTCGAGATGCCGATGCCCTTGGTGAGCCCGGCGTCGACGGCGGCCTCCATCGCCGGCCACGCCCAGGTCGGCCCGCCCTGCGGCCAGTGGATCAGGTACAGGTCGAGGTAGTCGGTGCCGAGCCGCTCCAGGCTCTTCTCCGCCTCGACCCGCGCGTCCTTCCCGCCCGGGTAGAACTTGGTGGTCAGGAAGATCTCCTCGCGCGGTACGCCGCTCTCCCGGATCGCCTTCCCGACGCTGGCCTCGTTGCGGTACGCCTGCGCGGTGTCGATCAGCCGGTAGCCGGCCTCCAGCGCCCACCGCACGGCGCGCTCACACTCGAGCCCGTCGTTCACCTGCCAGACCCCGAGCCCGAACACCGGGAGCTCGGTTCCGTTGGACAGCTTGCGCGTGCTGGTCAAGTTCATGCATCCGGTTCTACCAGCCGGATCAGCGATCCGGCCACATCGACGCGAGACTGTGCAGGGTCGCCACGACCCGGACGGGGGCGGTAGCGGTCAGGACCAGTCCGCCGCCGGACGGCAGGTAGCAGCGTGAGAGCGACACCTCGCCGTCGTTCGCGAAGACCTCCACCGAGGTCCGGTCGACCAGCACCCGGACGGTGCGCAGCCCGCCGGAGACCGGCTGCGGCTCCGAGCCGGATGTCACGGTCGCGTGGGTGAGCTCCACCGTCGTACCGGACACGTCGACGGTCAGCGCGGCGCCGGACGGGATCTCGACCTCGAGGTGCAGGTCCACCTCCACCGGGCCGTCGGCGAGGACCTTGTCGGCGCCCGGCTTCACGGTGCCGGACCAGTGCGTGGTTCCGGCGTACAGCGTGGTCAGCTCCCGGACCGGGGTCCGGAACAGGTGCGGACGGCCGTCGACGGTGCGCAGCCTGAGTTCGCACGGGATCGTGACCTGCTGGTTGAACGGCATCCCGGGGTAGCGGCCGTCCCGCATCCACGCGGCCTGGATCCGGCGGCCGTCGCCGGTCTCGGTGTTGTTCCAGGTCTGGGTGGCGTAGAAGTTCGGCCCGGCGTCCGAGAGCAGCTGCTCGGACTCCTCGGTGTACGACGTACCGTCGAACGTGCCGACGGAGTACTTGCCGTCGCCGCGCACCAGCACCCACTTCGGGTCGCCGCCGTCGAGGGGCAGCTCGAAGAAGTCCGGGCACTCGAAGCTGTCCGGTACGACGTTGCCGGTGTCGGTCCAGCGCAGGAGATCGGTCGACGTCAGCAGGTGGTACCGCTGGTCGCCGTACAGCATCATCACCCAGTGGTCGTCGTAGCGGAGCACCTTCGGGTCGCGCTCGGGCATCGTCATGATCGGGTTGCCGTCGTAGTGCTGCCAGGTGCGGCCCTTGTCGAGGCTGAACGACACACACTGGCTCAGGTTGTCGTTGCGCGACCAGAACGCGACCATCGGCGGCCGGTCCGGGTCGGGCGACAGCCCGGAGGTATTGCCGTAGTCGATCACCACCGAACCGGACTGCACCCCGGTGTCGAGCGCCTCCTCCCAGAACGCCGGCTGCAGCTCCGTCCAGTGCACGAGGTCGTCACTGACGGCGTGGATCCAGCATTTGTTCCAGCGCTGAGCGAACAGGTGGTACTCGCCCTCGTAGTACACGAGACCGTTCAGGTCGTTGAGCCAGCCCTCCTGGCGCTTCCCGGGCTCCGGCAGTTCGGTCCCGAACTGCCGGGCTGTGAAGTGCTGCTGCGGACGCCACGTTTCGCCGTACAACGGCTGGTTGGTCACAGGCTCCAATGCTAGAGCTTGTTGGCCTGCCTGATCACGTCGACGACATCCGACATCATGCCGGTCAGGTCGTAGTCCTTGGGGGTGTAGATCGCGGCCACACCGGCGGTCCGCAAGGCTGCGGCGTCGGCCTCCGGGACGATGCCGCCGACCACGACCGGGACGTCTTCGAGGCCGGCCTCGCGGAGGCCCTCGACGACCTGGGGTACCAGTTCCATGTGGGAGCCGGACAGGATCGAGAGGCCGACGCAGTGCACGTCCTCGGCGACCGCGGCCGCGACGATCTGCTCCGGCGTCAGGCGGATGCCCTGGTAGATGACCTCGAAGCCGACGTCACGGGCACGGACCGCGACCTGCTCGGCGCCGTTCGAGTGCCCGTCCAGGCCGGGCTTGCCGACCAGGAGCCGCAGCCGTCCCCCGAGTTCGGCGGACGTCGCGGCGACCTTCTCCCGGACCGCGGCGATCTCCGCCCCGCCGGCGGACACCCCGACCGATCCGGAGACCCCGGTCGGCGCGCGGTACTCGCCGTACATCTCCCGCAGTACGCCGGACCACTCCCCCGTCGTCACGCCGGCGCGCGCGCATTCGAGCGTGACGGGCATCAGGTTGTCGGTCGTCTTCGCCGCGGCCCGGAGCCTGGTCAGTGCGGCGTCGACCGCTTTCTGGTCACGAGCGGAGCGCCATTTCTGCAGGGACTCCAGCGCGGCGGACTCGGCGGCCGGGTCGACGGTCTGGATCGCCGTGTCGAGGTCGGCGGTCAGCGGCGACGGCTCGGTGCTCTCGAACTTGTTCACGCCGACGACGACCTGCTCGCCGGACTCGATCCGCTGCCGGCGTTCCGCGTGCGACGCGACCAGCGCCTGCTTCAGGTAGCCGCTCTCGACCGCGGCGACCGCCCCGCCCATCGCCTGTACCCGGTCGATCTCCTCCTGCGCACCGGCGACCAGCGCGTCGACCTTCGCCTCGATCACGTGCGAGCCGTCGAAGATGTCGTCGTACTCGAGCAGGTCGGACTCGTACGCCAGAACCTGCTGCATCCGCAACGACCACTGCTGGTCCCACGGCCGCGGCAGCCCGAGCGCCTCGTTCCACGCCGGCAGCTGGACCGCGCGCGCCCGGGCGTTCTTCGACAGCGTCACGCCGAGCATCTCGAGCACGATCCGCTGCACGTTGTTCTCCGGCTGCGCCTCGGTCAGCCCGAGCGAGTTCACCTGTACGCCGTACCGCAGGCGCCGCGCCTTCGCGTCGGTCACGCCGTACCGCTCCAAGGTCAGCGAGTCCCACAGGCGGACGAACGCGCGCATCTTGCACGTCTCCTCGATGAACCGGACCCCCGCGTTCACGAAGAACGAGATCCGCTGTACGACGTCCCCGAACCGCTCCGGCGGCACCTGCCCGCCGTCGCGGACCCGGTCCAGCACGGCGATCGCGGTCGACAGCGCGAACGCCAGCTCCTGGACGGGCGTGGCGCCGGCCTCCTGCAGGTGGTAGCTGCAGATGTTGATCGGGTTCCACTTCGGCATGTTCGCGACCGTGTACGCGATCATGTCGGTGGTCAGCCGCAGCGAGGCGTCGGGCGGGAACGCGTACGTGCCGCGGGACAGGTACTCCTTGACGATGTCGTTCTGCGTCGTACCGGTCAGCTCATCCGGCAGCGCGCCCTGCTCCTGCGCGGCGACCTGGTAGAGCGCGAGCAGCCACATCGCGGTCGCGTTGATCGTCATCGACGTGTTCATCTGCGCCAGCGGGATCCCGTCGAACAGCGCCCGGACGTCGCCGAGGTGCGCGACCGGCACGCCGACCTTCCCGACCTCGCCCTTCGCGAGCGCGTGGTCCGCGTCGTACCCGGTCTGCGTCGGCAGGTCGAACGCGACCGACAGACCGGTCTGCCCCTTCTCCAGATTCCGCCGGAACAGCGCGTTGGACTCGGCCGCGGACGAGTGCCCCGCGTACGTCCGCATCACCCAAGGTCGATCGGCCATGTACCCGAGAGTAGGACTGTGTGCCCTTGTGAGTCTGCCCCTCGTGACTGGCGTCACCAGGGGCCTACATCACACCTAGGCGCTGATCGGCAGTGGGGTGCGTTCCACGTTCAGGACGCGGTGCAGACGGGTGACGGCGAGGATGCGGACGACCGACGGCATCGGGTGCCAGAGGACCAACTGACGGCCGAGGAGTTGGGTGCGGCGGTGGGTGGCGACCAGCAGGCCGAGGCCGGTCGCATCGACCGCGTCGACCGCTTCCAGGTCGACGATCACGTCGCCGACGGAGGTGTCGATCAGGTGGTTGAGGGTCTGCCGGACGTCGCCGACCGAGCGCACGTCCAGGATTCCGGTCAGGTGAACCACGTTGTCAGGCTCGAGCATGTTCGTGCCCTCCGCTCTTCCGGCGGCCCCCGAGTTCCATCGGCCGCGTGACAGCGTTGGTGATGGCTTGTGTTCGTAAAGACTCCCCGAAGACACGGAAGGTTGCCAACACCTCACGACCTTTTGATCCGCGAGACAATGGTGGGCGTGTTCGCCGAGGATTACTTCCTGTTCCCGGTGGTGGCCATCGCCCTGGCCGGCGTGATGGTGCTGCTGTGCCGTTGGGCGTTCTCCAAGGCGAAGGGCGGCTCACTGGTCCGGCGGGTCGACCACACCCCGGCTGAGCCGGACACCTTCGGCCTGCTCACCGACATCCGCACCGTGCCGACGTACAACGAGGCCCGCGTCCTGGTCGCCCGCCTGAAGACCTTCGGCATCAAGGCGACCGCCGCCCGCACCACCAACGGCTGGACCGTCTACGTCTGGCCCCACGACGAGCCCGCCGCCCGCGGCCTCCTCGACGCCTCCTGACTACCGGACTGTACCAAATTAGTAACGGTACGTGTTCCCGGTAACGCGGAGTATGCACCCGCCGATGTACGGGCTATGAGAATGCGACGTGTTGCACTCGCGCTGGCCGGGCTGGGCCTGGTCACCGCGGCGGCGGTACCGGCAGCCGCGATCGCGGCCAAGCCCAAGCCGGACTCGTTCCGGACCGCCGCGAAGAGCGCGGGGAAGCTCCCCACCACCAACTCCCAGGCCGCGACCACGGCATGCGGGCTCGGCATCGGCGCGGTCAACGCGACCGGGACGGCCGGCGGGTACGACGTGACGGCCAGCCGGCCGCTCACCGTGAACCCGCTGGACCCGTACAAGCTGTTCGCCGTCCGCTCCAGCGCCAGCTGGTACCTGGAGAGCGACGGCACGACGGACTTCGTCCACGGTCTCGTCCTGCAGGGCGACAACCTGTACGGCGCGATCGCCATGTACCAGGGTTCGGCGACCACACCGACCGTCCGGGCCATCAAGCTGGGCACGGGGTGGCGCGGGTTCAGCCAGATCACCGACTCCAACTACTCGTACGGCGAGCGGTCGTTCCTCTACGGCCTGCACGCCAACGGGTCGCTGTACCGCTACTCAGTCCAGGACCGGGCGCGGGCGTACGGTTCGGCGCCGGGCTTCGGTTCCGTCAAGGCAATCACCCTGATCGCCGAGACGGCGACGTACGACACCCTGCTGGTGCTGACCAAGGGCGGTGCGCTCTACACGGTGCACGTGCCGGTCACGCTGCCGATGAAGCCGGTTGTGAAGCAGGTCCGTGCATCCGGGTTCGCCGCGTTCGACTCGCTGGTGGCCCAGCGGTGCGGCGCTACCAGCACGCTGCTGACCGCGTTCGACCACGACACCGACACAGCCACGGTGTACGCCGTCAGCAAAGCCACCGGGACCACCACGGTGATCAAGAGCTACGGGAGCTTCAAGGCCACGTTCGGTGCCAAGGTGCACTTCCTGCTGACCGGCTCGGGCGGCCCGCAGCGCGTGGGCGAGTGACCCAGCTGTAACGGATCTGTCCCCGTCCAGCCGAGCTGGGCGGGGACAGGTCTTTTTGGAGCGTCTAGGGTCGGGGTATGGGGACACTGCTTGAGCTGGATCTGACCCGCGGCGTACTCGAGACGCCGCCCGCTTCTCCTGTTGCCGCGTTTCGGATGCGGCATCTGCCGACGCTGCGCGAGCTGGTTGCCGCGCTGCGGAAGGGCGCCCGGGACGACGGGGTCGTCGGGCTGGTCGCGCACCTCGGCGGCCACCGGCTGTCCTTGGCCCAGGTGCAGGAGCTGCGCGAGGCGGTTGCCGACTTCCGTACGTCGGGGAAGCCGGCGGTCGCGTGGACCGAGTCGTTCGGCGAGACCGGCCAGGGCACTGTCCCGTACTACCTGGCCACTGCGTTCGACGAGATCTGGCTGCAGCCGTCCGGCGACCTGGCGATCACGGGTGTCTCGGTGCAGGCGGTCTTCATCCGCAGCGCGCTGGACAAGGCCGGGGTGATCCCGCAGTTCGGGAAGCGGCGTGAGTACAAGACAGCGGCCGACACGTTCACCGAGCGCGAAATGACCGGGCCGGCCCGGGAGATGGCGTCGCGGCTGGCGGAGTCGGCGTACGAGCAGATCGTCGAGGGTATCGCGGTACGGCGACGGCTGGACACGACGCAGGTACGGGAGCTGGTCGACAGCGCGCCCCTGCCCGCACAGGCCGGTCTGGACGCGGGGCTGGTCGATCGGCTCGGGTACCGGTCGGACGTGTACGACGAGCTCGAGAAGCAGCTGCAGTACGACGACAGGCTGCTGGCCGAGCGCTACATCCGCCGTGGCCCGCGGACGCTGGACGAAGTACGCAAGACGCTCCCCTGGCCGCAGAAGCCGCTGGTGGCGGTCGTGCGCGTGACTGGCGGCATCTCGGTCGGCCGCAACTCCAACAGCCCCATGGGCGGCCCTGGCTCCGGCTCGGACACCGTAGGCGCCGCACTGCGCGCCGTGGCAGCCAACGAACGCGTGAGGGCGGTAGTACTGCGCGTAGACAGCCCAGGCGGGTCGTACGTCGCCTCTGACGCGATCCGCAACGAGGTACTGCGGCTGCGTTCAAGCGGACGCCCTGTGATCGCGTCCATGGGCAGTGTCGCCGCATCCGGCGGGTACTTCGTTGCGATGCCGGCTGACCTGATCGTGGCGCAGCCGGGCACGATCACCGGTTCTATCGGCGTACTGACCGGCAAGGGCGTCGTACGGGACGCTCTCGGCCGTATCGGGATCTCACAGCAGGCCGTGTCCGAAGGTGCGAACGCACAGATGTACTCGGCACAGGAGGAGTTCACCGACGAGCAGTGGGCGCGGCTGGAGGAAACACTCGACCGCATCTACAAGGACTTCGTCGGCAAGGCCGCACTGGACCGGGGACTCCCGGAGGAGCGGCTGGAGTCGCTGGCACGCGGACGGGTCTGGACCGGTGCCGACGCCCACAGCCACAAGCTGGTCGACGAGCTGGGCGGTTTCCAGCACGCGCTGACCCTGGCCTGCAACCGGGCCGGTCTGGACCGCGACGAGGTCGCCGTGACCGCAGTACCGCACCGCAACCTGATGAGTCAGCTCAAGGCGCCGACGACGACCGATGATCTGGCAGTCGCCGCGGCGCCGTTGACGCTCGACGGCCTGACCACCGGTCTCTACAGCGCGCTCGGCCTACCCCCCGCGGGCGTACTGCGGATGCCGTTCTCGTGGGAGATCAGCTAGTCCCGTTCGCCGCCGGGGATCCAGAGGACGTCGCCGCCGGAGGACAGGTTCGCGACCCGGCCGAGGATGAAGAGCAGGTCGGACAGGCGGTTCAGGTACGTGATCGCGAGCAGGTTGATCGACGGGCCGTGCGCCTCGACGGCGGCCCAGCCGGCCCGCTCGGCGCGGCGGACGACCGCGCGGGCGACGTTCAGGTACGCGGCGCCCTCGGTACCGCCGGGCAGGATGAACGAACGCAGCTTGGTCAAACGACCGTTGTACTCGTCGCACCAGCCCTCCAGCCGGTCGACGTAGTCCTGAGTGACCCGCAGCGGCGGATATTCCGGATCAGGAGTGATCGGGTTGCAGAGATCCGCGCCGACGTCGAACAGGTCGTTCTGGATCCGGGTCAGCAGCACCGCGATCGCACTGTTCAGGTGCCCGGCGGCGATCGCCACCCCGATCGCCGAGTTCGCCTCGTCGACCTCGCCGTACGCCGCCAGCCGCGGGTCGGTCTTCGAGGTGGTGGAGTTGTCGCCGAGGCGGGTCTCGCCGGCGTCACCGGTGCGCGTGTAGATCCGCGTCAAGTTCACAGCCATGCCAGGACTCTACGCAAACCCCGGGACCGTCAAACGCGAAGGCCATGCTGGGTCTTCCTGCGCGTGCTGCGCGGCACTCGGCGGGCACAGCGAGACCCAGCATGGCCTACAGTCGACCGGTGGAACGGTTTCGAATCGCGGGTGAGGCACGGCTCGACGGCGCTGTCGAGGTGGCCGGCGCGAAGAACAGTGTGCTCAAGCTCATGGCGGCGGCGCTGCTCGCCGAAGGTACGACGACGCTGCGCCAGGTGCCGGGCATCCTGGACGTCACGTTCATGGCCCAGCTGCTGGACACGCTCGGGTGCTCGGTGAAGGTGGACGCGGACCAGCGGCTCGCGACGATCGCCGTACCGGGCGCCATCGGCCACCAGTGCGACTACGAGCTGGTCCGCAAGCTGCGCGCCTCGATCTCGGTGCTCGGCCCGCTGCTCGGCCGCTGCGGCCAGGCGGAGGTGGCGCTGCCGGGCGGAGACAACATCGGCTCCCGCGGGCTGAACATGCACGTCGCCGGGCTGGAGTCGATGGGCGCGAAGGTGCACATCGAGCACGGGTTCGTGATCGCCGAGGCGCCGCAGGGGCTGCACGGCGCCGAGGTCTGGCTGGACTTCCCGAGCGTCGGCGCGACCGAGACGATCATGATGGCGGCGGTGCTCGCGAAGGGCACCACGATCATCGAGAACGCCGCCCGCGAGCCGGAGATCCAGGACATCGCCGCGATGCTGGTCGAGATGGGCGCGCAGATCGACGGCGCCGGCTCGCCGCGGATCGAGATCAGCGGCGTGAACGGGCTGCTGAACCCGGTCGACCACACCGTGGTCCCGGACCGGATCGTGTCCGGCAGCTGGGCGTTCGCGGCTGCGATCACCAAGGGTGATGTGACCGTCACCAACGGTCATGCGGAGCACCTCGAGTTGCCGCTCGACAAGCTGCACAAGGCAGGCGCCGAGATCACCGTGCTGAATCCGGGCTTCCGGGTCCGGATGCATGACCGGCCGAAGCCGGTGGACGTGGTGACACTGCCGTACCCCGGGTTCGCGACCGACCTGCAGGCGTTCGTGATCGCGCTGAACGCGCTCAGCGACGGCGCCGCGATGGTCACCGAGAACCTGTTCGAAGGCCGGTTCACGTTCGCCCAGGAACTCACCCGCCTGGGCGCGCAGATCCAGACCGACGGGCACCACGCGGTGGTCCGCGGCGTACCGCGGCTGTCCGGTGCGCCGGTGGTCGCGTCCGACATCCGGGCCGGTGCCGCGCTGGTGCTGGCCGGCCTCGCCGCCGAGGGCGAGACACTGGTCTCGGCCGCCCACCACGTGCACCGCGGCTACACCGACTTCGCGGGCAACCTCCGCCGCCTCGGCGCCGACGTCGTGGTGGAACCTGACGATGCGGAGATGTACTGGAGCTGACACCCCGGTTAGGGTCGTCCGCATGAGTGAGCGTGTGGTGAAGCCGGTTGGGCGGGGATTTCTGTTTCTCGACTCGCATCCGGCGGGGTGCGCCCGGGTTGTGCGGGACATGACGGCGGAGGTCCCGGCGCGGCCGGCGGAGCGGCGTACGGCGCTGGTGATCGGGTCCAGCTCGGGCTATGGGCTCGCGACCACGATCGCGGGCCTCGCGCGGTACGGGATCGACGGCATCGGCGTCTGCTTCGAGAAGGCGGCCACAGCCCGTCGTACGGCGACCGCCGGGTGGTACCGGACCGCGGAGACCGCCGCACTGGCCGCTGAGCTCGGCCGCTCGTGGAGCTTCGTGAACGCTGACGCCTTCGCGGACACCACCAAGGACGAGGTGCTCGACCTGGTCGCGGCGAAGCTCGGCAAGATCGACCACCTCATCTACAGCGTCGCCGCGCCCCGCCGTACCGACCCGCGCAGCGGCGAGACCTACCAGTCGGCGCTGAAGGCGATCGGCGCTCCGCACACCACGAAGAGCCTTGCGTTCGACGACGGTGCGCCGGTGCTGCAGGAGGTCGGGATCGAGGTCGCGACCGACGACGAGATCGCCCAGACCGTGAAGGTGATGGGCGGCGAGGACTGGACCCGGTGGATCGCCGCGCTGCAGGAACGCGACCTGCTCAAGTCCGGGTTCAACACCGTCGCGCTCACGTACATCGGCTCCGACCTGACCGGGCCCGCTCTACCGGCAGGGCTCGATCGGCGCGGCCAAGGCGGATCTGGAGCAGACCGCCCTGAAGCTGGCCGCGGACGGTGTCACCGCGATGACGTCGGTCAACGGCGCCGCCGTCACGCAGGCGTCGTCCGCGATCCCCGGCATCGGTCTGTATGTCAGTCTCCTGCACAAGGTGACCGGTCTGCAGACGCCGGTGGAGCAGTCGATCGCGCTGTGGGACCAGCTCACCGGCGAGGCACCGCTCGACCTCGACGACGAGGGGCGCATCCGCCTCGACCGCTGGGAGCTGAACGACGAGGTCCAGTCCGCCGTCCGCGCGCAGTGGGAGTTGGTGACGCAGGAGAACATCGCCGAGGTCGCCGACGCCGCGTGGTTCCTGGCCGAGGTACGTCGGCTGTACGGGTTCGGCGTACCGGATGTGGAGTACGACGCGGAGACCGAGGTCGACGTGGACTGGCCTACCGCAACAGCTACAGGGGTTTGAACGACGCCAGCTCGAGGACCAGCTCGCCCGCCTCGTCGGAGGCGGCCAGGTCGACGCTCGCGGTGATACGCCAGTCGTGGTTGCCCTCGGGGTCGTCGATGATCTGCTGGACCTCCCAGTAGCCCGGGTGTTCCTCGACCATGAACAGCGCGGGGCCGCGGGCTTCCGGGCCGGTACCGACGACCTCGTGCTCGGCGTAGTACGCCGTACCGGCCTCGGCCCAGCGGCCCGCGTCCCAGCCGGCTTCGCTGTCGAGTTGCCCCAGCTCCGCCCAGCGGTGCAGGGCGACCAGCTCGACGCGGCGGAACATCGCGTTCCGGACCAGGACCCGGAAAGCCCTTGTGTTCAAGGTGATCCGGCGCGGTCCGGCCGGCACGACCTCGACCTGCGTGTCGTCGGTCGGGTTCGTCAGCTCCTCCCACTCGTCGAGCAGGCTGGAGTCGGTCTGGCGGACCACCTCGCCGAGCCACTCGATCAGGTCGGCCAGGTCCTCGTCGACCTTGTCCGGCGGGACGGTCTGCCGGAGCGCCTTGTACGCGTCGCTGAGGTAGCGCAGGAGGATGCCCTCGGAGCGTGCCAGACCGTAGTACTGGACGAACTCGCCGAACGTCATCGCCCGTTCGAACATGTCCCTGACCACCGACTTCGGGGACAGCCCGGCCTCGGCGATCCACGGGTGCGTCTGCCGGTACATCTCCAAAGTGGCCTCGAGCAACTCTTCGAGCGGCTTCGGCCAGCTGATCTCGTCGAGCAGCTCCATCCGCTCCTCGTACTCGATGCCGTCGGCCTTCATCGAGTTCACGGCCTCGCCCTTGGCATGGTGCAGCTGCGCCATCAAGACGGCGCGCGGATCCTCGAGCGTCGCCTCGACCACCGACACCACGTCGAGGGCATACACGGGATCCGCGGGGTCGAGCAGGTCCAAAGCCGCCAGCGCGAAGGTGGACAGCGGCTGGTTGAGTGAGAAGTCCTTCTGCAGATCAACGGTCAGCCGCAGCGAGCGGCCGAACTCGTCGGGCTCGTCCAGCCGCTCGACCACGCCGGCCGTCAGCAGCGTGCGGTAGATCTGGATCGCGCGCCGAACCAGCCGGACCTGGGCCTTGGCGTCCTCGTGGTTGTCCCGCAGCAGCTTGCGCATACTGGTGAACGCGTCGCCGTCGCGGGCGATGACGTTCAGCAGCATCGCATGGCTGACGCGCATCTTCGACTGCAGCGGTTCGGGATCGGCAGCGACCAGCCGGTCGAAGGTGTCCTCCCCCCAGGTGACGAAACCCTCCGGCGGCTTCTTCCGCTGCACCCGGCGCTGCTTCTTCGGGTCGTCGCCGGCCTTGGCGAGCGCCTTGACGTTCTCGACCACATGATCTGGCGCCTGGACCACGACTGTGCCGGAGGTGTCGTACCCGGCGCGACCCGCGCGGCCCGCGATCTGGTGGAACTCACGTGCCTTCAGGATGCGCTGCCGGCGACCGTCGTACTTGCTCAGCGCGGTCAGCACCACCGTGCGGATCGGCACGTTGATGCCGACGCCGAGCGTGTCGGTGCCGCAGATCACCTTCAGCAGACCGGCTTGAGCCAGCTGCTCGACCAGACGCCGGTACTTCGGCAGCATGCCTGCATGGTGGACACCGATACCGTGCATGACGAGTCGCTGCAGCGTCTTGCCGAAGCCGGAGCCGAACCGGAAGTGTCCGATCAGCTCCTTGATCTTGTCCTTCTCCTCCTTCGTGCAGACGTTGATGCTGGTCAGCGCCTGCGCACGCTCCAACGCCGACGCCTGGGTGAAGTGCACGACGTACACGGGAGCCTGGTGCGTCACGAGTAACTCTTGGAGCGTTTCGTGCAGAGGACTGGTCACGTACTTGTAGATCAGCGGGACCGGGCGCTCGCCGGACGCGACGATCGCCGTCGGGCGACCCGTGCGGCGGGACAGGTCGATCTTGAAGCGCTCGACGTCGCCGAGGGTCGCGGACATCAGGAGGAACTGCGCCTTCGGCAGCTCCAGCAGCGGCACCTGCCAGGCCCAGCCGCGGTCCGGCTCGGAGTAGAAGTGGAACTCGTCCATCACGACCTGGCCGATCTCGGCGTCGGCGCCTTCGCGGAGCGCGATGTTCGCGAGGACTTCCGCCGTACAGCAGATGATCGGGGCCGATGCGTTGACGGCGGCGTCGCCGGTCAGCATGCCGACCTTGTCCGCGCCGAACACGTCGCAGAGCGCGAAGAACTTCTCCGAGACCAGGGCCTTGATCGGGGCGGTGTAGAACGTCCGCTGACCGTTCGCGAGCGCGGCGAAGTGCGCGCCGGTGGCAACGAGGCTCTTACCCGAGCCGGTCGGCGTCGACAGGATCACGTTCGACCCCGTCATCACCTCGATCAACGCCTCTTCCTGAGCCGGGTACAACGAGATCCCCTGCTCCCCCACCCACCCCTGAAAGGCGTCGAACAGGTCGTCAGGCCCAGTGGTCCCCGGAAGTGTCTCAGTAAGCGTCATCACCACCCATTGTCCCCGAACAGCCAACCCGCCAACTCCGCCGGGTCCCACCGGTGAGCGTGTCCTCCCGCAGCACTGCGTACGAAGGAGAGCTTGTGCAAGCTCGACAGGACATACGCGCACCGTGCCGCGGCCGGCCCGTGTGCCAGGCGTGCAAGCGGCCGCGATGGACGGATACGTCCTAATGAGAGTTATCGGGTCGCCGTCGGGCAGACTCGGTAGCTGGTAGGCCGCCGGTGGGTGAGCACTCTATACGTCCTGGACTTTGAGTCCTGTCGACAGAGCGTGCCCCTGCCGGTGACCGGGAGAGTTGATCGCTGATGGGATGTCGTGCCTGGCCCCGCCGTGCTGTGTGGTGGGTTGCCGTGAGTACTGCTTCATTAGGTCGCTGATGGTTCTCCCGACCGGCTTGCCTGCGGGTGACTGGCTTGATCGAGAGCGGGAGAACTTAGTGAAGTTGTTCGTGGGTGATGACTGGGCCGAGGCGCATCACGATGTGGAGGTGATGGACCCGGCCGGGCGGGTGCTGGCCAAGGCGCGGCTGCCCGAGGGGATGGTGGGGATGGCCCGGCTGCACGCGCTGCTGGCCGAGCAGTTCGCCGCTGTTGATCCCGATGCCGATCTGGACGAGGTCGAGGTGGTGGTCGGGATCGAGACCGATCGGGGGCCGTGGGTGGCCGCGTTGGTGGCCGCGGGCTACCAGGTGTTCGCGGTGAACCCGTTGCAGGCGAAGGCGTACCGCAAACGGCATGCGGTGTCGGGCGCCAAGAGCGACGCGGGCGACGCGCACGTGCTGGCCGACATGGTCCGCACCGATTCCCACCAGCTGCGCACGGTGGCCGGTGACAGCGCCGGGGCCGAGGCGATCAAGGTCGTCACCCGGATGCACAAGACACTGATCTGGGAACGGACCCGCACCACGCAGCGGCTGCGGCACGCGCTGCGCGAGTACTTCCCCGCCGCGCTGGAAGCCTTCGCCGACCTCGACGCGCCCGACACCCTCGAACTACTGGCCAAGGCCCCCGACCCGGCGTCTGCGGCCCGGCTGACCACCGCGCAGATCACCGCGGCGCTCAAACACGCCCGGCGCCGCAAGATCGACGGCATCGACGGCAGGGCCGCGCGGATCCGGGCCGCGCTGCGCGCCGAGCACCTCGGCCAGCCTGCCGTGGTGACTGCCGCCTACGCCGCCTCGACCCGCGCGCTGGTCGCGGTCCTGGTCGTCCTCGATGAGCAGGTCACGACGCTGCAGGGCCAGGTGGAGGCACATTTTGGCCGGCACCCGGCCGCTGAGATCATCGTGTCCCAGCCCGGGCTGGGACCGATCCTCGGCGCCCGGGTGCTCGCAGAGTTCGGCGACGACCCCGAACGGTACGCCTCGGCCAAAGCCCGCAAGAACTACGCCGCGACCAGCCCGATCACCATCTCCTCGGGCAAGAAGAAGGTCGCCCTGGCCCGCTACGTGCACAACGACCGGCTCATCGACGCCCTCATGACCCAGGCCTTCTCCGCGCTCAACACCTCGCCCGGAGCCCGCGCCTACTACGACAAACAACGAGCCCGCGGAGCCGAACACAACCCCGCCCTGCGCCAACTCGCCAACCGGCTCGTCGGCATCCTCCACGGCTGCCTCAAAACCAGCACCCCCTACAACGAAACAACCGCCTGGTCACAACAGGCCGAATTGCTCGCAGCTTGACACCCTTAGCTCCTGGGATGTCTGTCGAGCTTGCACACGTGCCGTTCGGCTCGTGTAGGTGACCGTTCGGCGACGGAATCTGTGCAAACGATTGCATGTGCAGGTATTCGGAGGTGACTTGATGCGTATGACGATGACATGGCGCCGGATGGGCGCGAGTTTGCTGGTGACGGTGGTGGGTACGGCGGGCCTGGTGGCGGCCGCTCCCGGCGATGGAGCGACGACTGGTGCTGGTGACGGAGCCGGCGGTCGTGGTGGTGGTGCGCTGGTGACGACGTGGGGTGCGGCGGACGACGTCGCCGGTGGGACTTTGAGCGACCTGACGGTGCGGAACGTGCTGCGGACGAGCGTCGGCGGGAAGGATCTGCGGATCCGGATCTCGAACGCGAACGGTGATCAGCCGCTGGTGACGGACTCGGTGTACGTCGGGCGCCAGGCGACCGGGGCGAGTGTGCTGCCGGGGTCGAGCCGGCGGTTGACGTTCGGCGGGAGTACGGCGGTGACGATTCCGCCGGGCGCGATGGCGATCAGCGATCCGCTGCCCGGGGCGGTGCCCGCGCTGACGAGTCTGACCGTCAGCCTGCACGTGGTCGGGACGACGGGCGTCATCACCGCACACAACCGGGCGATGCAGCACAGCTACAAGTCGACATCGGGTGATCACGCAGCCGACGAGTCGGGTACGGCGTACCAGACGGAATCCGCGGCCTGGTACTTCGTGAACGCGGCGATCGTCGACGCCTCGCAGCAGGTGGAAACCGTCGCGACGCTGGGCGACTCGATCACGTCGTCGGTCGGTACGACGATCGACACCAACCGGCGCTGGCCGGACATCCTCGCCGGCCGGTACGCGAAACTGCCGGAGCCGCGGCGGCTCGCGATCTCCAACGAGGGCATCTCCGGGAACCGGGTCCTGGGCGGGGTCGCGAAGGCGGGCAGCGCCGGGGCGAGTGCGCTGGCGCGGCTGGACAAGGACGTGCTGACGAAGCCCGGCGTACGCACGGTGCTGGTACTGGAAGGCATCAACGACATCTACGCCGGCGCCACCACGGGCCAGCTCATCTCCGGCTACCGCCAGCTGATCGCCCGGGTGCACGCAGCCGGCCGGTGCATCGTCGGCGGAACCCTGACCCCGATGGGCAGCTCCTTCGTCTACACCCCTGAGAAGGAAGCCGTCCGCCAAGCGGTCAACACTTTCATCCGTACGAGCCGCGAGTTCGACGGGGTCGCGGACTTCGACGCCGCGACCCGGGACCCGGCGGACCCGTCCCGCTTGGCACCGGCGTACGACGGAGGCGACGGGCTGCACCCGAACGACGCCGGAAACCAGGCAATGGGCCAAGCCCCCAACTTGGACTCCCTCCGCTGCAAGTAGAACCACCCCACCGCGCGAGAACCGCTGGCGCGGATTCACAGAGCACGCGCCAACTCCGCGCGTCCGGGGTGCCGGCTTACGTCCTACGTGCTCACCCAGCCCGCGTCCGGCGGCGCAGACACACGTACTGCAGGTTCACGCAGTACGTCCTCACGCGGTATGCGTCCAGTGGTGCAGCCACACATACTGTGGGCTCATGCAGCTCGCGGCCGCCTACCCCGGCGCGGGACCGGGGTAGGCGTACAGGCTTCCCGTGTCAGCTCTTAACTCCCGTAGACCGCACCTGTTAGTTCTTGTCCTTCGGAGACGGCACCTGTCAGCTCTTATTTTTCGCCCTTGATGGCGAGGGCTTGTTCCAGTTCGTTGCGGATGGCGTCGGCGCCGGACTTGCGGTAGTTGGCGACGGCTTCGTCCCAGGAGTTGAGGTCGGCTCGGCCTAGCTGGATGTCCTTGGTGAGGGAATCCATCCGGGTGTCGAGGATCTTGCCCTTGGTGGACTGGGTGGGTGAGTACAGGCCGTACGTCGGCGGCATGATCGCCGTCGGCAGGACCGCCTTGAAATGGTTGTACGCCGTGTCGACCGCCTCGGGGTGGCCCGGGAAGTACGCCGGGTACGGCCCGTCGGCGAGGTACTGGATCGGGAACTCGCCGAGGCAGACCTCACTCCCGCCGTCCTTGGTGAGGACCGGGTCGCTGCCGTTCAGCGTGTAGTGCCGCCCAGGCAGACCGAACTTCCGGAACAGGTACTCCTCCGTCCCGAACGGCGCCGCGAACCAGTTGAGGATCCGCAGCAACGTCTTGATCCGCGCCGGAGGCCCCGGGCGGATCGCGGCGATGGAGTTGTTCGGGGACCCGAGCAGGACCCGGCCGACCTTCCCGTCCGCGGCCCGCGGTACCGGGATCGAGATGCTGAACGACTGGTCGGTCGCCCGTCGGTAGAAGCTCTGGATCGACGAGTACGTGTCCTGCGTCATCACCGCCGACCCCTGCGTGAACCACACCTTCTGGTTGTTCTTCGCGACGCCGTCCGGATGGATCACGCCGTCCTTCACCATCTGCCGGGTGATCGCCAGCATCTCCTTGTGCTCCGGCAGCTCCCGGCTGTGCACGAGCTTCCCGTCGCGCACCTCCCAACCATTGGGCAGACCAAGCATCGCGCTGACCGCCGCGGTCGGCGGCACCGCGAAACCCCACCGGTTCTTCGTCCCGTCGGTGACCGCCTTCGCCACCTTCTGCAGGTCGTCGACGGTCGGCGACCCGAGCTCGACGCCGAGCTGGTCCAGCAGATCCTGCCGGGCCAGCAGCGTGTTCGACGACATGATCCCGCGCTGGATCGGTACGGCGCGGATACCGCCGGAGTACACGCACCCGCGCCATGACGCCTGCGGCGCGTTCGCCAGGAACGGGTACTCGAGGATCGCGTCGCCGGACAGGTACTCGGTCAGGTCCTGCGCCCGCGCCTCCAGGAACTGCGGCAGGTACGCGAACCCGCCGTCCACGTTGAACACATCGCCCAACGTGTCACCCGCGACCGCCGTGGCGAACTTGTTGGAGTAGTCGGTCGCCGCCGTGATGTTCAGCTCGAGCGGCACACCGAGCCGCCGGTTGAGCTCCTGCCAGTACGGGTTGCGGTCCGCCGTCGGCGGGATCGGGTTCGACGTCAACGTCGAACCGGTCACCTTGTGCCCGTCCCCCGGCGTACCACTGGTCACCTTCGCCGGATGCTCCGGGAACCGGTAGAAGCAGTCCGGCATCAGCGGATGGCTCCGCGGCAGATCCGGCTTCGGCCCGTCGAAACGCTTGTACGTCGGCAACTCGACCGGCTTGTTCAACGCGGCGATGTCGGTCGACCTGGTCACCGTCGAGCAGCCGGTCAGCCCGACGGCCGCCGCAGCCAGCGACCCGCCGAGGAGCGTCCTTCTGCTGATCGGGCTCATCCCTTCACCGCCCCGGTCAGCATGCCCTTGGCGAAGTGCCGTTGCAGGAACGGGTACACGATCAGGATCGGCACCAGCGACACCACCAGGATCGCCATCTGGATCGACTCCTGCGGCGGCAGCTGGTCGGCCGCCGCGCCGCCGAGGTCCCCGCTGCTCAGCTCGGTGTTGTTGATGACGTACGTCCGCAGTACCAGCTGCAGCGGCCATTTCGAGGTGTCGTTGATGTAGAGCATCGCGTTGAAGAACGCGTTCCAGTACCCGACCGCGTAGAACAGCCCGACGACCGCGAGCACCGCCTTCGACAGCGGCAGCACGATCGACCAGAAGATCCGGAAGTCGCCGGCTCCGTCGACGCGGGCCGAGTCGAGCACCGAGTCCGGGATGCCCATGAAGAACGAGCGCAGCACGATCACGTTGAACCCGCTGATCGCCGTCGGCAGGATCAGCGCCAGCAACGAGTCGAGCAGCCCGAACTCCTTCACCACCAGGTAGTTCGGGATCAGCCCCGGGCTGAACAGCAGGCTGAACAGCACGATCAGCAGGATCGGCCGCTGCCCGAACGAGCCGCGCCGGCTGAGCGCGTACGCCAGCATGGTCGACCCGGCCAGGCTGACCAGCGTGCCGCCGGCCGCGACCACCACGCTGATCCCGAGCGCCCGCTGGACCACGCCGCCGTTGAAGATCGCCTTGTACGCGTCCCAGTTCAGCCCGTCCGGCCAGAGCACGAACCCGCCGGAGTTCGTGACGTGTCGCTGGCTCGCGACGCTCGTCGAGATCACGCCGAGGAACGGCACGACGACGACCGCACAGCAGACCAGCAGTACGACGCCTTTGATCACCCGTGACGAGGTCGCAGGACCGTCATCAATTCCCTGAACACTCATTTCTGGTACACCCCCGCCTCGCCGAAGATGTGGGCGATCTTGTTGGCGCCGATCACCAGGGCGACGCCGACCAGGCCCTTCACCAGGCCCACCGCGGCGGACACGCCCCATTGCCCGGCCAGTACGCCGTTGTTGTAGACGTACGTGTCGAGTACTTCGCTCGCCGGCCGTCCGACCAGGTTCTGCTGCAGGATGATCTGCTCGAACCCGACGGTCAGCGAGTCGCCGAGCCGCAGGATCAGCAGCAGGATGATCAGCCCACGGATACCAGGCACGGTGACGTGCCACAGTTGCCGCCACCGGGAGGCGCCGTCGACCCGCGCAGCCTCGTACAACCCGGGATCGATCTGGGTCAGCGCGGCCAGGAACAGGATCGTCCCCCACCCTGTGTCCCTCCAGATCACCTGGCTGCTGAGCAGCGCGATGAACCCGTCCGGGTTGCCGAGGAAGTCGATCGTGCCCATCCCGTGCGAGCGCAGGAAGTTGTTGATCAGGCCGCTGCCGCCGAGGATCTGCTGGAAGATCGCGATCACGATCACCCAGGACAGGAAGTGCGGCAGGTACAGCACCGACTGCACGACGCGCTTGATCCGCTCGGACAGCAGGCTGTTCAGCAGCAGCGCGAGCGCGATCGGCGCCGGGAACACGAAGACCACCTGGACCAGCGTGATCAGCAGCGTGTTCTTGAGTGCGTTGAGGAACTCCGCGTCGCCGTTGAAGATCACCGCGAAGTTGTCCAGCCCGACCCAGGCGCTGCGGCCGAGCGGGACGAACGGCAGGTACTCCTGGAACGCGATCAGGTTCCCGAGCAACGGCAGGTAGTGGAACAACAGCAGCAGCGCCAGCCCGGGCAGAGCCATCAGCAGCAGGACCTTGTCCCGTCTGGCGCGTGCCCACCACGAGAGCGGCTTGGCCGTCGTTCCACCACTGTCCGTAGCTGTACCCGGTGGTCCGGAGCCGGTCGGTTTTCCGGCTGTGGTCGGTCGGCTGGGGATTCGGTCTGTTTGAGCCACGCGACACTCCCAGGGTCGTCCCCCCACGATCGGAGAACGCTTTCCGTTCTCCCGTGTTCGACTGTGTCTCGTCTTGGAGAGTCGCGCAGCTCAGATCGGTGTGTCTGCGGGAAACAGGTCAGGCGCGGCCCTCAGGGCTTCTCGTACGGGAAGGACGGCAGTACGCCGATCTGGTCGTACTGCAGCTTGGAGTCGTCGAACCCGGCCTCCCAGCTCACGTTCGCGAACGTGTCGCACGGACCGGCCGACGGGCCGTGGTACGGGTCGCTCTCGGTGTTCGTCACCTTGATGTCCGAGAACGCGAACCCGCAGCCGCCGAAGTCCATGTGCACGCCGTACGGCTTCGCGTCCGGCATCGACGGGTCCGCATTCGCGTCGTCGATGATCATCTGGGAGACCGACGCATCCGGCGTGTACGGCGGCTCGTTGCGGACGCCGTACGCGTAGAACGGGCCCGTATCGCCGCTGTCCTGCGCGAGATGCGACAACCGCACGTACTTCACCGTGTTCCCGCCGGTGTAGTTGTCCGCGTTCGGGATCTCCGGCCGCGACTCGATGCTGATGCCGTACCGCGCACCGTGCTCGACCACCGTATGACTCACGAGGTTGTGACCGCTGTCCATGATCTCGATGCCGGCCGAGTCGCCCGGGACCAGCTCACCGATGTGGTGGATGTAGTTGTTGGTGAACGTGTTGCCGTGCGCCAGGTCTCCCTCGCCGGGGTAGCCACCCTCGACCTTGATGCCGTCGTTGCCGATGTGTTCGAGCAGGCTGTCCGACACCGTGGCCTTCTCGTTCGCGAACAGCAGCTCGATCCCGGTGAAGCCGGTCTGCTGCAGGTGCAACCTGGTCAGCGTCACGCCCCGGGTGTTGGTGAGCGTGATCGCTCCCCACTGGTTCCGCGGCATCTCGATCTGGGTGTCGTACTTCGGGTACTTGTGCTTCACGCCCGAGTCCCCGGTCCCGTTCCAGCCGTACCGGTACCACTGCATGAAGTCGGTGTGCTGAATGGTCAGGCCGTCGAGCGTCAGGTTCTCCACTCGCCGGTTCGCGGACGCGCCGGCGATCGAGAACACCTCGGTCTGCGTCGGCCGGAACACCTTGACGCCGTCCATGGTGCCGCCGGACGGCTTGTAGTACAGGGTCTTCGCCGGGTAGTCCAGGTAGTACTCACCCGCCTGGTCGAGCAGGCTCAGCGAGTTCTGGACGTAGTACCGGGAGCCGCCGCCCGAGTTGATGAAGCCGTACCGCGCCGGGTAGACGAGCGTGGTCCGCTTCTTGGCGAAGTTGATGTCGAGCATCGGGATCGTGTCGGTGAACCACGACCACGAGCCGCCCGACCAGACCGTCACCTGCGCCGGCCAGTCGGTCCCGAGCCGCAGGTCCCACGACGGGTCGATGTCGCCGGTGCTGAACCCGAGCTGGTCGTGCACCGCCTCCTTGGTCGGGTCGAACAGGACCGACTTCAGGTACGGCGCCCACTTGTCGTCAGACGCCTTGTTCGGGAAGCGGGCCGTCGTCGCACGCTTGCCCTCGGCGTACAAGCTGTAGAACGGCTGGCCGACGTCGACCGGCGCCTTGAAGATGCCGTCCTTGTACGGCGTCCAGCCCGTCACCTCCTGCCCCGCCTCGAAGACGGCCTTGCCCGGCCCGTCCACGCTGCGGTAGGTGACGTTGGAGTCGCGGTCGTCGAACGTGATCGTCTTGTCCACCTGATACGTGCCGGCCTTCAGATTCACGACCGGCGTACACCCGGCATGTCCGCGCAGCCGCAACGTGTCCCGCGCGTGCTCAACCGACTTCCAAGGCTTCCGCTCAGACCCCGGCCCAGCGTCGCTCCCGTCGGGCGAGACCCAGAAGGAGCTGCAATCGGTATGCCCCGCCGGGGCGGCGGCTCGCGCCGCCACCCCGCCTCCGAGGACAAGAGCCGGCAACGCCAGACCGGCCAGCACTCCTGCCGCGAAACGCATCCCGCTCACCGGCCGGCCACGTCGTACGGGAAGGTCGGCAGCACGCCGATCTTGTCGTACTCCATCTTCGACGTGTCGAATCCTGCCTCCCAGTCGACATTGCTGACCGTGTTGCACTTGTACGACTGGTACTTCTGGTCCGTCACCTTGCCGACCTGCACGTTGCTGATCGCGAACCCGCACCCGCCGGCGTCCATGTGCACACCACGCGTACCACCCGCATCAGGCATCGACGGGTCCGGGATCACGTCCCCGATCACCATCTGGTCGACGGTGTTCTGGATCGGGTGCGGCTCCTGGTTGTCGACGCCGTACGTGTAGAAGGCACCCATGTCACCGCTGTCCAGGCCCATCTCCTCGAGCTTGATGTACTTGAACGTGTTGCCCGACTCGTACTGGTCCGGGTCCTGCACCTCCGGCCGCGACTCCAGGCTGATGCCGTAGCGGGCACTGTGCTTGACCTCGACGTTCGTCACCGTGTTGTTGCCGGTGTCCATCAGCTCGATGCCGGCCGCGTCGCCCGGCACCAGCTCGCCGATGTGGTCGATGAACAGGTTCGAGAACGTGTGGTGGTTGGTCAGGTCGCCTTCACCCGGCCAGCCGCCCTCCACCTTGATGCCGTCGTTGCCGATGTTCTCCAGCAGGCTGTCGGTGATCCTCGTGTGGTCGTTGGCGTACAGCATGAAGACGCCGGTGTAGCCGGTGTTCGAGATGTGCATCCGGCTCAGGTCGATGTTGCTGGTGTTGGTCAGCGTGATCGCGCCGAACTGGTTGCGGGGCAGCTCGATCTGCCGGTCGTACTCCGGGTACTTGTGCTCGACACCCGAGTCGCCCGGGGCGTTCCAGCCGACCCGGTACCAGCTGACGAAGTCGGAGTACTGCACGCCGAGGCCGTCGAAGGTGACGTCGTGCAGCCGGTCCTGCGGCGACTTGCCGGCCAGGTTCAGCACGGTCTTCACGGTCGGCCGCATAACCTTGACGCCGTCCATCGTGCCGGCGCGCGGCTTGTAGTAGACCTCGCCGCCCTTGAAGTCGACGTAGTACTCACCGGGCTGGTCCAGGAAGCTCAGCGAGTTCTGGAAGTAGTACCGGGACCCACCGCGGCTGTTCACCATCGCGAACCGGGTGAAGTACTTCAGCGTGGTCTGGGTCTTCTTGAAGTTGGTGTCGAGCAGCGGGATCGTGTCGGTGAACCACGACCAGGAACCGCCGGACCAGATCGTCACCGACGCCTGGCTCATGTCCCAGTTCGGGTCCCAGTCGCCCGGCTTGCCCCACAGCCAGTTGTGGACGTCCATCTTGTCCTCTTGGTAGAGGATCGACGTCAGGTACGGCGCCCACGTGTCGTCGGTGGCGCGGTTCGGGTACCGGGCGTTCGTGGCACGCTTGCCGTCCTCGAACAGCGTGTAGAAAGGCTTGGACTTGTCGAAGCTCGTCTTGTAGATGCCGTCCTTGTACGGCGTCCACCCGGTGAGCTCCTCGGCGCCCTGGAGGTTCGCCTTGCCGGGGCCGTCGACGCTGCGGTAGACGACCCGGTGGCCGTTCCTCCCGGAGTCCTGCTGGCCGAAGTCGATGCTCGAGGTGACCGGGTAGTCGCCGGCCTTCAGGTTGACGGTGATGTCGCAGTTCTGATGGTCGTTGAGGCGCTTGTTCCGGATCTCGTCGCGGGCCCGGGTGACCGTCTTCCACGGTTCCCTCTCGGTGCCTTTGGCGGCGTCGTCACCGTTCGGGGCGACCCAGAAGGTCTTGCAGTCGGCGGCACCTGCGGGCTGGGTGTTCAGCTGGACGGCCGCTACCGTCACCAGGGCAGTAACGACCATCCCGGCGACGACGCTGAACGCCGTACGCCTGGTTCTCTTGGACATGTGGGCGGGGTCCTCTCAGAGGGTCAGTGGTTCCCGTTCTCGGATCGCCAGCGCTCGTACTCGAGACGGGTCTTCTCGGTCAGGGGGTAGTAGTCACGCAGTGCGGCGCCCTCGTCGATGCGGCGCCGGCTGAACTTCTCCCACTCGTCGTGCTCGGCGGCCGCCGCGATCACGG
This sequence comes from Kribbella aluminosa, assembly GCF_017876295.1. Taxonomy (NCBI): domain Bacteria; kingdom Bacillati; phylum Actinomycetota; class Actinomycetes; order Propionibacteriales; family Kribbellaceae; genus Kribbella; species Kribbella aluminosa. The sequence goes on along the minus strand of NZ_JAGINT010000001.1, from coordinate 2,060,317 downwards.
ACTCGGCCCGCTGCCGGGGGACGACGACCGCACCGTCGTCGTCGGCGAGCACCAGGTCCCCGGGCAGTGTCAGGACGCCGCCGACTGCCACCGGGACGTTGTACGCCCACGGGAACAGCTCGGACTGGGAGGCGTAGTGCGGGGTGGCTCCGGTCGACCAGATCGGTACGTCGAGCTGCGCCACCCGGGGGACGTCGCGGATCCGGCCGTCGACGACGATGCCGGCGCCGCCGCGGAGCTTGAAGTAGCGGACCAGCATGTCCCCGAAGCAGCCGGTGGTGTGGCTGCCGTAGGCCTGGACCACCAGGACGTCGCCGGGCCGGACCTCGTCGAGCACGGCCCACAGCGCCGTACTGCGCTCGATGTACTCCTGGGTCTGGCCGTCGGCGATGTCTTCACGTTGCGGCATGAACTGCAGGGTCAGCGCGCGGCCGACCACCTTCTTGCCGGGGAACATGCTGGTCGGACCGTCGACGAAGGTCCGGCGGATGCCCTGGTTGTGCAACCGGGCGCAGGCGGTGGCCGACCCGATCCCGGACAGCCGCGACACCAGGTCCGGGTCCGACGGCGGCGGGTTCTCGCCGCGCACCGGCAGGTCCCAGACCGGCGTCACCGGAGCTTGTTCCGTGCTGCTCATATGTCTCCTCGGTAGTTCAGTGGGCAAGGGCCAGATGACTGGCTCGATAGGTGTTCCTGGTCAGCCGTAAGTCGAGCCGGATGGTCCGGCCGGGCGGCATCGTCACTTCGAGTCTGTTGCCGCCGACAACGACCGTGCGGGTCCCCGGTGCCGGTGGTTGTGAGGTGTACGCCGGTGCCGGTCCGGGATACTCCCCCGACGCCGTGGACACCGTCGCCTCGTCGATCCGGTCGGTGCCGAAGCTTCCGGCCTGTACGACGACCCGCCGTGTCCGCGTCGCCGACAGGTTCACCAACTGCAGACCTGTCCTGTCGGGTTCGACCGTGTCGACCAGTGCGGCCACGTCAGGTGGCAGACCGGGGCGACCGCGGTCCGGGTCGAGGTACAGGACCCGCAGCGGTAGCAGGCCGCCGTTGTAGAGCAGTTGCGGCGTACCGGTGGTCAATTGGAGCAGGGCCTCGGTGGCTACCGGGTTGTGTCGTTGCCAGTGGTGGATGTTCAGGTCGGCCGGGTCAACGGTGTCCACGGCCATCAGGTCCATCCGGCGCTGCACCTGCGACAGGGCCACGCCCAGCATCGCCTCCGGGTAGCCAGGGTTATCCCCTGCCAGGTACGCGAGCCACGGTGCCTCATGGCCGGCGTCTTCCTTGTTACGGAAGTCGCGGACCGTTCGCCAGTCGTACCCGCTGCGCTTCCGCAGATTGGTGAGCCGGTCGCGGTCTGGGCTTTCAAAGGCGGCCTGCCACAGCCAGACAGGCAGCCCCAGCTGCGGGGGCTGGTAGTCGAACCAGCCGTTGTCGTTGTGGCGGTTCGGGATCAGCAGGGTCGGGTTGGCGCAGTCCTCACCGAGCTCTGCCTCCCAGCGGTCACGGATGCTCAGCTCGGTGTCGTCGACGGCACCGCTGACGCCCCGCTCGTACAAGTGGTCAAGTAGCTGCCGGGCGAAGTCCAGCCGCTTCTGATCACCTGTGAGTACGACGCCGTTGAGTGCGGCGACGCACGCGGCAGAGCCGACGCTGTAGACACCGTGCGGCCAGTTCCAGCCGTAGTTGCCGCCGTACCAGCGTCCGTCGTGCAGCTCGCCGACGATGCCGTTCGGGCCGACGTTGTCGGGCAGCAGGCCGCCGTTCGCCTTGGCCCGCTCCTCCCACGCGTCCAGGTACTCCAGGGTCCACGCGGAGAAGCGGTCACTGTGGTCGTACAGCCAGGCGTTCGCGGTCAGCGTGGTCGCGGCCAGGTTGACTGCGGTGTCACCAGCACCGAGTCGGCGGATCATCTCCGCGCCCATCAGGTCCGCGTTCGCTTTCAGGTCGCCCCAGCCGCGGATCCCAGGTACACCGGACAGCGGCAGCCCGAAGCTCCGCATCCGCTCCTGATCGGCACCGAACGTCCGCCACTCGTCGTTGATCCCCCAGCGCGGCCCGCCGGCACCGTTGTGCGGCGCCCGGATCGTCCTGGTCTTGGCGTCGTAGTTACCGGCCGGCGAACCGGGCAGGTACAGCTCGGCGAACCGGTACGCGCGCTCGCGGAACACCTCGTCGGCCGGGTCGGCCGCGCACAGCGAGTAGAAGAAGATCATCGACTCGCCGATGTGGAACCAGTCGTACCCGCGCTCGAACTCGTCGACCAGGAACCCCAGGTCGGTGAGCTGCCGCGTGACACCTTCCCAGTGCCACTTCGACACGTCGATCAGGTCGTCCGCGCCGCCCAGCTGGTACAGCACCGGCCAGTTCACGAAGGCCTCGTAGAAGTCGTCGGCGCCGTCCCGGCTCTGCATCGGGCCGGCGTACCGCAGTCCGCCGTCCGGCAGGCAGTAGCGCTCCCGGAACAGCCACCAGCCCTCGTCCATCACGTCGAACAGGCGGCGCTGCATGATCGCCCAGGCCGGAGGTATGCCGATGGGCGTCTCGGCGATGATCTGTTGGCTCATCCTTTGGTCGCTCCCGCGGTCAGGCCGCTGATCACGTGCCGCTGCAGCAGCACGAAGACCACCAGCAACGGAGCCACTGCGAGCAGCAGCGTCGGGAACACCACCGTGTAGTCGGTGGAGTACTGGCTCACCGCGGCGTACACGCCGGTCGTCACGGTGTACAGACCGCTGCCCGGGCCGAGGATGATCTGCGGGTTCACGAAGTCGTTCCAGACCGAGAACGTGTTCAGGATGACCATCGTCACCACGGCCGGCTTCATCAGCGGGAACACGATCGACCAGAACACCCGGTGCTTGCCGGCCCCGTCCACCGCGGCCGCCTCGTCCAGGCTGGCCGGGATCGTCAGGATGTAACCGGCGTACAGGAAGATCGAGAACGGCAGCGTCAGCGTGGTCTCGAACAGCACGAACCCCGGGATCGTGCCCATCAGCCCGAGGAACTTCAGCGTGTAGACGACCGGGATCACCAGCACCTGGCTGGGGATGAACGTCCCGGCCACGAACAGCAGCAGTAGCATCCGGTACCGGCGTTCGCTGCGGCGGGCGATCACGTACGACACCGGGCCGGCCAGTGCCACGGACAGCACGTTGACCGACACCACGAACAGGACCGTGACGGCGTACCCCTTGACGATGTTGAAGTCAGGGTTCGTCGCGGCCTTCTTCAGGTACTGCGTGGTCAGCTGGTCGGGCGACAGCGAGAACGGGTGCGCCAGGATGTCCTGCTGCGACTTGAACGCGCTCACCACCAGCAGGTACATCGGCACCAGCATCAGCACGCTGGTCAGCACCAGAAACGCGATCCGTCCCCAGCGCTTTGTTTTCCACGGTTTCAGTTGCAGGGTCGCCACCCGGGGCATCCTCAATGCACTCATGCGCTCGCCCCCTGGTCGGCGCGCGCCCGCAACCGCGCCACCGTCAACGCGAGCCCTGCGGTGATCACCATCAGTACGACGCTCTGCGCCGAACCGAAGCCGAGCGCGTTGTTGTGGAACGAGTCCCACAAGATCAGGTACGCCGCCGTCTGAGTGGACCCGGCGGGACCACCACCCGTCAGCGACACCACCAGGTCGTACGTCTTCAGCAGCGTCACCAGCGACAGCACCAGGTTCACCGTGACGACAGGTGCCAGCGCGGGCAGTGTGACGTTGAAGAACGTCTGCCGCTTGGTCGCGCCGTCGATCCGCGCCGCCTCGAGCAGGTCCTTCGGCACCGTCTGCAGACCGGCCAGGTAGAGCACGACGTTCACACCGAACCCGGCCCACACCAGTACGGCGATCAACGACGCGAGGGCCCACTTCGGATCCGAGAGGAACGGCAGTACTGCGGAACCCTTCGACGTCAGCCAGCCGTTGACGACGCCCGACGTACCGAGCACAGCACTCCACAGGAAGCCGACGACCAGTGCGCTCAGCACGTGCGGGTAGAACAGCACGATCCGGAAGAACGCGTTCAGGCGGGACGCACCGTTCACCAGCAACGCGAAACCGAGCCCCAGCACGCTGAGCAGGACCGTGCCGACTGCAGCGATCAGCAGCGTCACCCAGCCGGCCCTGATCGCTTCTGCGCTGTGCGTCAGGTTGACGTAGTTCTTGAGGCCGATGAACGCCGGGTTGGCGCTGTAGCCGTCCCAGTCGGTCAGGCTGAGATAGATCGACAGACCGACCGGAACCACCAGCATGACGACGAACAGCACCAGGGCCGGCCCGACCATACTGAGCGTGGTCAGACGGGCTCTCACGATTTCGAGCCCAACCAGCTGTCCATGCGGGCCGCGACGTCCTTGGCGCTCTTCCCCGTGTAGAGGCTCTGGACGGCCTTGTTCCACTCGCCGTTGAAGCCCGACGGCAGCGTGCTGGCGCCGTACCCCTCGCCCTGGGCGACGCCCTTCGGCGCCTGGTCGAGGATGTCCTGCACCTGCTTGCCGAGCGGCGACAGCTTCTCGGTGTAGCCCTTACGGAAGTTGCCGTCCTGCGACAGCTGGCTCTGCACCGCGGCCTTGTCGGTGGCCAGGAATTGCACCAGCTTCACCGCCAGGTCACGCTGCTTGGTCGACTTCAGCACCATGTACGGCGCGGCCATCGTGACACCCTGTGGGCCGGGCGACGGCTGCCCCTTCTCGGTCGGCGCCGCGAACACCCCGAGGTCGAACGTCGGCTTCGCGTCGTCGGCGCTGCGGACGAACCAGCTGCCCATGATGTACATCCCGGCCTTGCCGGACAGGAAGTTCGTCTGCGCCCCGACGTCCTTCAGGCCGAGCGCGTTCTTGTCGACGTACCCGTTCCTGATCCAGGACTCGTAGCGGTCCAGCAGCGGCAGCAGGGTGTCGCCGAGCTTCAGCTGCTTGGAGTTGACCTGCTGGAACCAGTCCGGGTACTTCGTGGCGATCGACGGGTCGCTCAGCTGCATCAGCTGCAGACCGGTCACGTAGTCGCCGGCCGTCTGCAGCGGCAGGTACCCGGCCGCCTTGAGCTTGCCCATGTCGGCGGTCAGCTCGTCCAGGTCCTTCGGCGGGGCGCTGATACCGGCCTTGGCGAACGCGTCCTTGTTGTAGAACACCAGCGACTGGGCCTGCTGTCCGACACCGACCGTGTACACCTTGCCGTCCAGTTTCGCCTGGTCCACCAGCGGGGTGTCCTTGGTCCACGCCTGGTCTGTCAGGTCCAGCATCTGCGGCGCCAGGACCCTGTCGGCCATCAGCGTCTCGACGACGTCCGGGGCGTTGCCTGCCGCGAGCAGCTGCGGCAGCGTGTCCTTCACACCCGAGCCGGTCGGGGCCTCGATTTTGACGTCGACACCCGGGTTTGCGTCCTCGAACGGCTTGACCAGGCCCTCCCAGTAGCTCTTGGTGAGGTTGGGCGTGATGTTGACCAGCATGCGTACTTCGCCGGTGCTGTCACCAGCAGCACCCTTGGTGTCGCTGAAGCCACCACCGCAGCCCGCCGCGCCTACCAGGAACGCAACAGAGGTCAGCAGGGCAATCCCTGGTGTGCGGCGTATCGAACGAGCCATTTCCGGGTCCTCTCGGATCGTCCCGGCGTCGGGGGCGGCCGGGCGTCGTTATCGAGTGACGATGCAGAGCGCGGCGGTCAAGTGTCAACGTTTACGCGCCAAAGTGGACGTTCTGAGTCGGAAGTCCATGCCATAAGGGGTTGGCAGAACCCTGGGGTGGGGGTCACGATGCAGCCATGCCCGATGCCGGAAGACCGAAGTCGCCGCTGACGTTGTCGGTGGCCGAGCGGACCGCGCTCAGCCAGCTCGCCGCGGCCCCGCGGACCAGTGCCGCGATGCGTCTGCGGGCACGGATCGTGCTGGCCAGCGCCGAGGGCCGCTCGAACAAGGGCCGTCGCGGACCTGCTCGAGGTCACCCCCGGGACGGTCGGCAAGTGGCGGCGGCGGTTCCTCCGGATGGGAATGGCCGGGCTCGACGACGGGATGCGCAGCGGCCGGCCGCGGATGGTGGACCGGGTGCAACTCGGTGCTGTGGCGGTCGGATCGATGGCCGATTCCGGACAGCGCCGGTCGACGCGGGAGCTGGCGGCGGCGTACGGCGTCTCGCAGTCGACGGTCGCCCGCCGGCGCCGGGAGGAGGTGCAGCACTTCCGGTCCGGCATCGTGGTCGGGTCCGGTCCGGCGGCACCGCCGTTCTCGAGTGACCCGGAGTTGCTGTCCGACCGGGTGTACGAGTCGATCCGCGGCTGGATACTGTCCGGCGAGCTGGCGCCCGGGATGCGGGTCGTCGAGTCCGAGATCGCGCGGGTGCTCGGCACCAGCCAGACACCGGCCCGGGAGGCGGTACGACGGCTCGCGCACGAGGGGCTGGTCACGTACCGGCCGCGGCTCGGGAACTTCGTCACCGAGATCTCGCAGGTCGAGGCGCGGGAGGCGCGCGAGGTCCGCGTGCTGCTCGAGTCCGCGGCGGCGCGGCGGGCGACCGGGCATGTGCCTGCCGACGAGCTGGACCTGCTGCGGATCGAGGTCCAGCGGATGAGCGAGGCCGCCGACCACCACGACATCGGCGCGTTCCGGGAGGCGGACCTGCGGTTCCATCGCCAGGTGCTGGCAACCAGCGGCAACTCGATGCTGCTCCGCGTCTGGCGAACCCTCGAGCCCGCACTGTGGAGCCTGCAGGTGGTCTCGAACGCCATGTACGCCGGCGACTGGGGCCTGATGGCCCGCCGCCACGTGGACCTCATCGAAGTCCTCGCCGGCACCGACCCCGAAGACTCCGCCCGCCTCTTCGCCGCCCACGCCCGAGGCGAAAGCTCCATCACCAGACCAGCCGGCCACCATGACTAGCCCAGCGGACGCCGGCCCAGCGGACCCCCTCGACGCACACGTGCATGTGTGGGAGCTTCGGCAGCGCACGCTGCCGTGGCTCCGGCCCGGTCACCCCCTTCGCCGGGACTTCACCCTCACCGACCTCGCCACCACCATGCCGCCCGCCACCCCCAGGCCTTCCACCACCGCCGGGCCGTTTCAGGGGTTAACCCCCGACCGCGCCCGTTCACCCCGCCATATGCAGGGAGCAAACGGTCCATTTCAGGGGTTAACCCCCGACCGCGCCCGTTCACCCCGCCGTATGCAGGGAGCAAACGGTCCACTTCAGGGGTTAACAGCTGAGCTGGTCCTGGTTCAGGCGGATGCGGATCCGGCTGAGGTGGATGATCTGCTGGCCTTGGCTCGGCAGCACCCGGCTGTCGTCGGCGTGGTCGGGTGGTTCGACCTGCTGGACTTCCCCGATCGGTTGCCGGATGACCCACGGCTGGTGGGCGTGCGCAGTCCGCCGGCCGACCAGACCGACCCCGACCTGCTGACCGACCCCGCGCACGTGCGGGGTGTGCGAGCCGCCACCGATGCCGGCCTCGCCGTCGACCTTCTGATCCGCCCTTCCGCCCTGATCGGCGCGGCCCGGCTCGCGGCCGTGGTGCCGGAGGCGCGGCTGGTGCTCGACCACCTCGGCAACCCGATCACGGCCACCCCGGAGTGGCGCGCCGGACTGCAGGCGCTCGCCGAGCACCCCAACGTGACCGTCAAGCTCTCCGGCACCGCCCACCTCGCGACCGGCGACCTGCGCGCACTTGTCGACGTCGCCCTCGAACACTTCGGCAGTGAACGGCTGATGTTCGGCTCCGACTGGCCCGTGTGCACGCTGGCCAGTACCCGCGCCGACGTACTCCGACGTACCACCGCTCTCCTGCCGCCCACCACGCACAACGACGTGCTCCGTGGTACCGCCCAGCGCATCTACCGCCCCAGGGAGACCGCCCCATGACCGAATACACCCGACGCCAGGTCCTCAGAACCACCGGCGCCGCAGCCGGCGCCGCGATCGTCGCCGGCGCACTCACCGAAACCACCACCGCCACCGCCGCCCCGCAACCCGGCAGCGACACCAACCCGCTCAAACTCTGGTACACCTCCCCCGCCACCGAATGGCTCCAGGCGCTTGCCATCGGCAACGGCCGGCTCGGCGCGATGGTGTACGGCGGGACCGCCACCGAGCAGCTGCAACTCAACGAGGACTCGATCTGGGCCGGCGGCCCGCACGACTACGCCGATCCGGGCGGCAAGGAGGTGCTGCCGGAGATCCGCCGCCTGATCGCCGCGGAGCAGTACCTCGACGCGCAGAACCTCGCCGACGCGCACTTCATGGGCCGGCCGAGCGAGCAGATGCAGTACCAGCCGGTCGGCTACCTGAACCTGGCCTTCCCCGGCATCGACGCCGCCGCCGTCTCGGCGTACCGGCGCGAGCTCGACCTCACCACCGCGATCACCTCCGTCAGCTACGAGCACGCCGGCGTGCGGTACACGCGCGAGGTGTTCATCAGCCACCCGGCACAGGTGCTGGTGATGCGGCTGACCGCGAGCGAACGTGGCGCCCTGACGTTCGACGCGACGTACAGCACCGAGCAGGCTGCCACGCCGGCGGCGTACGACGGCCAGACGCTCGCGCTCGACGGGATCAGCGGCGACGCCGAGGGGCTGACCGGCTCGGTCAAGTTCACCGCGCTGCTCCGCGCCTACGCCGACGGCGGCCGGACGACGGTTGCCGACGGCAAGTTGTCGGTCGCCGGTGCGGACGAGGTGACGCTGCTGCTCACGGTCGGCACCAGCTACCGCAACTGGCAGGACGTCAGCGCGGACCAGGTCGCTCGCGCGGTCGCACCGCTGAACGCGATCGGCCGCCCGGCGTACGGCAAGCTCCGCCACGAGCACGTCGACGACTACCAGCGGCTGTTCGGCCGCCTGGACCTCGACCTCGGTACTTCGGACTCGATCGCGCTCCCGACCGACCAGCGCATCACGGCGTTCCGCAACGGCGGCGACCCGCAACTGGCGGCGCTGTACTACCAGTTCGGGCGCTACCTGCTGATCTCCAGCTCCCGGACGCCCGGGCAGCCCGCGAACCTGCAGGGCATCTGGAGCTACAAGATGCTGCCCGAGTGGCAGTCGAAGTTCACCATCAACATCAACACCGAGATGAACTACTGGCCTGCCGGACCCGCGAACCTTGCCGAGTGCTGGGACCCGCTGTTCAAGATGATCAGCGAGCTCGCGGAGTCGGGCGCTCGGACCGCGGCCGCCATGTACGACGCCCCTGGCTGGGTGGCGCACCACAACACCGACGGCTGGCGCGGTAGTGCGGTGGTGGACTTCGCCTTCTACGGGCTGTGGCCGACCGGTGGTGCGTGGCTGTCGCTACTGTTCTGGGAGCGGTACGAGTACACCGGCGACCTCGAGATGCTGCGCGAGTACTACCCGGTGCTGCGCGGTTCGGTGGAGTACTTCCTCGACCAGCTGCAGACCGACGCGAAGACGGGTTGGCTGGTGACCAGCCCGTCGCTGTCCCCCGAGGTCAAGCACCACGACTACGACGGTGACGGCGTGAGCGTGTGCGCCGGGCCGACGATGGACATGGAGATCCTGCGCGACCTGTTCAAGGTGTTCGGGCAGGCGGCCGTACTGCTGGGCAAGGACTCGGCGATGGCAGCCGCCGCCGCGGAGGCGGGCGCGAAGCTGGCGCCGCTTCAGATCGGGTACCTCGGTCAGATCCAGGAGTGGCTCATCGACTGGGAGGACGCCGCGCTGGAGACCAGCCGCCACGTCTCACCCCTGTGGGCGGTGTTCCCGAGCGACCAGGTGACCCCGCGCCGTACGCCGGAACTCGCCGACGCGGCCCGCAAGTTCCTGGAGCTCCGTGGTCCGGCTGTCACGGCCGGCTGGTCGTTGGCGTGGAAGCTGAACCTGCGGGCACGGCTGCTGGAGGCGGACAACGCGTACAAGCACCTGACCCAGCTGCTCGGTCCGGGGCGTACGGCGCCGAACCTGTTCGACCTGCACCCGCCGTTCCAGATCGACGGCAACTTCGGCGGTGTCTCCGGGCTCACGGAGATGATCATGCAGAGCCACTCCGGTGAGGTCGCGCTGCTGCCGTGCCTGCCGAGCGCTTTTCCGACTGGCAGTGTCCGGGGTCTGCGCGCCCGCGGTGGCTTCGACCTGGAGTTCTCCTGGGCGGCCGGGAAGTTGTCGAAGGCAAAGATCCGCTCGCTGCTCGGGAACCGGCTGCGGCTGCGGACCGGGGTGCTGGTGGACGTGAAGTCGTCGGCCGGTCCGGTGGCGTTCGCTCGGCCGGAGGAAGGCGTCGTCGAGTTCCGTACCCGTCCTGGGGTGGACTACTGGGTCGAGGTGCGCGCATGAGGCTAGCTCTACCGCTGCTCGTGGTAGCGCTGCTTGCTGTTGGCCTTCCGGCGGCCGGTAGTTCAGTAGAGCAGGAGACGACCGCCTGGCACGACGGTGCGCTGCAGGGCGACACTGCCGGTCTGGTCTCGCGGTCCGACCTGGTACAGGAGGGGCCGGCCTGGCGTCCGTACCAGGCGATGCCACTGGGTAACGGCGTACTGGGTGCAGCGGTGTGGGCCGTGAAGGGCTACAGCGCTCAGCTGAACCGGGTCGACACGTTCCCGGATCTCAAGTCCGCTGGGCGGCTCGTCGTACCCGGGCTGGACTCCCTGATGCGTGCTGACGACTACAGCGGGCGGTTGGCGCTCTACGACGGTGAGCTCGTGCAGCGCGGTGGCGGGATGACCGCGCGCTCGTATGTGCGTGCTGACGCCGACCAGTTCGTACTGGAGGTGACTGGTGCGGATCCGTCCACAACGCAAACGGCTGACCTGAGGCTGTGGGCTGGTCGTACGCCGGCAGTCAGTGCTTTTGGCGGAGTGGCGGCGTTGGCAGAGACGTTCCACGACGCGGCGTCCGGCAGCGTCACCGGTGCGGTCGCTGCGCTGACAGCACACGCTCAGGGCGTCACGGCGTCCGTGGTGGATCCGCTCACGGTACGGCTGACGTTCCGGCCCAACGCGAACGGCAGCTACCGGCTCGTCGTCGGCGTGCCGTCGTACCGGGGTGGAGAGCTGCGTACGGCGGCCCGCAAGGCTGTGGTGGAGACGCCGAGCCGGCACCTCGCCTGGTGGCATTCGTACTGGGCGAAGGCCGCGCCGATGCGGATCACTTCGCCCGACGGCACCGGGGAGTACGTCGAGAACCTGCGGACGCTGCAGCTGTACACGATGGCCGCGTCGATGCGGGGCGACGTACCGAGCACGCACGGTGCCGTCGTACGGATGTTCTCGTCGGCGGAAGACCAGGCGGACTGGGCGCAGGACTCGTACTGGCATTTCAACCTGCGGATGCTGATCTCGGCCAACCTCGGCGCGGGCGTCGGCGAGCTGAACGCGCCGTACTTCAGGTTCTACCAGGACCGCGCCGAGCTGATGCGTGAGTGGACGCGGACGCACTGGACCGGCGGTGAAGGGCTCTGCATGCCGGAGTTCATGAGGTACGACGGGACCGGGGACGGCTGCGACAACAAGCAGGAGCCCAGCTGGACGCGGCGCATCCTGACGAGCGGGCCGGAGCTGGTGAACAACATCTGGCAGCAGTACCGCTACACCGGCGACAAGGCGCTACTCAGCCGGAGCTACCCGCTGATGCGGGACGTCGCACGGTTCTATCTGGCGGCGCTTACGCCTGGTGCTGACGGCTACCTGCACCTGGAGCATGTGAACGCGCTGGAGGTTCAATGGGACACCACGGACCCGGTGCCGGACCTGGCTGCCATGCGGGTGATCTTCCCTCTTGTTGCTGACCTTGCTGTGTCACGTGGTGATGCTGCGCTGGCCTCGCAGCTCCGTGCGGCTGTTGGCAAGCTGCCGCCGTTCCGGACGGTTCAACGCGGTGGTGAGGAGGTGCTGGCGTGGTCCGGTACCGACGAGGCCGCGCACAACACCCAGAACCCGGAGATGGAAGCGCTCTGGCCGTGGGGCGTGTTCGACGCGTCGTCCTCGTTGATGCAGGCGACGTTCCGGCAACGGGTGTACCCGCAGGACAAGGACTGGGGCATGGACAGCACGTGGGCCGCACGGCTCGGGTTGTCGGACGAGGTGAAACGCCTGCTGCTGAAGGGGATCGCGGACTTTCAGATCTACCCGAACGGCTTCACTGTGCACCGCACCGGCCAGGAGGCTGTTCGCAACCACAGCTTCTACAACGAGTGGGGCGGCGTGCTCAGCACCGGTCTGCAGGAGGCGTTGGTGCAGTCGTACGGCGGGGTCGTGAAGGTCGCGCCCGCGTGGCCTCACGACTGGGATGTTTCCGGGTCGGTGCAGATCGAGGGCGGACACCGGGTCAGTACGGAGGTGCACAACGGCGTACCGAACGTCGTGGGCATCCAGGCCGGCAACCGCGACACCCTGAAGCTCCAGAACCCGTGGAAGGGCGAGGAGGTCCGCGTAGTCGACTCTCACGGGCATGAGCTCGTGTCATCGTCCGCTGACGTCATCACGTTCACGGTCAGTCCCAACACGTCGTACACGGTGGAGCGGACCGCCGTACAGCTGTCGTCGTTCTCCTATGCGCCCATGACCGGCCAGCCTGCCACCACGGTCAAGACCGTCGGTAATCGCGTTCTTGGCATCACGCGGAGCGAGCCGCCGCTGAAGAGCGACCTGGTCTCGGTCGAGGCCCCGGAGAAGCTCAACAACCTGGTCAAGGCCCAGGTGGGCGCCCCGACGTACGTCGACCGCAGCTACACCATCACCGACCTGCCGGCCGAGCTGAACGGCCAGGCCCTGATCCAAGGCTCCAACGACGACTCCAAAGCAACAACCCCCACCGACTACCTCAAACTCAACCTCACCCACCCAGCCACGATCTACGTAGCCTTCGACCCCCGCGGCGAAAACACCTGGTGGCCCAGCTGGCTCTCCGACTACACCCGCACCACCGAAACCGTATCCACCACCGACCAACCCCTAACCCTCTTCAAACGCAACGCCCCCGCCGGCCACCTCTCCCTGGGCCCCAACTCAGGCATACCCGGCAAGGGCAACTCCACCTACATCACGTTCGTCGTACCACGCTGACAACATCACGGCGCAGCACACCTCGCGCTGCGCCGTGACCAGGCGCTTACCTTTGTACGTCCCCACCACCCGTCACGAGGACCTGTAGGACCTACCGCCCGAGGCGGGCCACGCCGTACACGACCAGGTCCGCGAAGTCGCCATCGCGATCCGCAGCGCCTGCCGACCTACTTCAACCAACCACAGGCTTACCGGTCGTTGTTTCTACGATCTGGGCCAGGTGGTCCCGGATGTCTGCGAGGAGGTCTGTCTCGTTTGTGTACTGGGAGGTGCCGGTGCCCTCGCGCAAGTGGAGGCCCTCATTGAGGACGCGACGCCAGCGTTCGTCGTACTGCATCAGCGCCCACCGACCGGCGCGCGACTTCGCGGTCATCTCGCCGGTGACCAGGAGGTGATGCAGGCGTACGGAGGCGAGGATGCAGTGGGAGAGCAGGGCGTCACGCTCGGCCTTGTCCGTTGGGAGGTCAGCGGGAGTGGCGCGGGTCAGGCCCTCCGCATTGCGGCGCCAGTAGGTGTCGAGGTTGTCGACCGTGTAGTCGCGCAGCGCTCGCTCGTCGGTCCAGATCTTCAGGGTGGACAGCTCCGGACCGGTGACCGTGATCCCTGCCCGGGCCAGCTCGTGCCAGACGATCATCAACGACGGCGAGTTGCCGATCACGAATTCTCTCGTATGAATCGTCGCCGGGTTCGGCGGCAGCGTACGCGGGTCCACGGCCAGGTCGTCGGCGAGCACAAACTGCCCGTCGAACCGGATCGACGAGTACGCCACCATTTGCTCGTGAACACCCCGCAGCGCCTCCACCTCCACCGCGTCCGGCCGGTGGGCGAGCGTCGCCAGGAAGTCGACATCGGACTCCCGCGGCACCCATTCACCGAACACGACCCCACCATGGAGATAGAGCCCAGTCAGCAACCCCGCCGGCAACTCCCGCTCTACCAGCAACAAGAAACGCTCACACAAATCCCGCACGGCAGCCGGCACCCTCACAAGCCCCTCCTCTGAAAGCCCACACCTCCCTCGACGCCACCCAACCAAGTTTTGTTCACCCCGTCCATCGTCCTGTCCCCGACAAGCAACGCCTTCACAGACACAGCCCCACCACCCTTCAAGCCCACCCCAGCGCACCACCACCAACACCCACCAGCCAGCACAACACCCGCACGCCGCACCTCACCCATCGACACCACGCACGCCTAGTCCACCCGTGGCCCGCGGCCCGCGAACCCCACAAGCTGGCGCCGCACCCATCAGCGGCGCCCTCCGACACCGCACCCGCCAGCACCGCATCCGCCAACACGACACCCGTCGGCATCGCGCAGTCATCGTCGGCACCACCCGCACCACGCCCACCGTCAGCCGCGGCGTGCGGGCGCCGCACAAACCACCACCGCACGCGTCGGCACCACGCGCACCAAGTCCACGCGTCGACCGCGGCCTGCGGACACCGCACAAACCACCACCGCACGCGTCGGCACCACGCGCACCAAGTCCACGCGTCGACCGCGGCCTGCGGACACCGCACAAGCCACCACCGCATGCGTCGGCACCACACCACCAGCACCACGCCGCACGCATAGCACCGGCCCAACACCACACCCCATCGGCACCGCGCACGCACCGACCAGCACCGCAGCCGTCAGCACCACCCACACAGGTCCAACCGTCGACCGCGGCCGGCGAATCCCTACAAGCCACCGCACCATCGCGTGCAGATCCAGGCACCGCGCCACCGCGCCCTGTCGGCACAACACCGCCTGCGCACCGCTCGGCGCTGCACACGCCAGGTTCACCCGCCCGCCTCGTCGGGCGCAAAGCACCACGGTGTCCGGGTCACGGCTCAGCCACCGGCTCTCGAGGACTCGCGAACCTGCCGCGTCCCACGCGCCCGGATGCGGGCGAACTGCGCGCGGACAGTTCCGAACGGCCGACCAGGTGGTCGCCGCTAGCGCGGGCACGAAGCGCCGCGCCGCGAATCGGCTGCTCGTCGTCTCGGCCGCCTGGGGCGCCGGGACGGACGGCTCGGTGCGCCAGCGGCTCAGGTCGAGGCGAAGGATTGTGATCGGATGGGTCAGATCGTTGCGAAGGATGGTGGTCCGGTGCCGGGTTCGGTTGTCGTGCCGTCGCCCCACACCGCGAACCGCGCGGCCTCCGCGAGGGTCGTGTCGTCGGACTTCCAACGGCCGGATCGTGCTGCGGTCGCCGAAGCTGCGGGTACGGCGGGCCCATTCCACGGCTCGACTGCCGCGCCGCGGGACTTGACCCGGGACGAGTGCGACTCGACTGCAGCCTGCGTCGCGGTTCGAGCCGTGGGGATGTCGGCGGATCCGCGTTCGTCGGCGGAGCGATCGAGGCGTGCGGTTGCTGTGCCCAATGACTCAGATGCCGCGGCCCATGCTCCACTACGGTCAACCGCCCGCGGCTGCGGGCATGCGGGATCATCAGCCAGCGCCTCGGACCGTCCGGGCAGCTCGGATTGTCCGGGTGGTTCGAACCGGTCAGGCGCCTCGGACCGTCCGGGCAGCTCGGATTGTCCGGGTGGTTCGAACCGGTCAGGCGGCTCCGATTGTCCGGGTGGCTCGAACCGGTCAGGTGGCTCGGATCGTGCGGGCGGCTCGGTGGTGGCTGCTGGTGGGCGGAGATGAGCTGGGGGCGGCACGTCGGCCCAGGCAGGTCGGGCGACGTGGACGACGTCGTTGGTGATGGTGATGTTCCAGTGGCCCTTGTGGAGGTCGGTGTGGTCGCGGCGGCAGAGCAGGACGAGGTTTGACAGGGCGGTCGGGGCCGCCGTCGATCCAGGAGATCAAATGATGTGCATCGCACATTACCGGGGGTGCTCCGCAGACGACGCAGCCTCGGTCGCGGGTGTTCAGGGCGCGGCGGATGCCTTTGGTGACGAGGCGTTCGCGGCGACCGACGTCGAGTGGTTCGGACTGTGAGCCGAGCACGATGGGGATGACGTTCGCGTCGCAGGCCAGGCGGCGGATGGTGGCTGCGGACAGGCCGTTGCTGTAGACGGTTTGACCGATCGCGTTCGCCGTGGCGGCTTTGAGGTCTTCCAGGTCGATCGTCACGGTGATGTTCGCCTTCGCCCCGAACCCGGGCACCACCTCACCACCCGAACGGGCTGCCGCCTCCTGGCCCGAGTCGGCTGGGGCGCCGTGGGACGAGCCGTGGGTCGGGTCGTGGGCTGGGTCGGTTGTTGACCCGTTGTTCGTGGTGGGGCGGGGGATGGTGGGGGACGGGACGCCCGCGTCGAGGGCGGTGGCGGCGAGGGTCAGGGTGGTGGTGAGGGCGTCCGCCTGGCGCTTCTCGCGGGAGCGGGGGTCGGGGGTGCCGTCGACGGTCTTGTGGGGGCGTGCTCCGGTGGTGATCAACGAGCGGAACAGTTCGGCGTTCTCGTTGGCGAGGTAGCCCTTGAACTTGACGCCGCGGTCGACCGAGGCGAGGGTCAGGGTCTCGCGGGCGGCGGCCTTGTGTTCTTCGGGTTCGGGGCCGTCGGTGTCGAGGATGTTGCGGGATGCGACGGCGGCTTTGCGGAGGTCGCTGGGCGCGAGGTGGGTGAGGGCGGCCAGTTCGCGTTCGGCGCATTCCAGGTCAGGGACTGGGACCGTGTTCGGGGTCTTTTCGAGTTCGAGGACGATGGCTTCGGCCTGGGCGGGGCGCAGGCTCAATGCGTCCAGGCGGGAGCTGATCGCCGGGTATTTGGGCAGGGCGCGGGCGAGTTGCACGTCGCGGTGGGCGCGGTAGTGGTCCAGGCGGTAGCGGTACTGGAGGTACTGCGTGAGGTTGCGGGCGCCGACCTTTTCCGCGTGACCGGTGTTGTCCAGGGCCGCGATGAGCCGCAGGTGGTACGCCTGCCGACGGGCAAGATCGGCCTCGGACTCGTCGAGAGCGCGCACGAGTTCCTCCTCGCTCATCAACTCAGCCGCCCGTTCCATACAGCAAACTCTAGACACGGCCTCCGACAGTTTTCAAAGCCAGATCGCCTTGTTTTTAAGGGAAATAGTTATCCACAGATTTGGATCCGGCTGGCCGGAAGGTGAGGGTGAAGGTGTAAGGGGCGACTTCGAGGCCGATGCGGGTGGGTGGGCCGCAGGATGCCGAGCCTAGGCCGTTTTGCGCCAGGTCGAGGGTGAGGTAGATGTGGGCGCGAGGGGTCAGGTCTGAGCGGTGGCGGGCTTGTTCGAGATCTTCGGTGGTCCAGCGGCGGGCGGTGAGTTGGAAATGCGGTGAACCCGTTACCCGGAAGCCGTTGCCCGCGGCATCGGTAAGGGAAGCCCAGCGGACGTCCATGCGGGCGCCGTTCTCCTGTGGTACGACGTACGGCGTCTGCAGGTCGTCGACGGTGCGTTCGTAGCGGCCGATGCGGGACGCGTCCCGGCTGTCGGCGTAGGCCTCGCCCGGCCCCCCGCCGTACCACTGCACGTTCTCCAACGCCTTCGGCAGCTCCAGCCGTACGCCGACGCGCGGCCAGCTCCCGCACCGTGGTGTGACCGCGGTGCCCGCCCACTCCCCTTCCGGCTGTACGTCGACCGTGAGCCGCAGGCCGTCGTCGGAGGCCGTCCAGCGGTACGTCGTACGTACGCCGACGCCAAGCCCCTCCGGTGCGACCCGTGTACGTACGACGAGACCGTCGTCCAGCACGTCTACCCCGTCGACCCGGTGGAGGAGCCGGTCGAGGCCGGCGGCGCGCCACTCCTGGGTGACGCCGTTCCGGCCGCCCTGGCCGTTGTCGTTGTCAGTCGGCGCCCGCCAGAGGTCCAGCTGCGGTCCGTCGACCTCCTGTCCGTACAGGCGGGTCAAGCGTCCGGTAGTACGGTCGAACTCGCCGCCACCCAACCGCAACACCTCGCCCCTGTCCACTACAGGAAGACCTGAGCCAGTAGACACTGCAACAGCCTGTTCCAGTACGAACTGCGACCATGCGACCTCGTGCCCTGCGTTGGCCCAGGCTGTGTCCTTCGCCAGCACCGCCCGCACAGTCAGCACCCGCTCTACCTCAGAGGAGATGGTTGTTGGAGGCTCTAGACAGGCGGATGCTCCAGGAGCGATCTCTGGAACCTCCAGACGGCCCGAGTCCACCTCAACGCCGTCAGCCGTGACTGACCACAAGAACTCGAGGTCGTCTGTGCTGGTGAACGTGCGGTGGTTCTCGATCGTGAGCAGCCCCGTGATGCGCACCGGCTCCAGGACCTTCTTGTACTCGGTCAGACCGGGCGACGGGGTGCGGTCCGGGAACAGCAGCCCGTCGATGCAGAAGTTCGTGCCGTGCAGCCGCTCCCCGAAGTCCCCGCCGTACACGTGGTCCGTTGCACCAGGCAACAGCAGCCCGTGGTCGATCCACTCCCAGACGAACCCGCCCTGCAACCGCGGATAACGCTCCAGCACCCGCTGGTAGTCGGCCAGCCCACCCGGCCCGTTCCCCATCGCATGCGCGTACTCCGCCAAGATGAACGGCAACGCCCGCCGTCTGGCCTCCAGAGCGGAGTCCTCCGTGGTCACGTCCTCGGTACGGGTGCCGATAGCCTCGAGATCCTCCAGCGGCGGGTACATCAAGCTGTAGAAGTCCGAGAACTCGTACGTCCGGTCCCGTTCGTAGAACACCGCCCGCCCTGGATCCCGCGACCGCGTCCACGCCGCCAGCTCGCCGAAGTTCCCTCCGCGGTCGCTCTCGTTCGCCAGCGACCAGATGACCACGCTCGGGTGGTTCTTGTCGCGTTCGACCATCCGCCGCATCCGGTCCAGCATCATCGGCGCCCAGTCCGGGTCGTCGGCCGGGTTGCCGCGCCAGTCGGTGTAGATGAACCCGTGCGTCTCGATGTCGCACTCGTCGATCACCCACAGCCCGAGCTCGTCGCAGAGGTCCAGGAACGCGGGATGCGGCGGGTAGTGCGCGGTCCGGACCGCGTTGAGGTTGTGCTGCTTCATCAGTACGAGATCCCGCCGCATCGCATCGACCGAGAGCGCCCGGCCGCGGCGTTCGTCGTGCTCGTGCCGGTTGACGCCGCGGAAGAACAGCGGCCGCCCGTTCGCGGTGAACACCCCGTGCACCATCGCCACGGTCCGGAACCCGATCCGCAGCTCGACCGTCTCCCCCGGCACCTCCACCGTCGCGTCGTACAGCCGCGGCACCTCGGCCGACCACGGCTCGACGGCCGCGAGCTCAACCGGTACGCCGGGTTCCGTCACGACCCCGAGCTCCGGAACCCGGACCACCGCCCCCGGCTCCGTCTCCACCGTCAACGTTCCGCCCCCGGTGACATGGTCGTACGACGCGTGCACGAACACGTCGTCGATCAACGGCCGCGCGAGCAGCGTGACATCCCGGAAGATCCCCGGCAACCACCACATGTCCTGGTCCTCGAGGTACGACCCCGAAGACCACTGGTGTACCCGGACCGCCAGCAGGTTCCGCCCCGGCCGCAGCAGCGAACCGACCTCGAACTCGCTCGGCAGCCGGCTGCCCTTCGCCGTACCCACTTCACCGCCGTTCACCCACACCTTGAACGCCGAGTCGACGCCCTCGAACCGCAGTATGGCGCCGTCGATCGGCCAGTCCGCCGGCAGGTCGAACCAGCGGACGTGGTCCCCCGTCGGATTCACCGAAGGCGTGTACGGCGGATCGATCGGGAACGGGAACGCCGTGTTCGTGTACCGCGGCCGGTCGTACCCCTGCAGCACCCAGTGCCCCGGGACCTCGATCGGGCCCCAGCCTTCACCGACAACCGGCTCGCCCGAAGGAACACTGTCCCAGAGCTTGAAGTCCCACCGCCCGTTCAGGCTGATCCGCGGCCGCGACGACCGCAACCACGCCCGTGGTTCACGCGCTCCGGTACTCGGCGTCAGATCCTCGAAGTACCTCATCGCCCCTCCTTGAGCACCCGGACGTCCCACGGCCCCAACTCGATCCGCCCAAGCACCGCAGGCTCGACCGTCACCGCCGTACCGGACCAGTTGTGCACGAACCAGATCCGCTCGCCGTCCGCGTTCACCGCGGACATCGCGGTCACCGACGGCGCCCACACCCGCGAATCCCCGAACAGCCCGGCCGCGAGCGACGCGTCCGGCACCGTCCCGACGTACGTGATCCGGCCGCTCCCGCAGCGCTTCGTGGTGACGATCGGCCGCCGCTCACCGCTCGGATGCCGGTACGTCGCCAGTACGTCGGCGTCGTCGACGAGCAGCGTCTCGGCCCACCGCGTGGCATGTCCGGCCAGCCCTTCCACCGGTAGCGCGACGTCCAGGTTCTCGAACTCTTGGTAGCCCAGTCCCGCAGCCCTCCGCAACGGCCCCGGCGCAACCTCGGCCCGCGGCCGCGCGAGCTCGTCCGCGTACCCGGTCCGCGGCCCGACGATGAGGTGCCCACCATCGCGCGCATACCCGACCAACCGGTCGAGCACCGCATCCGATGCCACATAGAAGCCCGCAGCAACAATCACCGACGCCGTCAACGCAGCGTCGAGCCGCTCCACCGGCACCACTCCGGGCCGCAGACCGGCGTCCACGATCCCGCCGTAGAACGCCTCGACCAGCGTCCGGTACGACGACTTGTCCGGCTGCCCCTGAGCCAACGCCAGCGGCGGCTGGAACTGCAACGCCCAGTCGCTGTCCTGAGACCAAAGCAGCGCGACATCGACATCCGGCGTCAGCCCGGCCACCGACGATCCGAGCGCAGCGAACTCGGCCCCGATCGCCGCGACCTCGCGATAGATCCGCCCCGGCTCCAGCCCGTGCCCGAGGATCCCGCCCCAGAACGTCTCCGCCCCGTGGTAGATCGAGTGCCAGTGCCAGTACTCGACCATCCGGGCGCCGCGCGACACCATCGCCCACGCCAGTTGCCGGAGCTGACCGGCGTACGGCGGCCTGTTCTGGTGCGACCCGCCGATCGACGTCGCGTTCGTCTCGGTCACCAGGAACGGCTCGCCGCGCGACCCGTACCCGCGATCCGCCGCCAGGAACAGGTCCGCGACGCTGCGCCCGATCCACCCCGGCGACAGCCGCGACGGGACGGCCGGCCGCGCGAGCCCGTCCTGGACGTCCACATAGATGTTGCCCGCCGCAACGTCCAGCGACGCGGTCAGCGGTACGTCGGCCACCGCCGGCCGGTCGTACGCCAGGCAGGTCGTCACGAACTGCCCCTCCCGCCGCAACGCCCGCACCAGCTCCGCCTGCCACTCGATGAACTCGGTGGTCCGGGCCGCCTGGAACCGTCGCCACGCCAGGTCGTACGACGGCGTACTGTTCCCGTCCGGCCGCCACAGCTCCGACCAGTCGCTCAAGCGGTGCGACCAGTACGTCAGCCCCCACGCCTCGTTCAGCGTCTCGACATCGCCGTACTCGCGCCGCAGCCCGGCCACGAACTCCTCGAAGGCAGCGGCGTTGTGTGCCAGCAGCACCCCGGGCTCGTTGTCCACCTGATACCCGATCACCGCCGGGTGGTCCCGGTACCGCTCGACGATCCGCCGTACCACCCGCTCCGCGTGGAACCGGAAGGCCGGCTGCCCGTAGTCGACCTCCTGCCGGATCCCCCACGGCACCGGTACGCCGGTCCGCCGCTCGGCCGCGATCTCCGGATGCGCCCGTTGCAGCCACGGCGGTACGGCGTACGTCGGCGTCCCGAGGATCACCCCGATCCCGCGCTCGGCCGCGCCGTCCAGCACCGGGCGGATCCATTCCAGGTCGAAGACCCCGTCCCGCGGCTCCCAGGTCGACCAGACCGACTCACCGACGCGGATCACGGTGATGCCGGCGGCAACCATCAGCTCCAGGTCGACGGCGGCCCGATTACCGACCGAGCGCGGCAGGTACTCCGGGTAGTAGGCCGTCCCAAGCACGACCTGTGGCGGCAGCATGCGCCAACCGTAACCGACGGCGACATCCCCGTGCAATCGTTTGCATGCAGGGAATCAGACCTTGATCCGAACTCTGCGCCGAACCGGACCGGTACTCGCCCGGACGACGAGCTCCGGCGTCAGCAGATCCGGCGCCGGCCAGTCCGCCCCGCCGAGCCGCTTGCTCAGCTGCTCCCAGGCCAGCTCGCCCAGCTTCGCGCGCTCGTTGCGCAGCGACGTCAGCGGCGGCCGCGAGTACGACGCGATCGGGATGTCGTCGTACGACGCGACCGACAGCTCGGCCGGCACCTCGACGCCGTTGTCGTACAGCCAGCTCAGCAGCCCGATCCCGACCAGGTCGTTGAACGTGATCACCGCGGTCGCGCGGCTGTGCAGCACGGTCGGGCCGGCGTCGTACCCGTGGTTCCCGGACCAGCCGCCGTCGATCTCGTCCAGCGTCACGTCGAGCGCCCGCGCCGTACGCCGCAACGTCCGGCGGCGCTCACCGTCTGACCAGGACGTCGCCGGGCCGCCGACGTACAGCACGCGGCGATGGCCGAGCCCGGTGAGGTGCTCCAGCAGCAGTCTCGACGCGGCGCGGTAGTCGATCGCGACCACGCCGGCGTTCTTGACGTTGCGGTTGATCGACACCACCGGGACGGGCTGCGCGATCGCCTTCTCCAGGCCCTGGCGGGTGAGGCGCGAGCTGAACAGCACCAGCGCGCCGGAGTAGTCGACCAGCTCGTCGACCAGCCGCAGCTCCTCCGCCGGATCCTCGCCGCTCTCACCGATCAGCAGCCGGTAGCCGCCGGCCCGCGCGGCGCCGGTCAGGCCCTTCAGGACCTCGGAGAAGAACGGGTTCGTCAGGTCGGGCACCGTCACGCCGACCGTCAGCGGGCGGCCGAGCTTGAACTCCTGCGCCCGCTTGTCGGCGCGGTACCCGAGCCGGCCGGCCACCGAGCGGACGTGCGCGACCACCTCGGGCGAGATCAGGTCGGAGCCGTTCAGCGCCCGCGACACCGTCGAGACCGAGGTCCCGGCCTCGCGCGCGACGTCGATCAACCGAACCCGTTCCGCCACTTCGTACCCCTAAGAACCGCTGATCAAGACATTTCGAACCGTCACGTCGTCGGCGTACTGTACGACAGCTTCGGCCGCGACCTGGTCGAACCGGCTGTTGCTGACCACCACCGACCGGATGTGCTGCGTCTCCGCGCCCACGATCCGGTACGCCCGCTCGGCCCGCGCCACCCGGACCCGGTCGAAACGGATGTCCCGCACGTCGGGGTACAGCGACTGGTCGCCACCTCCCTGGTAGCTGAACGTGATCTCCAGAGGACGATACATCCAGGCCCGCGATTCCACGTCCCGGACATCGACATTGTGGACGTAGCCACCGCGTGTCGACGTGGACTTCACGCACAACAGCCATTGCAGGTAGGCCTCCTCCGCCGCCGGATCGGCCGGGGCGTGCAACCGGCGGACGTACACGTCTTCGACGCCGCCGCTCATTTCGCTACCCACAGCGACTGCAGCGCCTCCGCTGACGAACGTGCAGTCCTCGACGACGATGCCGCGCGACGGCAGGCCGAGGCGGCGGCCGTCCGCGTCCCGGCCGGACTTGATCGCGATGCAGTCGTCGTGGGTCCGGAACGTGCAGCCACGGATCAGTACGTCGGTGCAGGACTCCGGGTCGCAGCCGTCGCCGTTCGGGCCGAGGTTGTCGACCGTGACGCCCTGGACGGTGACATTGCGGCACTCCAGCGGGTGAATCGTCCACATCGGCGAGTCCTTGATGGTCACCCCCTCGATCAGCACGTTCGTACAGCGGAACGGCTGGACGAAGCTCGGGCGAAGGTAGTGGCCGTCACCGAAGACGCGCTGGTCGACCGGGACCTGTTCGTTGTTCATCCGTTCGAGTTCGGCCCAGTCGGCGCGCTGGTTCGGCAGGCCGGTGTGCCAGCCGTACTGGCCGCTGCCGATCAGGTACCACCAGTGCTCGTTGTCACCGGCACCGTCGAGGACGCCCTTCCCGGTGATGCCGATGTCGGTCTGCCCCTCGGCGCGGATCAGCGGCGAATAGTTGTACACCTCCACGCCCTGCCATCGTGTCCGGACGACCGGCAGGTACGCCGCCGGGTCCGTACTGAACCGCAACGTCGCCCCCTCCTCCAGATGCAGGTCGACACGACTCAACAAGTTGATCGCCCCGGTCTCCCACACCCCCGCCGGCACGACAACATGCCCGCCCCCGTCCCGATGACAGGCAGCGACAGCGTCCGCAATCCCCGCAGTCGCATCCTCAGGCGTCGCCCCGTACCGCGTGATCGGAAACCACACATCCCGAAACCGCGGCGCCCGAATCCGGGACCTGACCAGACCTTCGACGCCGGGGTCGGCGGCGGCGGGCAGACCGATGCCTGCAGCAACCACTCCACCGAGACCGGACCCGAGCAACTGACGACGAGTTGGATGCATGACACATACCTTCCACGGGACGGATCAGGTAAAGCTTTGCCCGTAAGTATCCAAGAGCTTTCGGGACGGTCAAGAGTTGCCGACGGCCAGCCGTTGACACACTCACGCTCTCCGGGCACGATCAACTGCAATCGTTTGCACGCTAGGAGGTCGCAGATGTCCGCCCCGCTTCGTCGCCGTACCGTCCTGCTCGCCGGTGGCGCGCTCGCCGCCGGCGGTCCCCTGCTCGGCGGCGGTACCGCCCCGGCCGCCGCCGGCCCCGCCCCGACTGCGCCCTCGACGTCGGTAGCGGCGGCCGACGCCCAGGTGGCCGCGATCCTGAAGCGGATCAGACCGCCACACTTTCCGGACCGCTGGTACGACGTGACGAAGTTCGGCGCGGTCGGCGACGACGCCACCGACTGCACCGGGGCGATCCGCGCCGCGATCGAGGCGTGTCACCGCGCCGGCGGCGGGCACGTCGTCGTACCGGCGGGTGACTACCGCACCGGCGCCGTCCACCTGCTCAGCCGCGTCGACCTGCACCTGGAGCACGGCGCGCGGCTCGCGTTCAGCCAGGACCCGGCGGCGTACCTCCCGGTCGTGGCGACGCGGTACGAGGGGACGGAGTGCTACAACTACTCTGCCTTCGTGTACGCGTACGGCCAGCGGGACGTCGCGATCACCGGTCAGGGCATGCTCGACGGCCGCGCCGACACGACGCACTGGTGGGACTGGACGGGTGGCCCGCCACCCAACGAAGGCCCGGACAAGACTGCACTGATCCAGCTGGCTGCCGCGGGCGTTCCGGTCGAGGAGCGGGTGTTCGGCGAGGGACACTACCTGCGCCCGAATCTGCTGCAACTGAACCGCTGCGAGAACGTCCTGGTCGACGGCATCACCGTCAAGGACTCGCCGATGTGGAACATCCACCCGGTGCTCTGCCGGAACGTCACGATCCGCGGCGTCACCGTCGACAGCCCGAACGGCCCGAACAACGACGGCATCGACCCGGAGTCCTGCACCGACGTACTGATCGAGAACTGCACGATCTCCACCGGTGACGACTGCGTCGCGTTCAAGTCCGGCAAGGACGCGGACGGCCGGCGGGTGAACGTACCGTCGCGGTACGCCGTGGTCCGGAACTGCACGATGGCCGACGGGAACGGCGGTGTCACGGTCGGCAGCGAGACCAGCGGCGGGGTGCTCGACGTCTTCGTCCGGGACTGCACGATGAGCAGTCCGCACCTCGAGCGGGCGATCCGGATCAAGAGCAACCCGGACCGCGGCGGGACGATCACGAACATCGACGTACGCCGGGTCTCGGTCGGCCAGGCCGCCGACTCGGTGATCGAGATCGTGCTGAACTACGCGAACGTGATCACCGGCGCGTACCCGCCGGACGTGCACGGGATCACGATCAGCCGGCTCACCGTGGCGTCCGCACCCCGCGCCCTGAACCTCCTCGGCCTCGCCGACGACCCCCTACGCGACATCCACCTGCACCAGTGCCGCTTCGACGCGATCACCGAGCCGAACGTGATCACGTACGTCGAAGGCCTGCGCCTGGACCAGGTCTGGATCAACGGCACCCACACCACCAAGTGAAGGAGCCTCCCATGAACAACCTGACCCGCAAGAACTTCCTCCGCCTCGGCGGAGCCGTCGCCGCCACCGCCGCAGGCGCGGGAGGCGCGGTGGGCAGCGCCGCAGGCGCAGGTGGAGCGGGAGGCGCCGCAGACGCGGGAGCGGGAGGTGGTGCCGCAGGTGGGGAGGTCGGGGTCGCGGGTGGGGTGGGTCTTGCCGACCCGGGGCCCGGGTGGGGGCAGGTTGGGCGGATTCTCGCCAACACTCGTCCGCCACGGTTTCGGGCGCGTGACTTCTCCATCACCACGTTTGGCGCCGTCGGGGACGGGACCACGCTTGCTACGGAGGCGATTGCGGAGGCGATCGACGCGTGTCACCGGGCGGGCGGCGGGCGGGTCGTGGTGCCGGCGGGCACCTTTCTCACCGGGGCTATCCACCTCAAGTCCAACGTGAACCTGTGCGTGTCCACCGGCGCCACCCTGCTGTTCAGCACCGACCCAAGCGACTACCTTCCCGTCGTCCTCACCCGCTTCGAGGGTCAGGAGTGCATGAACTACTCCCCGCTCATCTACGCCCGCGACTGCGAGAACATCGCCGTCACCGGCGGCGGGACCCTCGACGGCGGTGCGACCTGGGACAACTGGTGGTCCTGGGTCACCCCGTCCGGCCCGGACGCCCAGGCACTCACCCAGCTGGCGGAATCCGGCGTACCGGTGAAGGATCGCGTCTTCGGCGCCGGCCACCACCTCCGCGCCGCGTTCATCGAGACCCAGTCCTGCCGCAACGTGCTGATCGAGGGCGTGACGATCGTCCGCTCGCCGTTCTGGGAGATCCACCCGGTACTGTCCCGCAACATCACCGTCCGCGGCGTACACATCGACAGCCGCGGCCCGAACAACGACGGCATCGACCCGGAGAGCTCGCAGTACGTGCACATCCAGAACTGCACGCTGGACTGCGGCGACGACTGCATCGCGATCAAGTCCGGCAAGGGCGCCGACGGCCTGCGGATCGCCGTACCGTCGGAGAACGTCCTGATCGAGGACTGCACGCTGAACATCCGGTACGGCGCGATCACGATCGGCAGCGAGATGACCGGCGGCGTCCGGAACGTGTTCGTCCGGAACTGCACGATCGGCAGCCCGAACCTGTACTTCGGCCTGTACATCAAGACCAACTCGGTCCGCGGCGGCTTCGCCGAGAACATCTACCTCCGCGACCTGGAGATCTCGAACCTGACCAAGGAAGTGGTCTCCTGCAACTTCTACCGCAGCGAGGGCGACACCGGCCCGCTGACGCCGCGGGTGCGCAACGTCGAACTGCGCAACGTCAACGTCGGCCATGCCCGGAACGCGTTCTCGATCTTCGGCTACCCGCGCTCCCCGATCCAGGACTTCCGGCTGATCGACTGCACCTACACCAGCATCGACGCCGCGAGCTCGATCCAGGACACCGAGCTGACGTTCCGCAACTTCACCGTCAACGGGCAGCTCATCACGGATCCGGCGCAGCTCCTGTGAAAGCCGGCTGGGCCGACGCCGACCGGATCCAGGCCGCCGTCCGGCCGCCGGTCTTCCCCGCCGTCGACTTCCCGATCACGTCGTACGGCGCCACCGAGGCGAACGCCGGCCCCGGAATCGCCGCCGCCGTCGAGGCGTGCAACGCGTCCGGCGGCGGGCGCGTCGTCGTACCGCCCGGGCGCTGGCACACCACCGGGATCCGCCTACTGTCGTACGTCGAACTGCACGTCAGCGCGGGCGCCACCCTCAGCTTCAGCACCGACCCGGCCGACTACCTCCCGCTGGTCGAAACGCGCTACGAGGGCCTCGAAGTCCTCAACCATGCCCCGATGATCTACGCGAACAACTGCACCGACATCGCGATCACCGGCACGGGCACACTGGACGGGCAAGGCTCGTGGAGCAGTTGGTGGCAGTGGTTCCACGAGTGCGACGAAGAGTTCAAGGTCTTGCGGGAGCAGAGCTTCTTCGGCGTACCCCTCGAGGAACGCATCGTCGGCACCCGGCTGCGATCCAGCTTCGTGCAGCCGTACAACTGCACCAACGTCCTGATCGAGGGTGTCACCGTGGTTCGCTCACCGTTCTGGCAGATCCACCCCGTGCTGTGCCGCAACGTGACGATCCGCGACCTCGTCCTCGACTCGCAGGGCCCGAACAACGACGGGATCGACCTCGAGTCCTGCCGTTCGGTCGTCGTCAGCGGCTGCGTCGTCGACGCCGGCGACGACTGCATCGCCCTCAAGTCCGGGCGCGAGGCCGACGGGCTGCGGGTCGGCGTACCGACCGAGGACGTGCTGATCGAGGGCTGCGAGCTGCGGGTCAAGTACGGCGCGATCACCCTCGGCTCGGACCTCACCGGCGGGATCCGCAACGTCTACGTACGGAACTGCCGGATCGACGGGCCGTACTTCGCCCTGTACATCAAGTCCAACGCGGTCCGCGGCGGCTTCGTGGAGAACGTGTACCTGCGTGACCTCACGGTCGCCGCGGTCACCAAGGAAGTTGTCCAGTGCAACTTCTACCGCGGCGAGGGCGACGCCGGCCCGCTGACTCCGTCCGTCCGGAATGTCGAGCTCCGCGGCATCACCGTCGAGCACGCCCGGAACGCGCTGCTGCTGCGCGGCTACCGGCACTCGCGGATCGAGGACTTCCGGCTGGTCGACTGCGCCTTCACCGTCGACCAGCCCAGCACCGTGCAGCACACGGCACTGAGCTTCGACAACGTCAAGGTCAACGGTCACCCGGTGAAGGACGTCCACCAGATCCGCTAGGGCAGATGGGCGCAATGGACGTCGAGGTCCCACAGGATCACGGACAGCGCGTACGGGCTGATCGCGTGCATCTGGTGGGTGGCGTCCTCGAGCAGCTCCCAGTGGCCGTTCGACTCGTTGCTGACGTCATCGGTACCGATGACGGCGATCCGCTGCCGGACAGCCGCTTCGTACGACCGGTGACCGACCCCGTTGAAACAGCAGTCGTCGAACCGGTTCAGGATCTGGAGCTGCCGCCGGTTCCGCCCGATGGACGCAAGCGCGTAGAAGTCCGGGAAGTCGGCCAGCCCGTAGAACCCGGGCTGCATGTCCAGCCGCTGCTCCCAGTCGCCCCGCGTCGGGCTCGGCTTCGGCGACCCGGGCCGGACGAAGAACGGCAGTGAGCCGGCGGCCGGGTACGACCGGGTGATCCGCGTGTCCAGCGCCGGGTACACGGTCGTCGCCCAGCCGCCGCCGGACAGTCCGACCATCTGCACGGACGACGGGCGGTACGTCGCCTGCACGTGGTTCATCGCGACCGACAACGGCGTGAGGAACAGTGCCAGCGGTGAGTACTTGTCCGAGGCCCACTGCGGCAGGTCGTTGTGCGACGGCTGCAGCACCTTGGTCGGGTCAGCTGGGTCCTGCAGGGTCTTCGGGTTCCAGTGGTAGAACGGCATCGCGAACAGCAGCACGGTGTACCCGCGGTCGAGCAGCGCCTGGGTGACCGGCTGCATCGTCTCCGGTCCCTCACCGTGCCCGTTGTGGTAGAACGCGACCCGGCGATGCGTGGACTGCGTCGGCTCGAGCAGGTACACCGTGGAGACGTACCCGAACTCCATCGGTACGTCGAGCTTGTCGTACCGCCGTACGCCGGTGAACGCCGGTAGCAGGGACGGTGCTCCGACGTCGCGTGTCACAGTGGGCAGCGCGGTCGGGAGTACGCCGGTGTCCTTCCACACCTGTGCAACCAGCTGCGGACGGAGCGCATCCGCATCGGCCGCCGTGTGGATCTTCATCAGATCTTCCACATCCACGCCGACGACAACCTGCGGCAGAGTCTTGTACGTCGCCGCGTGCGCGGCGGCGATCTCCTGATTCACCGGCGCGACAGGACGCGGCGCCGGGTGCGGCTGCACACCTCCAGCCGGCACACCTCCAGCCGGTACAGCTCCAGCCGGTACCTCGCTGGCGGCGGCGTTCGACGGCCAGCCGGTTGCGGTGCCTGCGGTCACGGCGAGAGCACCTCCGAGAACGGTCCGGCGGTTGACGTTCTTCATCATGGACTACCTTTCGGGGCGGGGAACGACCGGGTGCCAGCCGGCGAACACGTACGACGGGTCGCGCAACTGTGCGGCCTCCTCGTCGCTGAGCCGCCGGGAACACGCGAGTCGTGCGGTGGTGTCGAGCGGCCGGCCGGCCAGGTCGGTGCTGTGGTACTCCCAGAACCGGATCTGCCCGGCGGCCGCGCAGTCGTTGGGGCTGGTGAGCTGCCAGCCGGTCGTCTTCACGTGGCTGTCCATCGCGGAGTCGATGAACACCACCTGACTCGTCGGGAACCGGCCGAGCTCGGCGCGAGCCAGGTAGACGCTGTCGTCGGCCAGCCCCGGCGCCCGGGTCAGCCGGACCCGGACGAAGACGTTGCCGGGTCCGTTGTCGATGTTGCGGACCTGGTTGTAGTACCCCTCGTGCAGCGCCTTCAGCTCGGAGTCCTGCATGAACACGCCGCCGGTCCCCCAGACGAAGTCCACATCACCCTCGATGTAGCTGTTCGTCACGAACGCCTTGCCCTGCAACCGCAGGCTGTCCTGGTACCCGAGGACGCGGACCCGCGCAAGCACCATCCGGTCCCCGTTCCCGAAGAACGCCTCGGCCTGCGAGCCGCGGTACGGCGTGAGGTTCTGCACCGTCACGTCCGACAGCGTGAAGTCGTCGGCGAACACACCCATCGCGGCACGCCAGCAGTTGTAGCGGTCGGACTGCGGGATCACGCGACGCTGACAGTACGACTGCTCCTGCGGCACGCTGCCCATCGCGGAGTCGCCGTTCAGCAGGTTGTTGTTCGGATACCCGATCACGGTCCGGCCGGCGCCCGCCCCACGAATCGTCAACCCCGGCTTGGTCGGCGGCACCCAGACCAGCTCCCTGTACAACCCAGGCGCCACCTCGATCGTCGCCTTCTCCCCCTCCCCGACGAAGTCGATCGCCCCCTGCACGGTGCAGAAGTCCCCGCTCCCATGCGCGTCCACGCGCAGCTTCTCGTCAGTCCCGGGATCTTGCCGCGTCCGGAACCTCCACGGATTCACCCCACTCACACCATGATCCCCGACCACGAACCCGGGGTCGACCGTCACGTAGTACACCTGCCCACCCGCAAGCCGCCGGTGCGGATACACAGTGACCGTCCGCCCATCGACCACAACCGCCTGGTACATCCACACATGCACTTGATCGAAGTCCGTCCGCGCCCCACCAACAGTCCGCTGGTACGACGCCAGCTCCGCCAGGCTGACGGTGTCCACGACGTCACCGTTCGCCTTGTGGATCTGCACCTTCCCACTCACCCCGAGCTGCACCGGCCCCTGAAAGCTCATACTCAACGCCGTATCCGAACACGTCGCGTTCTCAGGCCCTTGCGGCGAAAGTGTCGCCGCACCAGCCGCCCCAGTAGCCCACCCGGTGAGCCCCTTCAACACGGCAGTCAACTTGGCAGCAGCAACCTGATGCCCCTGCACATTCGGATGCGTACTGCCGTTGAAGTCACCCGCCCCCAGCCAGTCCGTCGTGTCGACGTACACGATCCGACGATCCTTCGTCGCCGCAACCGCCGCATTGATGTCGCCCGCATGCGTCCCGTTGAAAGGGCGCAGGGCAACGATCAGCGCCTTCGGATCGGCCGCCCGGATCCTCCGCAGATACGCGACATACCCCGCGGTGAACTCCGCGCTCCCGTACGCCGCGTCGTTCGTGCCGAAGTTGACGACGACCGCGCCCGGGTCGAACCCGTCCGCGGGGAAGCCGGCGAGGTTCCAGCCGAACGAGTCGGCCGCCGTACCGACGTTGCCGTGCCCCGGCTGCAGGATGCCCTGCTTGCCGAAGCCGACCTGGTTGGTGTCCGCGCCGAACGCCTCGCCGACCAGGTGCGGGTACGCCTTGGTGCCGTCCGCGCAGTCGGTGCCGAGCTCCGGGCAGAGCGCCATCACGCCCTGGGTGATCGAGTCGCCGTAGAACTCGATGCGGTGCTCGGAGGTGGTCGGCAGCGGGATCAGTTTCGCGTCCGGGGCGAGCTCGAGCTTCTTCAGCACGATCCCGGTCTGCAGCGGGACGTTCCAGCGGTTCTCGTACTCGTCGACGTCCTTGACCAGCAGCTCCGCCGTGTGCGCGACGGCCGGGTCGAGGTCGTCGGCGAACACCTTGTGGTCGGCGTCGGCCTTCTGCAGCACGGGCGCCTGGCCGTCGATCGCGACGTACAGCTGGGCCGGGACGGTGATCGACGAGGTGTCGAACAGCGCTCCGAGGTGGGATCCGGTGAACCGGAGACGGACCGACGATCCGGAGTTCACGGTGATCGCGGTGTCGTCGTCGCGGCCCCAATGGCCGGCGAGCTCGATCCGCGGATCGAACGGTCCGTAGGTCGCCGGGTTCGCCGCGGTGGCCGGACCGGCGGACAGCGTCAGCAGACCGGCTCCGACGAGAACCACCAGGCACCAGCTGATCAGACGATTTCGCACGGCGTCTCCTCGCGCAGACCACCGCGCGGAGAGCCCGGGGCGGTGGCAGGGTAATCCTTTTCCTGCCAACCGTCGCAGCGTGCCGCGGCGGCGTCAAGGGTTCGTCGGGGGAAATCGGGAAAAGGTTTACATCGCCCGAATGGCAGCGATCCGCGCCGTCGTCATGGTCCAATGGGCTGGTGAGAGAGCCGACTGCAGCCCGGGCCACGATTCACGACGTGGCGCGGCTGGCCGAGGTGTCGACGGCGACCGTGTCGCGGGTGCTGAGCGGCGGCAAGCCGGTGTCGCCGGGGGTCACCGAGCGGGTCCGCGCGGCCGCGAACGACGTCGGCTACCGGCCGAACCCAGCCGCCCAGACCCTGCTGCGCGGAAGCAGCCGCACGGTCGGCGTCGTCGTACCGGATCTCGGCAATTCGTACTTCGCGGAGATCCTCAAGGGGTTCGCGGCCGAGGCGGCGGCCGAGCAGCACCACACGCTGGTGGCCGGCACCGACGAGGACCCGGAGCAGGAGTACCGGTCCGCGATCGAGCTAGCCCGCTGGGTCGACGGGCTGTTGCTGTGCGCGCCGCGGATGAGTACGCCCCGGCTCCGCGAGGTCGCGGAGGCCGCGCGCCGGCTGGTGCTGATCAACCGGGTACTGCGTCATCACGCGGTCGGCTCGGTGGTCGTCGACTACCACCTCGGCGTCCGGGCGCTGTGCGAGCATCTCGCGGCGCTCGGGCACAAGCGGATCGCGTACCTGCAGGGGCCGACCGCGGCGTGGTCGGACCAGCAACGCCAGCGCGGGTTCCGCTCGCCGGAGGCGTCCGGTCTGACCATTTTCCGGGTGCCGTGCGGGTCCACGCTCGCCGACGGGCGGGAGGCGGTCGAGGAGGCGCTGACGTACAAGCCGACCGCGATCATCTGCTTCAACGACCACGTCGCCGTCGGCGTCCTCAGCCGCCTCCGCGAACTCGGCCTGTCGGTCCCGCACGACCTGTCGGTCGCCGGCATCGACGATGCCCCGATGAGCGCCCACACCGATCCCGGCCTCACCACGTACGCCGTCTCCACCGTCGAGGTCGGCCGCCAGGCCTGGTCCCGCTTCGCCCCGAAGCCCTCCACCGCCACCACCCACATCCGCGGCGAACTCGTGGTCCGCGCCTCGACAGCACCCCCACCCCGCCACTCCCCCCGGCGCTAACCCCACCCCCGGACGATCCGCACCTTCCGAGGCAGCGCCCCCGGCCTGCCCAACCGCGAGTTAGCCCCACGCCCCGGGTGGCCCCGGTCCCGGGGCCACCCGGCGTCCCACACGGCCGGATATCCACTCGCGTTGCGGGTTCTCCACCCGCATACCAGCGGAGAACCCCCAAGCCGAGCGGATATCCACTCGTGTGCGCGCCAGTGGCGGGCGCGTGGGTCACACCAGGGCGCCGGGTCAAGCAGGGGTGGTGAAGCGGTAGGTGCCGGGGTGGGCTCGGCAGATGGCTGTGGTGGGTGTGGGTTCCAGCGGGGTGAGGCCTTCGGCGGTTGTGAGTGGGTGGCCGCTCTCCTCGACGGAGTCGGGGGCAGAGGTGGGGATGTGGATGGTGGCGGTGGCGCCGGGTGGGATCGTGACGTCGAGGGTGAAGGCGCCGTCGCTGAGCTGCCAGTGGGTGGATACGCGACCGGTGGGGGTGTCGTAGGACGCCTTG
Source organism: Kribbella aluminosa (assembly GCF_017876295.1). Lineage (NCBI taxonomy): Bacteria > Bacillati > Actinomycetota > Actinomycetes > Propionibacteriales > Kribbellaceae > Kribbella > Kribbella aluminosa. The sequence goes on along the minus strand of NZ_JAGINT010000001.1, from coordinate 2,026,269 downwards.
GCCCAGGTGAGGCGGCCGCCGGGGTGCGGGTTGATGACCAGGTCGCGGAAGCCGACGGACTCCGGTGACTGGCTGATCCCGGCGACGTCGGCGTACAGCCATTCTCCGACGGAGCCGAGCGAGTAGTGGTTGAACGAGTTCATCGCGACCGGGCCGAACCCGTTCTCCTCGGTCCAGCCGTCCCAGCGTTCCCAGATGGTCGTCGCGCCGTGCTTGATCGAGTACCCCCACGAGGGGTACCGGTCGTCGTGCAGCAGGTCGTACGCCAGGTCGGCGTGCCCGTACTTCGTCAGCATCGGGCACAGCAGCGCCACCCCGGCGAATCCGGTGGTCAGCGACCGCCCGCGCCGCTCGAGGTCGGCGACCAGCTGCTTCACCGCTGTCTGCTCAGCCTGCTCGTCCAGCAACCCGAACGCCAACGGCAGCAGGTACCCGGTCTGCGTATCCCCACGAAGCTTGCCCTCGGCATCCACGAACTCCGCGACGAAGGCCGCCCTGACCTTCTCCCACAGCTCGCTGTACGCCGCCGCCTCGTCGGCCAGCCCGAGCACCCGAGCCGCCGCCGCCGTGAACTCCACACTCCGCGCGAAGTACGCCGTCGCGAGCAGGTCCCGGTCCGTCACCACGCCGACCTGCAACCAGTCGCCGTAGTGCCCGCTCGTCCGGTGCCGCCAGATCAGGTCCGGGTTCGCCCGGTGCACGTAGTCGACCCAGCGCCGCATGACCGGCCACGCGGTCCGCAGCACCCGCTCGTCGCCGTAGATCCGGTACAGCGTCCACGGCACGATCGTCGCGGCGTCCGCCCAGGCAGGTGTCCCGTGCCGGCCGGTGATGACGTGCGGGATGACGTCCGGGATGGCGCCCTCGCCGGTCTGCGCGACCGCGAGATCCGCGAACCAGTTCTCGAAGAACGTCAGTACGTCGGCCTGGTACGCCGCGGTCGGCAGGAAGATCTGCGCGTCCGCCGTCCAGCCGAGCCGCTCGTCGCGCTGCGGGCAGTCGGTCGGCACGCTGACGAAGTTGCCCCGCTGACCCCACCGGATGTTGCTCAGCAACTGGTTGACGCCCGCGTCCGAACACTCGAACCGCCCCGCGACCGGGGTGTCGGAGTGCAGCACCTGGCCGACGACGTCGTCCGCGGTCAACTCGCCCGGATACCCGTCGACCTCGACGTAGCGGAACCCGTGCACGGTGAAGATCGGCTCGAAGAACTCCTCGTCCGCACCCGCGCTGACGAAGTAGTCGGTCGCGTCGGCGGTCCGCAGGTTCGCGGTGTACAACGAGCCGTCGGCCTGCAGCATCTCGCCGTGCCGCAACCGGATCTGCTGACCGGCCTGGGCTCCGCGCACCCGCAACCGCACCCGGCCCGCGACGTTCTGCCCGAGATCGACGATGAAACGCCCTGATTCGAGCGCTGTCACGGCGACCGCCGGCACCTCCTCCGTGACCCGCACCGGATCGGTCGTCGCGGCGATCAGCGTCGACACGTCGCCACCGAGGTCACCCGCCGGCGCCCAGTCGCTCGCGTCGTACCCCGGGCTCGACCAGTCGCCGAGCTCGAGGCGGGCGTCGTACGACTCCCCCATCAGCAGGTCCGCGAACCGGATCGGCCCGACACGCTCGACCCAGCGCCCGTCGGTCGCCACCACGGTCCGCGAACCGTCCGGGTGGTCGACGACGAGTTGCGCCAGGAGCTGCGGCTTCTTGCCGTAGTGGTGCGCGTGGCTCCGGGTGTCCCAGCCGACGTACCCGGACCACCAGCCCTCACCGAGCACCGCACCGATGACGTTCTCGCCCTCGTGCAGCAGGCCGGTCACGTCGTACGTCTGGTAGGCGACCCGCTCGCGATAATCGGTCCACCCTGGCGTCAGCTCGTCGTTCCCGATCCGCTGGCCGTTCGCGCTGAACTGGTACAGCCCGTGCGCGGTCACGTAGACCCGCGCCCGGCTGATCGGCCGGGTCAGCTCGAACGAGCGCCGGTAGTGCCTCGGCGGTGCGATCGTTGCCTGGCGCACCGTTCGCGGCTCCTGGCGGTCGACCGGCGGCTCGAAGTACGGGTCGGTCTCGTAGTCGTGCTCGATCCAGTGCGCCTCCCACTCGTCGTCGTGGAAGAGCCCGGTCGCGAACGTCGCCTCGGCGCTGGTCACCTCCCCGGCCGCGTCTCGCACCGACAGTTGCCACACATAGTCGGTCTGCGAGGTCAACGGCGCGCCTCCGTGGTCGACGTACGTCTCCCACTCGGACCGCCATCCGCTGTCCCACACCTGCACGCCGTCGCGCAGCACCTGCACGCGGAACGCGTCCTGCCGGTCGCCGCGGGCCGGAGACGCGAGCCGCCAGCTCAGCCGCGGCCGCCGCGTACCGATGCCGAGCGGCTCGACGCGGTGTTCACAGCGCAGGTCGTACGCCGTCAGCCTGGTCAGATCCGCCACGGCCGGCGCGTCGGACAGCACCCAGTTGGTCACCATGGGAAAACCTTTGCCTCCTCCGGTCCCGATGTCAACCGGCTATCCACAGGCTGGCCGATCCGCCTTGTTTTCTTGACGATCGGTGACGGAGACTGGTGCGGAAGCGGCCGGCTCACCGGGTTGCGTCGAAGCCAGGGTGAAGCCTTCGACCGGAGCCCGCGGACTGTCGATGATCTCTACCGTGCGAGGTGTGGAATGAGCTGTCAGGTTGGTGATGGTGATGTTGCGTACGACGGGAGCGTGCTCGCCCGGCGGGTCCGGTTCGGCGTGCCGGGTGGTGATGAGTACGACGGACGTGGTGAGGGCGTTCGCGGTGAGGTTCGTGGCGGTGAGGTTTTCGATGCGGCCGCCGCGGGCGGAGTTCGTCTTGACACGGATCGCGTGGTCGGTGCCGGTGACGCGCAGGTCCTGCGCATGGACGTTGTGGACACCGCCGGACGCCTCGCTGCCGATCGTCAACGCGCCGTGTCCGGCGGTGAAACGGCAGGACTCGATCAGGATGTTCCGGGACGGACGCGCGACCCGGCGGCCGTCGCTGTCGCGGCCGGACTTGATCGCGATACAGTCGTCGCCGGTCGTGAACGAGCAGCCGGTGATGACCACGTCCTCGCACGAGTCGGGATTGCAGCCGTCGTTGTTCGGGCCGAGCGAGTCGACCGTGACGCCGCGCACCAGGACGTCGGTGCAGAACACCGGATGCACCACCCACATCGGAGCGTTGACGATCCGGACGTCCTCGATCCGGACCCGCCGGCACTCGTACGGCTGCACGAAGCTCGGGCGAAACCCGTGGCCCGGCGCGAACACGCGTTCCTCGACCGGTACGCCGTCGTCGGCCATCTGCACGAGCCGCTGCCAGTCGGTGCGCGGGCGGGTGCTGCTCCACCAGTTGGCCGTACTCGCGCCGCCGTCGAGCGTCCCGGTCCCGGTGATCGCGACGTCGGTCTCGCCGTAGGCGTAGATCAGCGGAGAGTGGCTGAAGCACTCGATGCCCTGCCAACGCGTGCGGACGATGGGGTACGTCGTCGCGTCGGTGTGGAAGCGCAGCGTCGCGCCTGCCGACACATGCAGCTCGACGTTGCTGCGCAGCCGCATCGGTCCGGTCAGGAAGTCGCCCGGCGGTACCACGACCCGCCCGCCGGCCTCGATCGCCCGCGCGACGGCTTCCGAACAGTCCGCTCCGGGCGACGCCCCGAAGTCGGTGATCACCCGGTCAGTCATGAGCCTGGATGCGGAGGGCGTTGGCAAGTGGGACAGCGATCACCCAGCTCGGGTTCCAGGTGTTCGTGTGGCCGCGGCGCTGCCAGTGCGTCTGGAAGACGGCCTCGCCCTGCTCGCCGGGCAGCGGGAAGTTCCAGTCGCCCGGGTTCGCCGCGATGCCCTGGGTCAGGGCGTGCACCGTGGTAAGCGCTGCCGCGACGTACTCGGGCCGGTCGGTCGCCAGGCCGAAGGCGAGCAGCTCGTACGTCGGGAAGAAGGCGTCGAGATGGTGATTCTGCACGCTGACCGACGGCCAGCCGATCGTGTTGAACCCGGACGTGTGCAGCGGCGCGTCCGCGTCCTGCTCCGGGGACCAGACGTACACCCAGGTCAGGAGCCAGTCGGCGGCCACCTCGCACCAGCCGGCGTACAGCGGATCGTTGGTGCGGCGGAAGAGCTCGTAGGCCGCCATGAAGTAGTACATGCCGGCTTCTTTGTCCTCGCAGGCCGCGTCCAGCGTGGACCGTGCGAACGGGCGGTCGAAGGTCCGCGCATGCTGGTCGTGGTAGCGGGAGAGCCAGGTGGTTGCGTCGGACAACAACCCGGGGTGGCCGAGGACGTCGGATGCCTTGAGTGCCGCGAGTACGCACGGGATGCCGGCGGCGGAGACGGTCGTCGCGGCCGGCGTACCGTCGAGCCGCCAACCGATCGGGAACGTGCCGTCAGGCAACTGGGCGTTGCGCAGGAAGAGCATCGCCCCTTCGAGGGCGTCCAGCCACGACAGCGGTACCGGTTCGTCGTGCTGGCGGAAGAGAGTGATCACGTCGGCCAGGTCGCTGATCGTCTCGCCGTAGGCGCGGCTGGAGATCATCGGTCGGCTGCCGGTGCGGAAACTCGTCCAGCGACGGGTGTCGACCTGGTATGCGTTGTGCCGCAGGCCGGGCGTCGGCGTCGGGCTGCCGGACAGGTAGAACTCGACGGCCGCGCGGCAACGGTCGATGCGCAGCCGGTCCTGGGAGGTGAAGCCGAGCTGCGCGTCGCACCAGGCCAGCTTGAGCGCCTGCCCGGTCCAGCCGTACATGAAGTGCGTCGGTTTGACCGGCCCGTTGCCCGGGATATCGCTGAACTTGGTATATCCGGCGACAGACCCGTCCTTGTGCCACCTGTTGTCCATGGCAACCGTCTTCAAGGCGATCGACTCCGCCACGGTCAGCCCGCTCGCACCCGGCGAGGAGAACAGTGCACGACCGGTGTGGACCAGGTGCCGGAACGCGTGCCCGCGCACCTCCAACGGACCCCAATCGAGGACGAGCTGCTGCGTGTAGACCTCGCCGGGCCGCAGCGTGAGGTAGCCATCGTCGGTCGCCGCCGTTTCCGCCTTGCTGACATACCTGACGTCCTGCTTGCCGTCGAACATCAGTACGCCGCTGAGCGCCGCGATCACCGGGCTTTCCTGCCGGATCACCCCGAGCGAGCCGTACCGGACCTGACCGTCGGCCGAGCGCCGCGCCTGCGGGCGGGAGAACACCGACAACCAGCGGCGGTCACGACCGGCGCGCCACTCCAGGTTGATACCGGGGATCGGCAGCCGGTCCTCCTCGGCGACGAAGCCGCCGCCGGGCGTGTGGCCGATCCTGGGTACGGCGCGCAGCGGGTCCGCGGACGGGTTGTCGTTGTAGATCAGGCCGGGGATCGTCAGCCGGCTGTCCTGCACCCGACCGAGATCCAGCAACAGCCCGACGGCAAGGTCCGCGATCCGGCGCTGGCTGATGTTTCGCCAGCGCACCTCCAGGTTCAAGCGATGCGAGGTGTCGAACGAGAGCCGCAGCTCGACCGCAAGCGGTCCGGTGCGGAAGCCCGCGCGATGCTCACCGGCGCGGCACGAGATCCACCACCCGTCGGGCTGCGGCGCCGCCAGCTCCCACGGGCGACCGGCCGAATACGTGAGCAGCCCGGCGAGCGGGCGCTCCAGGTAGGCCGTGCCGTCCACCAGACCGAGCCGCAGCACGACCCCGTCGGGCGTACGGCGCAGTTCGGCCTGGCGCGGGCCGGAGGTGAGCGCGGGCATCAGGACGTCCGGCGGATCTGGATCGCCTGATACTGCGTCCCCGGGAGGCGGACAGTCAGCGTGCCGTGGCCAGTATCAGTGACGTTCTCGCGGGTCCGGCGTACCGAGTGGTTCCACACGTCCAGTACGTCGACGTCGTACGCGCCGGGCGGGAGCGTGAACGTGCGGTCCGGGAACTGGTGCTCGCCGAGATACTGCAGGTAGTACTCCCCCGGCACCGCCAGCGTCGGGGCGTCGCGGTAGTCGTCGATCGGCTCGACACCGTCGGGGAGCTCGTCCAGCACCTCCCGCAACAACCGCAGCCGCTGCGCGACCACCCCGGTCGGCCGACTACCACCGGCGGACCAGGGCGCGTCGACGTACGACTCGCCATGGGTGACGTAGGCGCCGCGGACGGTTCCTTCCCAGATGCGGGTAAGCAGTTCTTCCGGGCGGAGGCTGGTGTCGGGGGTGGTGCCGTTGCCTTCGTGACCGCAGGCGTCCACGAAGACGGGCTTCGAGTAGTTGCGGCGGAGCGCGGACACGCCGCGCACGTTCTCCAGCCGCACGCTGAGATGGGTCAGCCACAGCGGACCGGGATCGGTTGCCTCATGCATCGAGATCAGGTGGCGGCTCGAGTCCAGCTCCGCGATCAGTTCGGCGAGCCGGCGGGAGTCGGCGAGGCGGCGGGAGTCGGCGGCCGGCTGCAGGCACCAGGTGAGGTTGCGGAAGGCGGCGAGGCGGTTGACCGTGTCGCGGACGACGGCCTCGTCGAGCGGCAGTAGTACGTCCGCGACGATGTCTGCGGTCAGCAGGTCGCGGACCTGTTCCTCGAGGGCGGGCGAGACCTTCAGACGGACGCGGTTGAACGGAGACGCGGCCAGCGCGAGACGAGCGGCGGCCCATTGGTCCGGTTCGCCGAACCACTCGGTGGTGAGCGGGTGGTACGGCGTACCGTCCGCCCAGCGCACCGTCGTACCCGCCCGCCGCACCGGGCCGCGGGACGTCGCCGGAGTGCACACGAACGAGCCGCCGACGTACGACCACCGGCCTTCGAGGTCCGGGCTGAAGCGCAGCTTCCAGCCGTCGGATGCCGGGAACGGTTCAACGTAGGAGGTCGCCCCGGAAGTGTGCTGGAAGATGATCGGTTCAGCGATTGCGAGTTCGAGCACGTCCCAGCGGGGTACTGACGTCATCGGGTGCCTCTCAGGGCGAGGTACGGGGTGGCAGGCAGTGGGATGCGGCTCGGGCCGGAGTAGTCGGCCAGCGGGGTGATGGTCATCGCGCGGCTGTCGATCAGGTCGAAGTGGAACGGCGAACCGGCCGGCAGGTCGAGGTCCACGGCCGACGGTTGGCGGTCGCCGAGGTAGTGCAGGACGCACCGGGCGCCGTCGACCTCGCCGTCCGACTGCCGCGGCAACCCCGCGAACACCCCGCGCAGGAAGTCGATCCGCTCCGGACTCTCGCCGTACAGCCGGCCGCCGACCGAGATCCACGCCCGGGTCTCGCGGTCGACGAACGACTCGCCGTGCCCGACGTACCCGCCGAGCGCCATCCCCTGCCAGAACCGGTGCACCAGCTCGTCCGCGGTCAGGTTGCCCCAGCGGCGGCCGGCGTTGCCCTCGTACCCGATCTCGTCGATCACCACCGGCTTCGGGCAGTCCCGCCAGGTCGCGGTCTCGGCGCCGTCCCAGTGCTGCACGCTCTGGTGGGTGATCCACGGCTTGGCGAAGTCGTACGGCGTGAAGACCTCGTACATCTTGGTGCCGTTGTGGATCGACCGGAGCCGCTGGTACGGGTCGTACCGCTGCACCAACTGCAGCAGACGGTCCCAATCGGACACAGTCTTGAGCCGGTTGAAGTCGTACTCGTTCGACAGCGACCACCAGACGTTCCGGTACGCCGCCAACCGCGCGACGACGTACCGCAGGTAGGCCGCGTCCTGGGCGGGCGTCATCCGGTCGAAGCCCCACGCGCCCTTGTCGTACGGGTGGAACAGGATCAGGTCCGCCTGGATGCCGAGCGCCAGCAAGTCCGCGACCCGGCTCTCGAAGTGCCGGAAGAACGCCGGGTCGTACCGGTCGACGTCGACGGAGCCGGGTGTCGAGCCGACGAACGGCACTCGCTCGGGACGCATTCCGTCCGTCGGGAGAAGACACATCCGGACCTTGTCGAAAGGTGCCTCGCGCAACGACTCCAGGGTGAGCTCCTGGAGCTCCTTGGTCTCGTACGTCCAGTGGTAGCACGTGGTACCGATGCAGTCGTAGCGACTGCCGTCGGCGTAGGAGAAGTGGTGCCTGCCAAGTACCTCGACCGGACCGTGGTTGTCCGGACCGGGCGGAGTGCAGGTGAAGGTGCCCCGGTGGTCGTCGAGGTCCGCAGCCGAGCTGGACGTGATGTACGACCAGTCGCCTTCGCGGTCCGGTGAGAACCGCGCGCGGTAGGTCCCGTCGCCGTCGTAGAAGCCGTCGACGGTCACCATCCGGTTCCGGAACTGATAGGTGACCTGGAACTCCACCTCCGCGAACGGGTTACCTTCGGCAGGTCCGGTCAGGGTGAGCTCGTACAGGCCCCACTTCTCGGTACTCATGGCACTGGTCACGGCAACCGGTCTCCCGCCTGGATCCACTCGGGCGCCAGGATCACGTGCTTGATGGTCTTGCGCAGGTACGAGTACGCGACGTGCAGCCGGCCGTCGCGGGTCTGCAGCAGCGTCGGGTACGAGTAGCCGAACTCGTTGTCGCGGTACTCGGCGTCCTGCACCTGCAGGTTCCGCCAGTACGGCCAGGTGGCGCCGTCGTCCTCGGACAGCGCCAGCGTGAGCGGCGTGCGCAGGGTCTTCCGGCGTACGCCGCCCTTGCCGTCGTCGACCCAGCGGAACTGGTCGCGCTCCGCGGACGAGTCGTTGAACACCATGACGAGCCGGCCGTCGGACAGCCGGAGCACCTGGATCGCGGAGTTGTTGTTCGGCAGCGCGGTCTTCTCGGGGGCGGTCCAGGTCCGGCCGTTGTCCTTCGACACCGACCGGTGGATGCGGTCGGCGGCGCGGCTGCGGAAGTACCCGACGAGCTCACCCGGCGACAACTCGACCACACTCATCTGCACCTGCCCGACCGCCTCCGGCACCTCGACCGTCGACCAGGTCTCCCCGCGGTCCGTGCTCAGTTCCAGCACGGTCCGCTCGGCGCTCTTGTCACAGTCGTACGCCGGCAACAACCAGTCGCCGTTGCTCAGGACAACAATCGGATTCCGGATGAAGCTGCCCAGCTGATCGAACAGCACCTCACTACGCCCCCAGGTGAGCCCGCCGTCGCGGGACACCCGGCGGATGACGCGCGAAGTCGACTGATCATGCGGCTCGTTCGACGTATGCAGCAACCAAACCACACCAGCCCCAGCACCGCCAGGCGCGTCAGCGCCAACCCCAGCACCGCTCGGTCCGTCCGCGCGGGACCGCGCTTCCACGCCTCGCGCCGCCGGAGGCGGGGGGACGAAGAGGAGCGGGTTTTGTTCCGAGCGGTGCGGGTCCGAGGAGAGCTGGACCGGCTCCAGCCAGGTGTCTGTGCCCGCAGGCAGCCGGGACAGGACGATGTTGGTGTCGGGCTCACCCTCCCCCGGGCCGTTGAACCAGGCGCACAGCAGGTCGCCGGCGGCGGTTTCGACCAGGGTGACGGCGTGGCTGTCACCGGGATGGAGGGTGGGCAGGAGGGCCGCACCCTCACGGATGCGGCCGTCGAACCTGGAGTCGATCACCATGTGAACCCGGCGGCTGCCTGCGCCTTGATGTAGTCCGGGATGTCCTGCTGCTCGGCGACCTGCAGCGACGAGTTGACGTCCATGCCGTCCTTGAGCACGTGCTGCCGGAACACCTTGTACAGCGGGATGTCCCAGTACTCGGTGTTCTTGTAGTTCTTGATCACCGCGTTCTCGCCCCAGTACACCGCCGACGTGTCGACCGCCGACAGCTCCGGGATCGACGTACCGAACGCGTTCACCACCGCGTCGGTCGGCAGCACCGCCTTCATGCCGTACGCCGAGATCCGGGTCTGCATCTCCTCGGAGACCAGGTACTTGACCACGTCCAGCGCCTGGTCCTGGTGCTTGGACTGCGGCGGGACGAACGCGGCCCGGGTGTCCGGCTGGTAGATCGCCTTCGACCCGCGGGACAGCACCGGCATCGAGGTGACGCCGAGCTTCACGCTCTTCGCCCACTCCGCGTACTTCGCCGCGTCGCTGGGCTTGATGTAGTACGGGCTGAGCGCGTACGCGTTCAGCTTCGACAGGCTGTTCACCGCCATCGCGAGGTGGCCCGGGAAGCTCATGTCGCCCTTGAAGAAGTCGTCCACCGTGGTGAAGTTGTTCCGCGGGATCATCAGGAACCGGTACAGGTTGTTCGCGATCGACTTCCAGTCCGCGGTCGTCAGGTTCACCTTGACGTCCTCCGGCGCCGGCTGCTCGCTGGAACCGGGCACGAACGGGTAGAGCCCGAGCTGGTTCATCGCGAGGTAGTTGTCCGGGTGCTGCATGTAGCCCTTGTAGAAGTCCAGCCCGTCCTGCCGGGTGAGCTTCTGCGCGGTCCGGTACACGTCGTCGTACGTCGAGCCGACCGTCGGGTACTTCACCCGGAACTTGTCGAAGATCAGCTTGTTGTAGAACAGCAGGCTCTCGTCGATCCACAGCGGGACGCCGTACAGGCCGCCGTCCGAGCGGGACTTGAGCTGCTCGACCGCGCCCAGGTTGAGCTTGGTCAGGTCGATGCCGGCGCCCTGGACGAGCGCGGTGATGTCCTGGGTCCAGCCGAGCGGCTCGAGGTCCCGGTCGATGCGCAGCCGCGGGTCCTCCAGGATCAGGTCGGGCACCCGGCCGGCCTTGGCGATGTCCTCGTACCGGATCGGGTAGTCCCAGGTGGCGTACTTGATCTTGAGGTTCGGGAACTTGGCCCGGATCGCGTCCCCGAACACGGTGTTGAAGAAGCCCTGCGCCTGCCGGTCGGGGGCGTCGTCGCCGCCGAGCTCGAACGGTTTGAAGTTGGCCGCGAACACGAACAGCTCGTCGTCGGCCACGGAGAACGGCTTGTTGTACTTGTTCGGAATGTCGACGGTGCCGGTGGCGGAGTTCACGCCGCTGCGCGGCGTCGCGGTGGTGGAACTGGTGGTCGCAGCGGCGGCCGTTCCCGCGGGAAGCACACCGCCGAAGGCGGCGGCAAGCCCGCCGAGCAGCGCGCCGTTGCGCACGAACCCACGCCGGGACAGTCCACCGGACGCGGCGGACGGGTCGTCGGAGGCGGGGGTGTGCGGGGGTACGCCGGGGGTGTTGGGGTTTTTGGACATGGGAGGACCTCTCTTACGGGGCGGTGGTGGCCGTGAGGACACCCTTCAGGTCGAGCTGTTCGGCGAGGTGGCAGGCGACCTTGCGGCCACGGATCTCGCGTAGCTGCGGCACATCGGTCGCGCACCGGTCCTCGGCGTACCCGCAGCGCGGATGGAACGGGCAGCCGGTCGGCACCTTCGAGGGATCCGCGATCTCGCCGCGCAGCTTGATCCGCTCACGCTGTCCGCGCGACGTGGGATCGGGATCCGGTACGGCGCTGAGCAGCGCCTCGGTGTATGGGTGCAGGGGCTTGGTGTAGAGCTCTTCGGTCGACGCGCTCTCGACGAGCTTGCCGACGTACATCACCGCGACGTCGTCGGCGACGTGCTCGACGATGCCGAGGTCGTGGGAGACGAACAGGTAGGTGAGCCCGGACTCCTCCTGCAGATCCCTGAGCAGGTTGAGGATCTGGGCCCGGACCGACACGTCGAGCGCGCTGACCGCCTCGTCCGCGACCACCAGCCGCGGCTCGGTCGCGAGCGCCCGGGCGATCACCACGCGCTGCCGCTCACCCCCGCTGAACGCGTGCGGGTAGCGGTGCGCGTACTCCGCCCGCAGCCCGACGCGGCGCAGCAGCGCGGCGACCTTGTCGTCGATCTCGTCGCGGGATCCGGCGTCCTGGACCTTCAACGGCTCGGCGATGATGTCGCGCAGCGTCTTGCGCGGGTCGAGCGAGGAGTGCGGGTCCTGGAAGATCAGCCGGACCTGCGCACGGTACGGCTTCAGCTGCTTCTCGCTCAGCGACGCCAGGTCGACGCCGTCGAACATGATGCTGCCGGACGTCGGCTCGTACGCCCGCACGATGCAGCGGCCGAGCGTGGTCTTGCCGCAGCCCGACTCGCCGACCAGCCCGAGCGTCCGCCCGGCCTCGATCGACAGGTCGACCCCGTCGACCGCCTTCACATACCCACGGTTCCGGCCGAGAAACCCGCCGCTCAGCGGGAAGTGCATGGTCAGGCCGCGCGTCTCCAACAGGCTCATGACTTCTCCTCGCCGTACAACAGACACGCCACGTCGATCTCGTCGCTGCGCACCCGGTCCGGCACGGTCGTGTCGCACTTGCCGGCCATGAACGCGTCGCACCGCGGATGGAACCGGCAGCCCGACGGGCGTTCGTACGGCGGCGGCACGGTCCCCCGGACGGCGACCAACCGGTCCTGCCTGCTCTGCCCCAGCCTCGGCACCGAACGCACAAGTGCTTGCGTATAAGGGTGTTTGGGCCTGCTCAGTACGGCGGACGCCGGCCCCTGCTCGACGACCTCGCCGAGGTACATCACCGCGACCTCGTCGGCGACCTGCGCCGCGACACCGAGGTCGTGGGTGATCAGCATGATCGCCATGCCGAGCTCCTCCTGGAGGTCCTGCAGCAGGTCCAGGATCTGGGCCTGCGTGGTGACGTCCAGCGCTGTGGTCGGTTCGTCGGCGATCAGCAGCCGCGGCCGGCAGGACAGCGCCATCGCGATCATCGCCCGTTGCCGCATGCCGCCGCTGAGCTCGAACGGGTACGAGTCCACCCGTCGCTTCGGGTCCGGGATCCCGACCCGGTCGAGCATCTCGATCGCCCGCTCCCGGGCCGCCTGCTTGCCGACGTGCTCGTGCAGCCGGACCGCTTCGATGATCTGGTCGCCGATCGTGTGCACCAGGCTCAGCGACGCCATCGGCTCCTGGAACACCATCGCGATGTCGGCCCAGCGAACCTGCCGGAGCCGCTTGTCCTTCGCCGCCAGCAGGTCGAGCGGCTCGGCGTCGGAGGCGTCGTCGTACAGCAGGATCTCGCCGCCGACGATCCTGGCCGGCTTCTCGACCAGCCGCAGGATCGACCGCGCGGTGACACTCTTGCCGCACCCGGACTCCCCGACCACGGCCAGCGTCCGGCCGCGCTGCACTGTCAGGCTGACACCGTCGACGGCCTTCACGACCCCGTCGCCGAGCTCGAAATGCGTCCGAAGCCCACGAACTTCCAGCAACCGTTGCATGAGAGCTCCTATTTGTAGGGATCGGCGGCGTCGCGGAGGCCGTCGCCGACGAAGTTCATCGCGAGTACGACGACCACGACCGCGAGGCCCGGGGTGAGCAGCCATGGGGCGGTGGCGACCGCACGGACGTTCTGCGCGCCCTCGAGCAGGACGCCCCAGCTGACCGCGGGCGGCTGCAGGCCGAGGCCGAGGAACGACAGGCTGGTCTCCCCGAGGATCATCCGCGGTACCGCCATCGACACCGACGCGATGATGTGGCTGGCGAACGACGGAACCATGTGACCGAAGATGATCCCGGTCCGGCCGACCCCGTCCAGCCGGGCGGCCATCACGAAGTCCTCCTCGCGCAGGCTCAGGAACCGCCCACGGACGTCGCGCGCCAGGCCGGTCCAGCCGATCAGCGACAGGATCACGGTGATCGCGAAGTACCTGGTCAGCGGTCCCCAGCCGCCGGGGAGCGCGGCCGACAGCGCCATCCACAGCGGCAGCGTCGGGATCGACATGATGAACTCGATGACCCGCTGGATCAGGTTGTCGACGGTACCGCCGAGGTAACCGGAGATGCCGCCGATCAGCATGCCGAGCAGGAAGCTCGCGAACACCCCGACCAGGCCGATCGACAGCGACACCCGGGCGCCGTGGATCAGCCGGGACAACAGGTCCCGCCCGGACTGGTCGGCACCGACGAGGAAGAACGGCTGGCCGGCGTTCGTCGGGCCGATCAGGTGGATGTCGGACTTGATCGGTCCGAGCAGCGAGTACACGTCGCCGTGGACGAACAACCCGACCTCGACGATCTTCGACCGGTCGACGGTGAAGGTCTGCTCGAACGTCGCCTTGTCCCGCGTCGACGAGTATCCGTAGACGAACATCCCGTGCTCGGCGGAGACGTGCACCAGCTGCGGCGGGGCGTACGGCAGCGCGGTGTGCGCGGTGTCGGCGTTCGCGGGTGCGAAGAAGCCCGCGAAGACCGCGACGAAGTAGATCGGGATCAGCACGATCAGGCCGATCAGCGCCAGCCGGTGGCGCCGGAACTGCCGCCACATCAGCCGCCACTGCGGCAGCGCGCCGTGGTCTCTGAGGCTCTTCACCACCTCTTGCGTCACCGGAAGGGCCTCGGTCTGCTGGGCCATAGTTGTCCCTGCCTATCGCTTCGAGAACCGGGTGCGGATCCGCGGATCCCACCAAGCCAGTGCGAGGTCGCTGAGCATCGTGCCGATCACCGTCAGCGTGCTGAGGATCAGCACGAAGCTGCCGACCAGGTACATGTCCTGACTCTTCACCGCGCCGAGCAGCAGCGGGCCGCTGGTCGGCAGGCTCATCACGACCGAGACGATCGTCTCGCCGCTGATCAGCCCGGGCAGCAGCCAGCCGACCGTGCTGAAGAACGGGCTGAGCGACATCCGGACCGGGTACCTGAGCAGCAGCTTCCACTCCGGCAGGCCCTTCGCCCGCGCAGTCGCGACGTACGGCTTGTGCAGCTCGTCGAGCAGATTCGCCCGGGTGATCCGGATCAGGCCCGCGGTGCCGGCCACGCCGACCACCACGATCGGGACCCACAGGTGCGAGAGCAGGTCGAGCAGCTTGCCCAGGTTCCAGGCGGCATCGGCGTACTGCGGTGAGAACAGCCCACCGACGCTCTGCCCGAAGTACCGGAACCCGACGTACATCATGACCAGCGCGAGCATGAACTCCGGGACGGCCATCCCGATGAAGCCGAGGAACGACGCGACGTAGTCACCGGCCGAGTACTGCCGCAGGGCGGAGTAGATGCCGATCGGGAACGCGATCGCCCAGACGAACAGCAGGCTGGCGATCGACAGCACCATGGACAGCAGTACCCGGCTGCCGATCAGGCTCGACACCGACTGGTTCCAGGCGAACGACTGGCCGAGGTCGCCGTGCAGTACGACGCCACCGATCCAGGTCAGGTACTGTGCCATGAACGGCTTGTCGAGGCCGTAGTGCCGTTTCAGCTCGGCGATCTGCGAGTCCGGGATGTCCTGGCCGCGGGCCTCCGCGTTCGCGATCACCGTGGTGGTGTAGTCACCCGGCGGAAGCTTGATCACCACGAAGGTGACGAACGAGATCGCCGCCAGCGTGACGAACATCCAGACCACCCGCCGGGCCACGAAGCGCAGCATCGGCTACTGCCCCATCGAGAACTGCTCGGGGTGGACGATGCCCGGGGCAACCGACTCGTTCATCGTCGACGGCACGTTGTGGAAGTCGTTCTTCACCACGCCGTAGGTGTTCGGGACCGAGCTGATGCCGAGGTAGTAGAACTGGTCGGCCGCGATCTGCAGGATCTGCTTGCCGAGCTCCAGCGTCTTGGCCGGGTCCGGCTCCTGCCGTGCCTGGGTGAACAGCTCCAGCTGCTTCTGCACCTCGGCCGGCGGCTTGCTGCCCTTCTCGCCTTTCGACTGGTACCACTGCGCCCAGCCGATCGCGTACCGCGCGCTGCCGTCGTTGGTCGGCACCCAGTAGTGGTCGCCACCAGAACCGGTGGGCAGGACGAAGGTGCCGCAGGTCCAGGTGCCGGCGTCGTGGTCGTTGCCCTTGACCCGTTGCTTGTACAGGTCCTCGCTGACCGCCTGGGTACGCAGCTCGATGCCGACCGCGGCCCAGCGCTTCTTGACGAACTCGATGCCCTCGACGTGGTCCGGGAACGACTCGCTGACCAGTACGGCGACCGAGACCGGCTTGCCGTCCGCACCGAGCCGCTTGCCGTCCGCCGACTTCTTCGTCAGGCCCGCGGCGTCCAGGTGCTGGTTCGCCTTCGCGGCGTCGAACTCCAGGTACTGCGTGGCCAGCTGCTCGTTGTAGTACGGCGAGTCCTTGGGCGGCGCGCCCTGCCAGGGCTCCCCCTGGCCGGCGTACACCGCGTCGATGACCTCCTTGCGGTTGATCGCGTGCGACAGCCCTGCCCGGAACTCCTTGTTCGCGAACAGCGCCCGCTTCACCGGGTCCTTGTGCGTCAGGTTCAGGCCGATGACCATCGTGTTGGTCAGCTGGGTCGGCACCTCGAAGATCTTGTAGCCGCCCTTTTCCCGGTTCTGCGCGACGACCGGCTTGTTCTGCGGCGTACCGAAGTTCCGGTACTGCAGGCCGAACTCGCCGTTCATCACCTTCAGCAGCTCGACCTGCGCGTCCTGGACCACCTCGACGCGGCAGTTGTCGATGTACGGCAGCTGCCGGCCCCGGTCGTCGACCTTCCAGTAGTACGGGTTCCGGGTCAGCGTGACCGCGGAGCTCTTGCCCAAGGGGGTCTCGACCTTCCAGGGCGCCAGCGTCGGCTGGTCCGGGTTCGTCCACGGGTTCTGCTTCTGGGTGAACAGGTCGGTCCAGCTGCCGACGCCGGCCTTCTTCGCCAGCGCGTTCGCGTTCTTGTTGTACTTCAGGTGGAACTGCTGGAAGTAGTGCTTCGGCAGCAGCATCCCGTACGCACCCTCGCGTTCGAAGATCCCGTCGGCGATCTGCACGAGCAACGACGGCTGCGGCGAGCTGTAGGTCATCTTGATCGTGCGGTCGTCGACCTTCTCGACCTTCACCAGCTTGCCGGTGTCCGGCGAGGTGAACGCGTCGTACAGGCCGTCCGGGTGCAGACCCTCGTCACACTGCACCTCGAGGATCGTGAACATCAGGTCGTCGGCCGTACACGGCTTGCCGTCCGACCACTTCAGGCCTTCGCGCAGCGTGAACGTGTACACCTTGCTCTCGGCATCGACCGTGAACTCGCAGGTGTTCGCCTCGATCTCGTCGTACCCGGGCTTGCCGACCTTGTCCGGCTTCCAGCGCAGCAGCGGCTCGTAGCGCATCGCGTACCACAGCCACTGGGTGTCCGCCTGGGTCAGCATCGCCGACCGCCAGGTCCCGCCGTACTGCGCCTTGCCCTCGAGCGGCTTGATCACCGGAGGGTTCTTCGGGAGCCGGTCCGCGAGGGCGGGCAGCGAGCCCTTGTCCACCAGGGCTTTCAGCATCGGCGACTCCTTCTCGCCGGCCGTCGCGGCCTGTGCGCCGGAACCGGCCGGCTTGGTGTCGAAGAAGCCGCACCCGGGTACGGTCGCGACCGCCAGGAGGCCCAGACCGCCCTGCAGCAGCCGTCGCCTATTGATCATGCTTTCAGACATCGTGGTTACCTCACTGCTGCTCGAGCGTGATGTTGCTGAACTGCGCGGTCCCGTAGTCGACGAGGCCGTTGTCGATCTGGCCGCCGTCGACGGCGAAGCCGATGTAGAAGGTCCGGCTCGGCATCACGAGCTTCTCGTAGCCGAAGCGGTCCCACTTGACCTGATCCGTTGAAATGAAGGCTTCGAACTCGACGTCGCGGGCCTGCGGGCGCTCGCGCCGGAGCAACCGCAGCCAGTAGACCTTCGTGTGGTCCAGGTACGTCCCGTCCCACGGCCACGGGCCGACGCTCGGCACGGTTCCGTCGGTCTGGAGCCGGATCGCCTGCGCCTTCATGCCGCCGTCGTCGGTGGCGGTCGGCGCGGCGCTCGCGTTGTCGTTCACGGTGCCGTACCCGCCGGCGACGCCGTACCCGATCCCGGCGTACATGAACGGCGCGGCCGGGTCGAGGCTGTCGCGGATCATCAGGCCCGCGGTCAGTCCGTTCGCGACCTTGCTGATCGTGTCCAGCCGCGCGGTGATCTGCGAGACCGCCCCGGCGCCGCCGACCTGGAGCTTGCGGTACACGTAGTGGAAGTTGCTGCTCCGCGCGTAGATCCGGCCCGAACCCTTGATGGTCAGTACGCCGTTCTCCAGGTTGCCGGAGCCCGGCACCGGCGGCTTGCCCACCGCGGTCGAGGTCCATGCCCCGGTACCGGTCTGCCGGCTGACGTGCGCCTGGACGGCGGTCGACTGGGTCGCCGTACCGAACTTGTCGGTGGCCCGGGCGGTCAGCCAGTAGGAGCCGTCGGCAACGTTCTTCCACTGGACCTGGTACGGCGCGCTGGTCGCCGTGCCGATCAGTTGATCGGCGACGAAGAACTCGACCTTGGCGATCTGGCCACCCTTGGCGGCTGCGGCGTCCGCCTTGATCGTGATGGTCGGTGTCGTCCGGCCCGTGATGGTCTGGTTCTGCGTGGGAGTGGTGATCGCTACGGTCGGGTTGCCTACTGGATCCGGGATCAGCGAGTTGAGGTAGTTCTCCAGGTACGTGTAGCCGTTCGGCGCGACCTTCTGCGCGTCGGACGGATCGTTGGGGTCCAGGCCGTTGGCCTTCTCCCACCAGTCCGGGATGCCGTCGTGGTCGGAGTCGACCGGCGCCTCGCCGCCGTCCAGCGCCGGGTAGCCGCCGACGTCCTTCTGCGAGTTGATCAGCCGGCCGGTGCCGTTGCGGACCTCCGCGATCACGCGGGCGTCGGCCGCGTCGCGCTTCGGCAGGATCGCGCCGGCTCCTCCGAGCACTGCGTCGTACGCCTTGTTCGGTGCCTGGAGATCGCCGCGGCCCGGGATCGGCTGCGGCCGGGTCAGCTCGACGATGCCGCCGATCGGGTACCGGATGCCCTTGCGGTTGTGCGCGGTGACCTCGGGATGACCCTCGACCTGGTTGCCGGCGACGTACCACTGGCCACCGCGGTTCGCGCTCAGCACCACCGGCGCGACCTCGTCCTGGGTGGTCGGGCCCGGCTTGTAGAAGTTGTTCATGATGTTGATGCCGTTGGCCCACTCGCCGCCGTACAGCGAGGTGTACCCGTAGTCGTAGATCACGTTGTTGTAGTGGTCGACCTCGAGGTTGATGCCCTCGGTGTAGCCGAACCGCGGGTTCCGGCCGCCCTGGTGGGCGATCAGGTTGTGGTGGTACGTGTTCCGCTCGCCGCCCCAGATCCCGCCGTACCCGTGCCGGTTCTTCGGGTGCGCGGACAGCGCCAGGCCCTCGGACACGACGCACCACTGGACGGTGACGTCGAAGTTGCCGTACGGCGAGAGACACTCGTCGACCGCCCAGCTGAACGAGCAGTGGTCGATGATCAGGTTGCGGATCTCCGGGCTCACCGAGCCGGGCACGTTGGTGTTGAACGAGTCGTCCGCGATCTCGTTCTCGTCGCCGAGCCGGAAGCGCAGGTAGCGGATCACGATGTCGTGCGCGCTGCCCTTGATGTTGGTGCTGTGGCCCGCCACGCAGATCCCGCCACCAGGCGCGGTCTGTCCGGCGATCGTCAGGTTGTTACCGGCGATCAGCAGCCCGGTCACCAACTGGATCGTGCCGGAGACCCGGAAGACGATCGTCCGGTCGGAGCCGGAGACCGCGTCCCGCAGCGATCCGGGTCCGGAATCGGCCAGCGTGGTCACCTCGTACACGGAGCCGCCGCGGCCGCCCTTGGACCACTTGCCGGCGCCCTCGGCGCCGGGGAAGGCAGGCAGTTGGTCGTTCACGGCCGCGGTCTTCGCGCTCGCGGTCGGGGTGATCCCCAGCGACGCGACACCGATCGCGGCCGCGGTGGTGCCGACGAATCCGCGCCGGGACCAGCCGGGTGGGACGGAGGAGGGTGTATCGGTCATCGTCCATGCCTCATCTCAGGGGGCGCTGTCTGAATATCTAGTCAAGTCCGAATGGAACGACGGCCCTCATGGTCACGGAGGTTACGAGCCGATGTCAAGGGCGTGACGCCGATAAGTTGCAAACGATTGCAGATGACGAAAAGTGTGCTCGCAATCGTTTGCACTGAAGTCTTGCCTGGACGTCGGAGGCGGTGGTTACCTTGCCTCCATGCCCTTGCGCCCACTCCCCCTCGGCAGCCTCGAGATCAGCGGCGGGTTCTGGCTGGAGCGCCAGCGCACCAATCGCGACGCCACCATTCCGGCCGCCGCTCAGCGGCTCGAAGACGTCGGCACACTGGAGAACTTCCGCCGTACCAGCGGGTCCTTCGAGGGCAAGCTGTTCGCCGACACCGACGTCTACAAATGGCTCGAAGCGGTCGCCTGGGAGCAGTTGCGCGAGCCGTCCACCGACCTTGCCTCTTGGCAGGCCGAGGCGAGCGCTCTGGTCGCTTCCGCGCAGGAGGCTGACGGTTACCTGAACAGCCACACGCGTCTGGCGCTGGGCGGGCGGCGGTACGGCGACCTGGAGAAGGGCCACGAGCTGTACTGCGCCGGGCACTTGTTTCAGGCGGCTGTCGCGCAAGCGCGGGCTACCGGGGACCGGACCTTGCTCGACGTTGCCTGCCGGTTCGCGGATCACCTGTGCAAGACCTTCGGCCCGGGGCGGTTGGAAGGTGTCGACGGGCATCCGTTGATCGAGATGGCGCTGGTCGAGCTGTACCGCGAGACCGGGACCGCGGCGTACCTTGAGCTCGCTTCGTACTTCGTCGAGGCGCGTGGGCACGGGACGCTCACGGTGCCGGGGCACCACGGGCCGGCGTACTTCCAGGATCACCTGCCGGTGCGCGAGGTGCGGACGATCGCGGGGCACGCGGTGCGGGCGCTGTACCTGGCGGCCGGTGCCACCGATGTCGCGGTGGAAACCGGGGACGGTGAGCTGCTCGACGCGTTGCGGGCGACGTGGGACACGATGGTCGAGAGCCAGACCTACTTGACGGGTGGTGTGGGTTCGCGGTGGTACGGCGAGGCGTTCGGCGACCCGTTCGAGCTGCCGCCGGACACGGCGTACTGCGAGACGTGTGCCGCGATCGCCAGCGTGCAGTGGAGCTGGCGGCTGCTGCTCGCGACCGGTGAGAGCAAGTACGCCGACCTGATCGAGCGGGCGCTCTACAACGCGGTGATCTCGGGGGTCGCGCTGACCGGCGACAAGTTCTTCTACGTGAACACGTTGAAGGTGCGCGACCGTGCTTTCGCCGACGACCAGCGGTCGGCGGCGGGTGGACGGCAGCCGTGGTTCGGGACCGCGTGCTGCCCGCCGAACGTGATGCGCACACTGTCGTCGCTCGACCAGCTGGTCGCTACGTGCGACGACGACGGCGTTCAGATTCAGCTGTATGCACCGGCGTCGGTCCGCGTGGGCGGGATCGGCTTCGATGTGGAAACGGAGTACCCCTGGCATGGGACCGTGCGAGTGCGGATCACGTCCACGCCGGACTCGCCCTGGACGCTCGGGTTGCGGATCCCCTCGTGGGCGGACACTCATCGGCTGACGATCAACGGGCACGACGGACCGCTGCGGCGGGTGTGGTCGGTCGGCGACGAGGTTGTGCTCGAGCTGCCGGTGGCTGCTCGGCGTACGACGCCCGACGAGCGGATCGACTCGGTGCGCGGGTGTGTCGCGATCGAGCGTGGGCCGTTGGTGTACTGCTTCGAGCAGCAGGACGCGTCGGTTGTGCTTGATTCGACTGCTGTGGTCGGGGGTCCGTTGGTCGAACGGGAGCAGCCCGAGCTGCTCGGGGGTGTGACGACCGTCGAGGTGCCGGCCCGGGACGGGGCGCTGACCGCGATTCCGTACTACGCGTGGGCGAATCGTGAGGTCGGCCCGATGACCGTGTGGATCCAGGAGGACGCGTGAACTACTGGGAGGATCCCGGTCCTGGGTGCGGCATACTGCCGGCGCGGGCCGCCGCACGACCTCCAGGCGACCGCACACCTTCGGGTTTCAGCTTGGGAAGCTGAGCCACGTACCGCCCAACGGCTGCTGGTCGACGCCCGGCTTCGACCAGTCGCACACCCCGTCCGGGAAGATCGCCTGCAGTTGATCCCACTGCGCGTCGGTGAACTTCGGGTACTCCGACCGTACCGGCGGAACCAGCTGGCACTTGATCACATCGGCCGCCACCCCGGACCCGGCCACCTCACGCGGGAACGACGCCGACGGGAACAGCTGCTCGCACAGCGTCGCCGGGTCCCGGTCCAGCGGCTGCGCGATGAACCCGTGCGGCCCGCGGCATCCTTCGACCAGCCCGGACGGCCGGGCCGCGACGATCTTGTCGATTCGCGGCCGCGCGGTCCCGTCCGCAGTCAGTTGGGTCAGCCAATGATCCATCTCCTTGACCGCGTGCCGCAGCAGCGGGCTCGCGGTGCTGAACAGTCCGTAGCGAGAGTCCTCGAGCAGGCTCACCTGGTTGGCCGCGGTCCCGTTCGACTTCTCCAGCCGGGCGCGCATCGAGAACGTGTGGTACCGCAGATGGAGGTCGCCCCACGGCTGGGTGTCGGCGTACGCGCGGTAGTCGATGATCGGCACGTCCCGCAGCCCGCCGCCACCGCTGGTCAGCCGCCCGGTCCGGTACGCCGCCCGGACCGCCTCCGGGTCCGCCTCGGTGCGGGCCGGGACCAGGTTCGCGTCCGCATCGAAGCCGCCGACCCGCCGATTCAGGTCGAGGAACTGCGCGGGCGTGATCACCCCGGTCTTCAGCACCCTCAACCCGTACTGGACTCCGACGTTGTCCAGCGGGCGGCGTGCGAACCCGGTCAGCGGGTCCTTGCCGTAGACGGTGACCGCGTGGTCGTACACGTCGCAGCGCACGCCGCGCGGGTTGCCCACCGGGTCGTAGCGCAGCCCGACCGGGACGCTGCCGCAGTTCCGCCGCGGATCGATCCGGCGGGCGCTGAGCGCCGTACTGGCCAAGGTCTTGTAGTTCCGGAAGCCGGCGACCTGGCGCTGCTGGTCCTGCGTCCACGCGAGGCCCGACCGGGCGAAGTACCCGGTCAGCAGCCATGCGTCGGTGATGAACGGGACGGTCCCGAACCCGACATCCGGGAACGAGCAGCCGACGATGATCCCGTCGAAGATGCCCGGGTAGTTGTCGGTGATCTGATGCGCCTGGTACGAGCCGCCCGAGCATCCGAACCCGACCGTGAACTCGGGCCGGCCGTAGTGCTCGACGAACAGCTCCTTCGTCGTCATCGCCGCCTCGGCCGCGGTCAGGTCGTTGCAGTTCTGCGCGAACACGTTCAGCGACGACGACATCAACGCGTACCCCTGCCCGAGCAGGTACGCGTCGGTCACCCCGCCGGTGGTCCGGCCGGACCGGTACCACCCGCCGGCGCAGCCACCGCCGAGTGTGAAGATCGCCCGCCCGTTCCAGCCCCTCGACCGCCGGGTCGGCGTCGGCGCGGCCTCGTGCAACGGGTCGTGCAGCATCGTCGTCCGGACGATCGCCCGGTCCGCGCTCCCGGTCTCCATCCGGACGATGAACGGATCGCCGGTGGCGGTGTCGGCGAGATCCGCCGGGTACCTGGTCGTACGGGCCGGCCACTTCGCGTACTTCCCGGCGGTGGTCCGGTAGAAGTAGTCGACCCGCGGCGCGACCGTACAGTCCTCGTCCAGCGGTACGCCGAGGGTCCCGCCGATCACCGGCACCGTCGCGTTCGCGGTCTCGCAGACGAACGGCTGCTCGTGCGGCCCGGCGAACACCGGCCCCTGCCGCGGGAAGTCGCGCACCTCCAGCGTCGTCCGCCGGCCACCGGACTCCGCCCGCAGGATGTTCTTCCCGAGCCGGATCCCCTCGACCAGACCGGTAAGGCCCGTGTCGTCGGCGCTGAACACCGACGACACGTCCTTACCGTTCAGACTCACCCGTACGTCGTCCGCGTCCGCCTCGGACACGTCCACGTGCACGAGCGCGTCACCGCCGGTCACCATGTCCGCACGGCTGGACAGGACCTGCAGCTTCACCGGCCGTGAGGTGACCGTCGGCACCAGCGGGAAGACCAGCGCACCGGCGAGCAGCGCTGCGACGATCCGGCCTGGACGGGATGTCAGAGGTCCTCCTTAACGGCTCAGTGGGCGGCCACCTCGTACACGCGGGCAATGTCCGGGGTGGTGTTCGACGGGACGGTCACGGTCAGGCGTAGCTGGTCAATTGTCCCGGACGGACCGGTCATCGAGACCAGCGACCTGGTGTTGCCGGTGACGCTGCCGAGCTGGACCCACCCGGCCGAGGTGTGCCCTTCGACGTTGAACGCGACCAGCACGGTCCCGGTGGCGACGTTCGGGTACCCGTACCCGCTGTACACATCCACCTGCTTGACGGTCTTGTACGCGCCGAGGTTCAACGTCAGCACCGGCGTGGCGTCGCCGACCGCGGACATCCATCGCCCGCTGTCCGTACACGACCCGTCGACCGCCTTCGCGGCCCCCGAGTTCGCGTCGTACGTCGACGACGCCGTGGCGGTCGCACCACGGGCCAGGTGGTCCGAGCACGGCGACACAGCAGGCGCCCCGGCCAGCCAGTCCCGGACGAACGCGCCTTGGTACTCCCCCGACAACAGGTTCCAGAACTTGTCGAACATCACCGGCGCCCAGAAGTTGTCGAAGATCCAGCCGAGCCACCCGATCTGCGGACGGGCATCCAGGTACTGCCGCAACGGCAGCCCCCAGCCGGACGTCGTACCGGCGGTGACGTTGTTCGCCGACGACGACGGATCCCAACCGAACTCGGTCAGTACGACCGGCAGCGTCGCGGCCGCCGTACCGAACTTGGGATCCAGATTGGCCGCGGTCGCCGGCCCCTGGTTCGGGTAGAGGTGGTAGACGTACGCGATATCGCCGCCGGTGATCGGGGCGGTCAGCGCGCCGTTCAGCCGGGTGCTCCAGGACGGGCTGCCCATCAGGATCACGTTCGACGCGACCGAGCGGATCGAGTCCACGACCGGCTGGATGTACGACTTCCAGCTGGCCCAGCCGTCCGGCGCGATCGGCTCGTTGAACACCTCGAACAGCACGTTCGGGTTGTTCGCGTACCGCGGCGCGATGAAGTCCCAGAATCCCTTCACATCCGCCTGCGGTACGGCGCCGGCCGCGTCGCCGTAGTTCCGGACCAGGTGCAGGTCGATGATCACGTACAGGCCCTTGGCGACGGCGTGGTCGACGTACGGCTTGATGTACGTCGCGTCGTAGGCGTTCAGGTCCTTGCCGATCGCCTCGGTGACAAGCAGCCGGAGGACCTTGGAGTGCCAGCCGTTCGCGACCGTCATGTCGATCAGGTCGTTGATCGGCTTGTTGTTGCAGTCGGTGCAGACGGCGTTCTGTTCGGGGGCGATGACGGAGACACCCTTGAGGGTGACGTCGGTACCGGCGGAGTTCTTGATGCGATTGCCTTCGGTGTGCAGAGCGGGGAGGGCTGCGGTAGTTGCAGTCTGCGCCGAGGCGTTCACGAGCGAAGTACCGGACAGCAGCAGGGCACCAGCCACAAGAAGGTACAGAAAAAGGTGCCCTCGCTTCGCTCGGGGTGGGGACGGGAAGGCGGCCAGAGACTTTCGGAACACGGCTACATCCCTTCAGTCGCGATGGGTGCGGATCTCTTCCGGCCAGGCCAGCGGGATCTTGAGGGTGTCCGCCAGCAGGCGTTGGTAGTCGGCCAGGTGGGTGGGATCGTTGCGGACCTTGCGTGGTGACAGGCCTTCGGCCAGGCAGAACCCGACCAGTGCGCCAACCGCCTCGCCGATACTCCATTCGACCGGGTGCAGGCGGTAGCAACCGTTGGTGATGTGCGTCGTCCCGATGTTCTTGTTCGCCGGCAGCAGGTTGTCGACCCGGACCGGGATCAGCGCGCCGAGCGGGATCTGGAACGGGTACGCCTCGATGTCGACGTACGTCCGCCCCGCCGTACTCGGATGCAGGTCGATCCGGTACCGGCCGAGGCCGACGGTGTCCGCGAACACCTCACTGCCCGCCCTCGTTCCTACCCTGGCCGGCCGGGCCTCGACGCCGACGTGCTGCTCCAGCACGGTGAACTCGGACCGGATCCGGCGTGCCTCCCGGATGTACGGCGCCTTCGCGAGCCCGTCCGCCGTACCGGTGACGTCGGGGCGCAGGCGCAGTCCGGGGTACCCGCCCTCGGTCTGCATCCAGTACAGGAACGAGAGCGACAGGTCTCGGCTCGCCGCCAGCGCCTGGTCCGGATCGGGCCCGCCCAGCAGCGGCTGCTCCCAGTAGTCGAGCTGCGGCCAGTTCACCACCGTGACGTCCGGGATCGCCTTGTCGACAAAGTTGCTACTGGCAAGGACCTGCCGGTACCGCCAGAGCGAGAACGGCGCCCGCTTCGACGGGTTCGCGTCCAGCAGCTTCCACTCCCGCTGGTCGAGCGTCACCGGTACGACGTCCGTCCAGGACAGCTGCGATCCGGGCCAGAACGGCGCGACGGTGTCCCGCCAGTGCTCGTACCCGGCCGGCCGGTCGATGGTGTGGTCCTCCCCGGCGCGGTGCTCGAGCGCGAAGCACCAGGAGAATGCCTGCTGGTCAAGGGGATTCGCGACCTCGGGCGCATGCAGCTCGCCGGTCTCGTCGCGGCCCTCGGCGCCGATGACGTGCTCGACGTTCGCCAGCTCCAGCAGGTCGCCGAGTTCGGTCGCGTCCACGACGTACGTCGCCGCGACCGTCAGCTCCCTCCCCTCCCCGCGGAACGTGACCGCCTCGATCTCGTCGCCGTTCGTCGCGGCCTCGACCGGCTCGTGCTCCATCAGCACGGTCAGCGCGCCGGACGCGCGCCACGGCGCAAGCATCTCCTCGAGTACGGCGGCCGCGACGCGCGGCTCGTGGCAGAAGCGGCTGACCACCCCGAGACCGGGATCGAGCAGCGGATCCGCCGCGGCCTCCGGCGTCAGCGGGTAGTTGCGCCGGTAGTAGTCGCGGATCCGGCGACGCAGCTCGGCGTACCCGGTGGCGGCGTACTGCTCGATCCACGGGTGCTCGTCCGGCGGGACGAGCTGGCTGGTCAGCTGCCCGCCCAGCCAGTCGGTCGGCTCGGTCAGGACGACGCTGCGGCCGAGGCGTACCGCGGTCAGCGCGGCGGCGACCCCGCCGAGTCCGCCGCCCACCACCAGGACATCTGTTTCCACCCGTTACTCCTTGGTCCAGTGCTCTTGTACGGACGGCGCGGCGACGGTTTCGCCGGCCACCAGGTCGCAGGCCACCAGTTGACTGACCGGTTCCGCCTCCGGGTCCTCGACCCGCGCCACCAGCGCGTCGATCGCGATCCGGCCGATCTCCTTGCGTGGGATGACCAGACAGTCCCAGCGGTGCCCGGGCTCGTCACCCGATCCCTCCAGCACCGCCACCGACAGGTCCTCCGGAATGCTCCGCCCCCGCGCGGCCAGCCCGGCCCGGAGCTCCTCGGCCAACCTGATGCCCTCGGCAACCACCGCGGTCTCCGGCCCGGCGACCAGTTCGTCCAGCCATTCCTCGGTCAGCCCGGTCTCGCCACGGAACCCGGGCGAGCGGTCCCGCAGGCCGAGCCGTTCGACCGCGGTCCGGTACCCCGCGCGCCGGTCGACGTACGCCTCCTGCTCGATGGCCTCCCGCAGGTAGGCGAAGTGCCGGTGGCCGCGGTCGGCCAGCGAGGTGACCAGCCGGTCGGCGGCGGCCACGTAGTCCGGGATGATGCACGGGATGTCGGCGCCGGGAACCTCGCGGCGGCCGATGTGCACGAACAAGTAGCCGTCGTGCCACAGCCGCGCGAGCTCCTCGCGGTCGGTGGCGGCACCGAGCAGCACGGTCCCGTCGGCGAGGTTGAGCCGGTTGGTCCCGTCGCGGTAGATCCGCCGCCGTCCGTCGCTGGTCCCGGTCGACGTGAACAGCACCAGGTCGTACCCGATCTCCTCGGCGCGCTCCTCGATCCCGAGCAGGAACTCGAAGTAGAAGTTTTCCCGGGCATGCGGGAACACCGCCTCGAACGTGTGTACGCCGAGCAGCCGGTTGCGCTTGTTCCGCAGGTTCCGCGCGGCGGCGTTCGGGACGTACCCGAGCTCCTTGACCGCCGCGAGGATCCGGTCCCGGGTCTCGACCGGGATCCGGTCCACCTCCCCGCTCACCACCCGGGAGACCGCGGACTGGGAGACGCCCGCGAGCCGGGCGACGTCGGACTGTCGTGGTGCCTTCATTTCTTCTCCTGCAGCCAGCAATGGGTCCAGCGGCCGTCGGGCAGTTCGGTCCGCGGCGGTACGTCGGTCCGGCAGATGTCCATCGCCACCGGACAGCGCGGGTGGAACCGGCAGCCCGCCGGCGGGTCGATCAGGCTCGGCGGCTCGCCCAGGTCCTCGGCGTCGAACAGCCCGAGGCGGTCGGTGCGGTCGGTGCGATCGCGTTCCGGGTCCGGTGACGAGTCGATCAGCAGTTGCGTGTACGGGTGCAGCGGATCGGCGATCACCGCTTCCTTCGGGCCGCCCTCGACCATCCGGCCGGCGTACATCACGACGATGTCGTCACACAGGTAGCGCGCGCTGGCGATGTCGTGCGTGATGTAGAGCAGCGCCAGCCCGTCCTCGGTCCGCAGCCGGTCGAGCAGGTTCAGCATCTCCAGCCGGATCGACACGTCCAGCATCGAGATCGGCTCGTCACCGAGCAGCACCTTCGGCTCGACCGCCAGCGCCCGCGCGATCACCACCCGCTGCCGCTGCCCACCGGACAGCTCGTGCGGGAACTTGTCGACGTACTGCTCGACCGGCGTCAGGCTCACCCGCTCCAGCAGCTCGGTGACCTTCTCGTGCAGCTCAGCGCGAGAACGTACGTCGTGATGCAGCTTCACCGCCCGCTCCAGGTTGTACCGCACCCGGTGCAACGGGTTCAGCGACCCGAACGGATCCTGGAAGATCAGCTGTACGTCGCGGTAGTACGCGCGCTGCTTACCCTTCACCACCTCGCCCCGGAGCCGGATCTCCCCTTCCGTCGGCGGGTAGAAGCGGGCCAGCAGCCTGGCGAGCGTCGTCTTCCCGCTCCCGCTCTCTCCGACCAGCGCCACGATCCGCCCCGGTTGCAGTGCGAGCGTCGCATCGTCCACCGCCCGCACCGTCGACCGCCCGGCCGGGAAATGCTTCGAGACCCCACGGGCCTCCAGAACGGGTTGGCTCATACTCGATCCTCTCCCGACGGGTACAGGCGGCAGGCAACGGCATGGTCCTCGATCGTCAGCAGTTCCGGTCGTTGCTCGTCGCAACCGTCGAAGCGATCGGCGCAGCGCGGGTGGAACGGGCAGCCCGCGGGCGGATTGCGAAGGTCCGGTGGGCTGCCCGGGATGCCGGTGAGTTTGCGCAGCTCCGAGCGCAGCGGCGGGAACGAGTCGCGGAGGCCACGGGTGTACGGATGCCGCGGTTTGGCGTACAGCGACTCGGCGGTGCCGATCTCGACGATCCGGCCGCCGTACATGATCGCGATCCGGTCGGCGAGCTCCAGCAGCAGCGAGAGGTCGTGGGTGACGAACACGACCGCGAAACCCAGCTCTCTTCTGAGTCGCAGGACCTGCGCAAGGATCTGGCGTTGCATCACCACGTCGACGGCCGTCGTCGGCTCGTCCATCACGACCAGCTCGGGACCGCAGGCCAGCGCGAGCGCGATGCTCGCTCGCTGCCGCATGCCGCCGGACAGCTCGTGCGGGTACGCGCGGACCCGGTCGGCGGAGATGCCGACCATCCCGAGCAGCTCCTCGGCGCGTGCCCAGGCGTCCTTTCTGTTCAGGCTCTTGTCGTGCGAACGCAGTACGTCGACGAACTGGGCGCCGACCCGCATCACCGGGTTCAGGGCGTCCATCGCGCTCTGCAGCACGATCGCGAGCGAGGTCCAGCGCAGTTTCCGGAGCTCGTCCGGTCGCAGCCCGACCAGGTCGGTACCGTGGAACTCGATCCGGCCGGCGGTGGTGACCGCCGGCGGGCGCTGCAGCCGGGTGAGCGCGGTGATCAGCGTCGACTTGCCCGACCCGGACTCCCCTGCCACCCCGAGGATCTCGCCGCGGTGCAGCTCGAACGAGACGTCGTCGCACGCCCGCACCGGGCGGTCGCCGGTCACGTAGTCGACGGTCAGGCCTTCCACCGTCAGCACACTCATGCCTCGACCACCTTCCGGGTCCGGACGACGACCGAGCGACGGGCCACCCGCAGCTTCGGGTTCGAGACCTCGTCGACGCCGAAGTTCACCAGCGTTGCCGCCGTACCGATCAGCGCGATGCACAGCCCGGGTGGTACGAACCACCACCAGAGCCCCCGCAGTACGGCGCTCTGCTGCTGGGCCGCCTGGATCATCGTGCCCCAGCTGATCGAGCCGGAGTCGGTGATGCCGAGGAACGCCAGCCCCGCCTCGGCCATCACGCCGCCGATCATGCCGTGCAGGAACATCGCCGAGATCCACCCGGTCAGATGCGGCAGTATCTCGAAGAAGATCAGCCGCCGGTGCGGCTCGCCGACCATCCGCATCGCGAGCACGAAGTCCCGGCTGCTCAGGCTGAGCGACTGCGCCCGGAGCGTCCGGGCGCCGCCGGACCAGCCGAACAGGCCGATGATCAGCGCGATCACGAACGGCCCGGTGCCCTGCACGTACCCCGCGACGATCAGGATCAGCGGCAGGACCGGCATCACCAGGAACAGGTTGGTGAGGAAGTTCAGCCCGTTGTCGACGGCGCCGCCGAAGTACCCGGCCGGGACGCCGACCAGGACCGCGATCAGCGTGCCGATCGCAGCCGCCAGTACGCCGACCAGCATCGAGCCGCGGGCACCCGAGATCGTCTGCGCGAGCACGTCCTGCCCGAACTGCGTCGTACCGAAGAGGTGGTGCGCACTCGGCGGCTGCGAGATCGCGCTGATGTCGTTCGCTCTGGGATCCTGGCCGACCAGCGGACCGAAGACGGCGAGCAGCCCGAAGAAGCCGAGGATCGACAGCCCGATCCGGACCTTCCAACTGCGAAGCATGATCATCCCCTCGCCCGGATGCGTGGATCGAGCAACACGTACGCCAGGTCCGCGACCAGGTTCGCCAGCAGGACTGTCAGCGTGATCAGCAGGAACACGCCCTGCATCATCGGGTAGTCGCGCTTCTGCAGCGACTCGTACAGCAGGTAGCCGATCCCCGGGTAGCTGAACACGATCTCGGTCAGCAGCGCACCGCCGACCACGCCGCCGAGCGCCATCGCGAACCCGGTGAAGCTCGGCAGCATCGCGTTCCGGGCGGCGTACCGGAACATCACCCGCTTCGGCGACAGGCCTTTCGCCTGGGCCAGCAGGACGTAGTCCTCGCGGACCGTGGTGACGGTCATGTTCCGCATCCCGAGCAGCCAGCCGCCGAACGCCGAGAACACGATCGTTGCTGCCGGCAACACGCCGTGGTGGAGCACGCTGACGGCGTACGCGAGGCTGAATCCCTGCGGCAGGTCGGCGTCGTACCCGCCGGACAGCGGCGTCCAGCCGAGGACGAAGCCGAAGATCCAGAGCGCGAGCAGGGCCACCCAGAAGTACGGGACGCTACTGAGGAACGTCGTGAACGGCGTGAGGATCGCGTCGAACCGGCTGCCCGCCTTCCAGCCCGCGACCACGCCGAGCAGGGTGCCGATCGCGAACGCGGTGATCGTCGTCGTACCGACCAGCAGCAGTGTCCACGGCAGCGCCTGCCAGACCAGGTCGGCGACCGGGACCGGGAAGTTCACCACCGAGACGCCGAGGTCACCGTGGGACAGCTGGCGGAGGTAGTCGGCGAACTGCTGGGCCAGGTTCGCGTGCGGGTTGCCGAAGATCGCGCGGATCGACATCAGCGTCTCGGCCGGTACCTGCTGCCCGCTGACCCGTTCGAGCTCCTCGACGATCGCCGACGACGGGTCGCCCGGCATCAGCCGCGGGAGCAGGAAGTTCAGGCCGATCGCGGCGGCCGCGGCGGCCAGGTAGAAACCCAGCCGCCGGGCCAGGAAGGCCCACCGCATCGTCAGTTCCCCCGGCGCTGCAGGCTCAGCAGCGTACGGATCGTGTCCGGGCCCATCCCGGCGAACGGGATGCTGTCGAACTTCTCCGGCGTCGGCCAGCCGGTCCACCGGGTCGCGTTGATGTCGATGAAGTAGAAGTTGTTGTAGATCGGGCTGAACGGGACCTCGTCGACGACGATCTTCTGCAGCTGCTTGCCGAGCGTCTTCAGCTCGTCGACGTTGTCGGTGCGCTCCATCGACCTGATGATCTTGTCGGTCTCCGGGTCGTTCCAGCGGCCCTGGTCGAGGGTGGCCGACTTGCCGATCGGGGTCAGGAACTGGCTGGACAGGAACCGGTAGACGCCGTACACGCTGGCGCCACCGGTGGACGCGGCCGCCAGGTCGAACTGGCCGAGGTTCTGCTTGTCGTAGTACCCGGCGCTCGGCTGGCCGGCGCCCTTCACCTGCAGGCCGAGCGACTGCTTCCAGGTGTTGATCAGGATGTCGGCGTAGTTGCCCCAGCCCCAGTCGGCGTTGAACAGGATGCTCGGCTGGTACCGCTTGCCGTCCTTCACGAGCGCGCCGTTGTCGATCGTCCAGCCGCCCTTGGCCAGCTCGGCCTTCGCTCCGGTCGCGTCGACCTTCTGCACCTTGCCTTTGTACGACGGGTCGAGCCAGTCGCCGAACAGCTGCTCGGACAACCCGGTCGGGCCGGCCTCGGTCCCGGGGCGCTGCAGCGTGGTCACGACCGCCGTACGGTCGATCGTGAGCGCGAGGGCCCGCCGTACATGCACATCGTTGAAGGGGGCCTTGGCGGTGTTGAAGAGTACGGACATCGCGCCGCCGTTGGAGTACAGCTGGTACAGGTGCTTGTCCGGGTCCTTGGCGACGTACTCCTTCTCGCCGTTCGGCCAGCTGGCGGACGCCCAGTCGATGTCACCCTTCAGCAGCTGCGCCTTCAGCGCGTCGGCGCTGGTCGGGATGATCTTGTACGTCGTCATCGGCAGCTTGCCGCCCCAGTAGTCGGAGCGCGCCTTCAGAGTGATCTGCTGCGGCTTGAACTCCCCCACCGTGAACGGGCCGGTGCCGACCGGGTCCGGGTTGGTCCAGGTGTTCAGGTTCTGGCTCGCCCAGATGTGCTTCGGGACCATCGGCAGCAGGATGTTCGCGAACTGGTTCAGGGTCGCGTACGACGGCTCGGGGAACACCACCTTGACCGTGCTGTCGTCGACCTTCGTGACCGACTTGTAGGTGACACCCGCGATACTGAAGTCCGGCTTCTCGATCGGCAGGCCGAGCGAGTACACGACGTCGTCCGCGGTGAACTTCTGGCCGTCCGACCACTTCACGTCGGTGCGCAGCTTGATGGTCAGCTGCTTGCCCTGCGCTGCGAACGCCCAGCTCTCGGCCAGCCACGGCTTCACCACGCCGCCGGCGCCGTAGTCGACCCGCATCAACGGCTCGTAGACCAGTTCCATGTTCGGCGCCTTGTCGGTCGCCGGGCCCAGCACGTTGTAGTTGCGGACGAACGTCGTACCGCCGTCCGTCTTCGCGTACACGATGCTCGCGCCACCCGCCGACCCGGTCGCCGCCGGACCGCCCGTGGGGCCTGAGCACCCCACGACCAGCACCGCGCCGACCACCAGCAACACTCGCCATCGACTGCGCATATTCCTCACCCCAGAAGTAGAGCGGCTGCACGTTCATACGTATGAGCACTCGAATACGAGCTGTTTGGGCTCTGCTCTTACGTATGCGCAGGAACCTACGAACGTTACGTGCGCATGTCAATACCGAGACAACTCCAGAACCACAATCCCCGGCCGCCGCCCCGCCACCACCACCTCACACCGCCCCCGCACCCGCCATCCCGCCGCGCATCCCCCAGCCGCCAAGTCACCTCCCGCTGCAGCGCAGAGGCGTTTGCTTGTGCTGCTGCGATGGTGCCTTGGGCTCGGTCGACGCCGACGTACCGCGCGTCGGGTTCGAGCACCTGTGCTTCGAGCAGCACCGTGCCCGCGCCGCAGAACGGATCGAGTACGTCGTGGCCGGGTGCGAGGTCTGCGAGGTGGGCCATCGCGGCCGCGACAACCTCCTCGGCAGCCAGCCACTCCAACCCAGAAACAGCCCGCACCAATACCAGCCGCACAAGGACCAGCGGAAGCTAGCCCAGTGGGAAGAAGAAACTCTTCATGCCCGCGATCGTGACACACCCGTCGCGGAGTACCCACCGAATTTCGCGGGTACAACTCCAGGAACCACCAGCTGTGAGCATCGATCCCCGCCCCGGAGGTTGCTCGTGCTTCTGTCCCGTATCGGCCGGCAAGTCCTACTCGCCACAGCACTCGTCCTCACACCCCTGGCCCCCGCCCAGGCCGCTCCCTCACCAACCCCGGCGACCACTGTCCAGGCAGCACCCCGCGGCGCCGAAGTCGTCGCGGTCAAACAGGTTGCGGACCGCCTGACCGACCTGACCGTCCGCTCTCAGGCACTCGGCGGCCGCACCGTCAACGTCCGCCTGCTCACGCCGGACGGGTGGAACCCCGCCGATCGCAGTCAGCACTGGCCGACGTTCTGGTTGCTGCACGGCTGCTGCGGCGACTACACGTCCTGGTCCGGCACCGACATCGCGAAGATCCCGAGCCTGCACAAGGTTCTCGTCGTGATGCCCGAAGCCGGCTGGAACGGCTGGTACAGCGACTGGTGGAACTACGGCGCCGGCGGCGACCCGGCCTGGGAGACCTTCCACACCGTCGAACTCACGCACCTCCTCGAACACGGCTGGGGCGCGAGCTCGAACCGCGTCGTGGCCGGCCTCTCGATGGGCGGCCAGGGAGCCCTGCTGTACGCCGCCCGGCACCCCGGCATGTTCCGCGCGGTCGCGGCGTACTCCGGCTCCGCGCATCCACTGCTGAACGACGAGTCGGTCAACCGGATCATGGGCTTCTTCGCCGGCCAGGGCAACGACCCGCTCCGCGTCTGGGGCGACCCGGTCGCCCAACGCAGCATCTGGCAGGCTCACGACCCGTACTACCTGGCCCACCGGCTCAAGTCCCTACCGGTCTACCTCTCCTGCGGCGACGGCACCGCCGGCCCCTTCGACCCGCCCGGCAAGACCGACTCCCTCGAGGCCGACTTCAACCGCCAGAACCACACCCTCGCCGCCCAACTCGAACAGGCCGGCGCACACCACCTGACCACCAACTTCTACGGCCCCGGCACCCACGCCTGGTCCTACTGGCAACGCGAACTCCACGCCTCACTGCCGATCCTGCTCCAGGCCCTCAACGTCCACTGAACCCGTCGGCGCCGCGGCCTACTCGTTGACGGACGTGGCGAGGAGGGTGCGGGTCTCGCTGACTACGCGGGCGCTGAACTCGGGGTCGCGGACCTGGGCCGAGCCGCGCATCGGCTCGCCTCGTTCGTCGTAGTAGACGCCCGACGCGTCGGAGTCGGCGGTCAGTACCTCGGTGATCATCCGGGCGGCGCGCTTGGGCGTGCTCCAGTACTTGATCATGGGGGCCAGCGGTGAGAGCACGTACTTCGACACGAACACCAGCACCGGACCGGCGTCGCGGGCGAGCGCGCTGCCGGGGCTGAATCCCGGCTCGACCGCGTTGAACCGCAGCCGTGGCATCTCCCTCGCGAACGCCAGCACCGTGGCGAGATTGCCCTGCTTCGAGGTCGCGTACGCGTCGAGGCCGGGTCGCGCGGAGCCGCCCGGCTTCCACTCGCCGCGTGCGCTCGCCTCGACCGAGATGAACCGGGCGCCACGAAAGCCGGCCACGACGGCGGGCCTGCGTTCGGGATCCTCTACTCCGGAGCAGACGAACACCACGTTCGCACCGTCCGGCAGATACGGCACGAGGGCCTCGGTGAAGGCGAACGGACCGAGGTGGTTGGTCGCGTAGGTGAGGTCCCACCCCTGCGGCGTCGTACGGCGTTCCAGCGGGAAGATGCCGGCGTTGTTCAGCACGCCGGCGATCGGCAGGCCGAGTGCGACGATCTCCCCGGCGGCGCGCCGTACGCTGCCGACGTCGGAGAAGTCAGCGACAATCGGCACCGCGCGCCCGCCTTTCGCCTCGATCTGATGCTCGACCACGGCGAGCCGCGCCGGATCGCGTCCGACCAGGACGACCGTGCCGTGCGCGGCAAGTTCGAGGGCGGCACGACGGCCGATACCTGACGTCGGCCCGGTGATGATCCATGCGTTCTGCGAGTTCATACGACGAGTCTCGGCCGGTCGTCACCACCCAAACAGCCGTCCGGTTTTCGTAGGACTGACAGGACCAGGCTTTTACTCAACCAACTGCTGCGTGCCGAGGACGACAGCAAGGGCCAGCCGCTCCGCGTCCTCGGTACCGGGCTCGGCGGTGTAGATCATCAGCCGCACGTCGTCGGTGGCCACGAACAGGACGTCGCAGTCGAGACTGATCGGGCCGACGGCAGGATGGTCGACCACCTTCCGCTTCGACGGCTCCACGCGTGGCTCCGGGTCGTCGTGCGCCCAAAGGCCGGCGAAATGAGGGCTGTGCGCGGTGAGTTCGCGGATCAGCGTCTGCAACTGCCGGTCCGCCGGATAGCGTGCCGCGGTCCGGCGCAGGTCGGCGACCTGCCCGGCCAGCAGCTCCGCCTTCGCGTCGGGCGAATGAACCACGCGCGTACCAGGACCGACGAAGTTGCGCCAGAGCGCGTTCCGCTCGAGCCCTTGCCACGCAGTCGTCTCGCCCATCAAGGCGTCGTACGGCGTGTTCGCGGCGAGCAGCGTCCACGTCGCGTCGTACACGGCCACCGGTGTGTCCGCCACCCGATCGAGCAGTCGCTGCACGCTGGCGCTGATCCGCGACGGTACGACGTCCGGGCCCGGCGCGGAGAGCCCGGCCAGCTCGAAGAGCAGGTCGCGCTCGGAGTCGGAGACGCGGAGTGCGCGAGCCAGCGCCTCGACGACCTGCGGCGACGGAGACCTCGCCCGGCCTTGCTCCAGCCGGGTCAGGTAGTCGGCCGAGATACCCGCCAGGGCGGCGAGCTCCTCCCGTCGTAGCCCGGTCGCGCGGCGACGGCTACCCGGCGGCAGTCCGACCGCGCCGGGCGAGACCCGGTCACGCCATCGACGGACCGCCCGGCCGAACTCCCACGACTCCACCGCTCCAGTGTGCCCGTCCACGACGTACTTATCGTGGCCCTGACACTCCTACGACGAGCGAATCACAGGTAGGTCTGGGTGCTGGGTGGGGCGGATTCCATCCAGGCGAGGACGCCGGTCAGGGCCTCTTCGGTCATCGCGAAGTGGACGGTGCGGTCGTTCAGTTTCGCGTCGACGATGACGTGGCCGGCGTACGTGACCAGAGGCTCGTTGCCCATCGGGCGGCGGGTGGTGACGCCGTCGAGCTGGCGGCGGTTGACGACCAGCTTGGGCCACCAGGCGAGGCTGAAGACCCGGAACCACTGCAGGTCGTCGCCGACGTAGCGGGCCAGGCCGAGGGCCCAGCCGCGGCCGTGGTCCTTCTGGGCGAGTTGCAGGCTGCAATCAAAAGTTCCGCCGTCTCTGGTCAACCAGCGACGGCGGAACGCGACAAGCACGATGAACAGTACGGCGGCAAGCAGACAGACCCCGACGACATCGAGGACTACCCTCATACCCTGCCGACCCCATTTCCGGTGCCCAATGTTCGGTACCTACCCGGGCACCCCGGAGAACCGTACTGTTCGGTGACGATATTTGATTATGGCAGGTCGGATCAGGACGTCTGCTCGGCGGCCCGAACCCTGGCCTCGGCGAGTCGTACCTCGTCGGTGTCCTCGTCGGTGTCGAGACCGGCGGCCAGCGCCTGCTCGAGGTCCCGGCGGGCCTCTTCGAGATCGATGTCGTGACCCATCTCGGCGTTCTCGGCCAGGATCGAGACCCGGTCGTTCGCCACCGAGATGAAGCCGTCCGGCGCGGCCGCGACGAAGTACTCGCCGTCGACGGTCCGCACCTGGACGGTGCCGCCCTGCAGCAGGCCCAGCAGCGGCGCGTGGCCGGGCAGGATCCCGACGTCACCGTCCGTGGTCCGGGCGATGACGATCTTCGCCTGCCCCTGCCAGACCGTCCGCTCGGCGGCGACCAGCGCCACCTCCAAGTGGTCAGCCATCAGTTTTCCTTCTGCAGCTCGGCCCACTTGCGGTCGACGTCGTCCAGCGAGCCGACGTTGAAGAAGGCCTGCTCGGCGACGTGGTCGTACTCGCCCTCGGTGATCTTCTTGAAGGACTCGATGGTGTCCTTCAGCGGAACCGTCGAACCCGGGACGTTGGTGAACTTCTCCGCCATGTAGGTGTTCTGGGAGAGGAACTGCTCGATCCGGCGCGCCCGCGCGACGGTGATCTTGTCCTCTTCGGAGAGCTCGTCGACACCGAGGATCGCGATGATGTCCTGCAGTTCCTTGTTCTTCTGCAGGATCTGCTTCACCCGGACGGCCACGTCGTAGTGCTCCTGGCCGATGTACTGCGGGTCGAGGATCCGCGACGTCGAGGTCAGCGGGTCGACGGCCGGGTACAGACCACGAGCGGCGATGTCACGGGAGAGCTCGGTGGTCGCGTCCAGGTGCGCGAACGTGGTGGCCGGCGCCGGGTCGGTGTAGTCGTCGGCGGGCACGTAGATCGCCTGCATCGAGGTGATCGAGTGACCCCGGGTCGACGTGATCCGCTCCTGCAGAACGCCCATCTCGTCGGCCAGGTTCGGCTGGTAACCGACGGCGCTCGGCATCCGGCCGAGCAGCGTGGAGACCTCGGAACCGGCCTGCGTGAACCGGAAGATGTTGTCGATGAAGAGCAGCACGTCCTGCTCCTTGACGTCGCGGAAGTACTCCGCCATCGTCAGCGCGGACAGCGCGACCCGCAGCCGGGTGCCCGGCGGCTCGTCCATCTGGCCGAACACCAGCGCGGTGTCCTTGAAGACGCCGGCCTCTTCCATCTCGTTGATGAGGTCGTTGCCCTCACGGGTCCGCTCGCCGACGCCGGCGAACACCGACGTACCACCGAAGTTGTGGGCGATCCGGTAGATCATCTCCTGGATCAGAACGGTCTTGCCGACACCCGCACCGCCGAACAGGCCGATCTTCCCACCCTGCACGTACGGCGTCAGCAGGTCCAGGACCTTGATACCGGTCTCCAGCATCTCGGTCTTCGACTCGAGCTGGTCGAAGGCCGGCGCCTTGCGGTGGATCGGCCAGCGCTCGGTGACCTGGAACTCGGACTCGTCCTGGTTCAGGCACTTGCCGGTCACGGACCACACCCGGCCCTTGGTGACGTCGCCCACCGGGACGGAGATCGCCGCGCCGGTGTCCCGCACCTCGGCGCCGCGGACCAGGCCGTCGGTCGGCTTCATCGAGATCGCCCGGACGATGTTGTCACCGACGTGCAGCGCCACCTCGAGGGTGATCGTCTGGGTCGTGTCGCCCAGGGTGATGTCCACCTCGAGCGCGTTGTACATGTCAGGCATGGCGTCCGCCGGGAACTCGACATCGACGACCGGGCCGATCACCCGGACGACGCGACCGATACCGGCAGCACCAGCCTCGTTGTTCTTCTC
Organism: Kribbella aluminosa; assembly: GCF_017876295.1. NCBI lineage: Bacteria > Bacillati > Actinomycetota > Actinomycetes > Propionibacteriales > Kribbellaceae > Kribbella > Kribbella aluminosa. The sequence goes on along the minus strand of NZ_JAGINT010000001.1, from coordinate 1,987,099 downwards.
GGTAACCGTGGCAGTCATCTCTCTCACTCGCTCCCGGCGTTCGCGTCGGCGAGCGCACTCGCGCCACCGACGATCTCGCTGATTTCCTGGGTAATTTGCGCCTGGCGGGCCTGGTTCAGGTCCCGCGTCAGCTTCTCGATCAGGTCCTGCGCGTTGTCCGTCGCGGACTTCATCGCACGCTGCCGGTTGGCCAGCTCCGACGCCGCGGCCTGCAGCATGCACCAGTGGATCCGGCTGGCGACGTACTTCGGCAGCAACCCGTCGAGCACCTCCTCGGCGGACGGCTCGAACTCGTACAGCGGCAGCACGTCGTCGGCGGTCGGGGCCTCCTCGCCCTCGACGACCTCCAGCGGCAGCAGCCGGATGACGTCGGCGCGCTGGGTGAGCATCGACACGAACCGGGTGAAGACGATGTGGATCTCGTCCACGCCGCCCTCCTCGGTCGGGGTCAGGAACGCCTCGATCAGCGCGTCGGCGATCTCCCGGGCCCGGGCGAAGCTCGGGTTGTCGGAGTCACCGCCCCACGACTGCGCGACCTGACGCTGACGGAAGGTGTAGTACGCGATGCCCTTCCGGCCGCTGACGAACGAGACGATCTCCTTCTCGTCCTCGCGGAGCATCTGCTGCAGCCGCTCGCCCTCGCGGATCACGTTGGCCGAGTAGGCACCGGCCTGGCCGCGGTCCGAGGTGATCAGCAGTACCGCGGCGCGCCGCGGGTTCTCCTTCTCGGTGGTCAGCGGGTGGTCGACGTTCGAGAACGTCGCCACCGCCGACACGGCACGGGTGAGCTCACGCGCGTACGGACCGGCCGCCGCGGCGCGTTGCTGCGCCTTGACGATCCGGGACGCCGCGATCAGCTCCATCGCGCGGGTGAGCTTCTTGATCGTCGTGACCGAAGCCTTCCGATCGCGTAGCTCCCGCAGGTTGGCTGGCACGTTCGATCAGCCCCGCTTCTGCTTGACGATCTGCTCCTGGTCGACGTCCGCCTCGTCCATCGCCTCGGCCGCGGCCTCGGTGCCGAGCAGCGTGCCCTCGGAGGTCTGGAAGGTCGGCTTGAAGGACTTCAGCGCGTCGGTCACGGCCTGTGCCTCGTCGTCGCCGAACAGCCCGGACTCGCGGATCGCGTCCAGCACCTTGCTCTCCCGGCGCAGGTAGTCCAGGAAGTCCCGCTCGAAGCGCAGTACGTCGTTCACCGGTACGTCGTCGAAGTGCCCGTTGGTGCCGGCCCAGATCGAGACGATCTGGTCCTCGACCGGGTACGGCGAGTACTGCGGCTGGCGGAGCAGCTGCACGAGCCGCTGGCCACGGTCCAGCTGCCGCCGCGAGGTGGCGTCCAGGTCGGACGCGAACATCGCGAACGCCTCCATCGCGCGGAACTGCGCGAGGTCGATCTTCAGCGTGCCGGACACGTTCTTCATGCCCTTGACCTGCGCGGCGCCGCCGACCCGGGACACCGAGATACCGACGTCGATGGCGGGCCGGATGTTCGCGTTGAACAGGTCGGACTGCAGGAAGATCTGGCCGTCGGTGATCGAGATGACGTTGGTCGGGATGAACGCCGAGACGTCGTTCGCCTTGGTCTCGATGATCGGCAGACCCGTCATCGAGCCGGCGCCGAGCTCGTTGGACAGCTTCGCGCAACGCTCGAGCAGCCGGCTGTGCAGGTAGAAGACGTCACCCGGGTACGCCTCGCGGCCCGGCGGGCGGCGCAGCAGCAGCGACATCGCGCGGTACGCCTCGGCCTGCTTGGTGAGGTCGTCGAAGACGATCAGCACGTGCTTGCCCTGGTACATCCAGTGCTGGCCGATCGAGGATCCGGTGTACGGCGCGACGTACTTGAAGCCGGCCGGGTCGGACGCCGGGGAGGCGACGATGGTGGTGTACTCCATCGCGCCGGCCTCTTCGAGCGCGCCGCGGACGGCGGCGATCGTCGAGCCCTTCTGGCCGATCGCGACGTAGATGCAGCGGACCTGCTTGTCCGGGTCGCCGGACGCCCAGTTCGCCTTCTGGTTGATGATCGTGTCGATCGCGATCGCGGTCTTGCCGGTCTTGCGGTCGCCGATGATCAGCTCGCGCTGGCCGCGGCCGATCGGGATCATGCCGTCGATCGCCTTGATGCCGGTCTGCAGCGGCTGCCGGACCTCCTGGCGGTCCATGACGCCGGCGGCCTGGATCTCGAGCGCCCGGTTGCCGTCGATGCCCTGGATCTCGCCCAGGCCGTCGATCGGCTTGCCGAGCGGGTCGACGACGCGGCCGAGGTAGCCCTCGCCGACCGGCACCGACAGCACCTGACCGGTCCGGCGGACCTGCTGGCCCTCCTCGATCCCGTCGTACTCACCGAGGATCACGACACCGATCTGGCGGACGTCCAGGTTCAGCGCGATACCGCGGGTGCCGTTCTCGAACTCGAGCAGCTCGTTGGTCATCACCGAGGGCAGGCCCTCGACGTGGGCGATACCGTCACCCGCGTCGACGACGGTGCCGACCTCCTCGGCGGCGGTTTCGGCCGGTTGGTACTCGGTGACGAACCGATCCAGGGCGTCCCGGATCTCCTCCGGCCTGATCGTGAGCTCAGCCATTGTGTTTCCTTTGTCTAGGAGGGCCGTCAGCCTGCGATGCGCCGTTGCGCGTCGTCGAGCCTGGCCGCGATGGTTCCGTCGATCACTTCGTCGCCGATGTCCACCCGGACGCCGCCGACCACGTTCGGGTCGACGATGACGTTCAGCTGGATCTCCCGGCCGTACTGCCGTCCGAGCGCTGCCGCGAGCCGGGTGTGCTCCGCCTCGGTCAGGTCGTTGGCCACCCGCACGGTCGCGATGCTGGCGTTCCGCCGGGCCGCCGCGGCGACCTGGTAGGCCCGCATCGAGGCCGCGAAGTTGCGGCCCCGGCCGTCCACGGCCCGCTCGGCGAGCCGCACCGTGGTGCCGTCCGCCTTGCCCTGCAGCAGTCCGCGGAGCAGCTCCTGGCGGTGCTCGACCGGGATCCCCCGGTCGCCCAGCTTGTCGGCCAGGACGCGCTCGGCGACGACCACCCGGTCCAGCCGGAACAGCTCGTCCTCGACCTCGTCCAGCTTCCGCCGGGTGTCGGCGTACGCCACGTCGGCCTCGACGCTGAGCTGGTCCAGGGTGTCACCGAGGTCCCGGCCGCTGACCCAGCGACCGGCCACCGCGGCGGACAGGATCTCCTGCGCCTGGGCGGAGATCTTGCCGCCGAACAGCTGCCCGGCCAGCGCCACCTTCGCGTCGGCCGGCCGCGCCGGGTCGGTCAGCGCGCGCCGGAGCGCGCCGCTGCCGTCGAGCAGCTTTGCGATCGAGAACAGCTCGCTGCCGAGGCCCTCGGCCGGGGTCACACCCGCCAGGGCCTGCTCGGCCCGGGCGAGTGACACGTTCGACGCGCCGCGCATCAGCTGTCCGTTCCGACAGCCTGACGAGCGGACTCCGACTCTTCCAGCTCGGCCAGGAAGCGCTCGACGGTCCGGCGCTGCCGGGCCTCGTCCTCGAGCGACTCACCGACGATCCGGCCGGCCAGCGTGGTCGCCATGGTGCCGACCTCGGAACGCAGCGAGGTCACCGCCTGCGCCCGCTCCGCGTCGATCTGGGCCCGCGCGTGCGTGACGATCCGCTCAGCCTCGGCGCTCGCCTGCTCACGCATCTCCGCGATGATCACCGCACCCTGCTCGCGGGCGTCCTCGCGGATCTTCGCAGCTTCCTGCCGGGCCTCGGCCAGCTGCGCGTTGTACTTCTCCAAAGCCGCCTTCGCCTCGGCCTGGGCCCGCTTGGCCTCGTTCATCCCGCCTTCGATCGCCGCGGTCCGATCGGCGTACGCCTTCTCGAACTTCGGTACGACGACCTTGGCGAAGGCGATGGCCAGCAGAACCAGGAAGACGAAGCCGAAGATGATCTCGGCGGTGTGCGGCAGCAGCGGGTTCACATCCTCGCCTGCGGCCGCCGCGAGCGGTAGCACCAACGTCGTCATATCTGCGTCCTGTCAGTCAGTCTGGAAAAGGGGTGGATCAGGCGCCGGCCTTGAACACGAAGGCGAGGGCGATACCGATGATGGCCAGAACCTCGGTGACGCCGAAGCCGATCCAGGCGATCGACTGCAGCTTGTTCTGGGCCTCCGGCTGCCGCGCGGTGCCGTTGATCACCGCGGCGAAGATCAGGCCGACGCCGACGCCCGGGCCGATCGCGGCGAGGCCGTAGCCCAGGACGGCGATGTTGCCGGTGATTGCGAGAGCGATGTTGCTCACCATTGCGGTGTTTCCTTTCGGTACGGATAGGGCCTATCCGGGTTTCCGTTACGGGTCTTTGGAGTACTGCGGATCAGTGGTCGTCGGCGATCGCGCTGCCGATGTACTGCGCGGTCAGCACCACGAAGATGTAGGCCTGGATGCACTGCACGAACAGCTCCAGCCCGGCGATCGCGATGCCCATGATGAAGGTGATGATGCCGACGCCACCGAGGAAGATCTTCCCGGACTCGAACACCATGTACTCGCCGCCGAGCACGAACACCAGCAGCAGGATGTGACCGGCGAACATGTTCGCGAACAACCGCAGGCTCAGCGAGACCGGCCGGACCACGATGTTCGAGATGAACTCGATCGGGATCATCAGCGGCATCAGCCACAGCGGCACGCCGGCCGGCATCGTCTGGTGCTTGAAGTAGCCCCAGAGACCGTGCTTCTTGATGCCGACAGCGTTGTAGATGACCCAGCTGATCACGGCCGCGACGTACGCCCAGCCGATGTGGCTGAACGTCGGGAACTGGAAGAGCGGGATCGACGCGGCGACGTTGTTCAGCAGGATGAAGTAGAACAGGCCGCACAGGTACGGCACGTACTTCATGTGGTCCTGGCTGCCGATCGCGTCCCGGGCGATCGAGTTGCGGACGAAGTTGTACCCGAGCTCGCCGGCGAACTGCAGCTTGGTCGGGACGATCGCCGCCTTACGCGACGCACCCCAGAAGAACCAGACGATGACGACGACGGACAGCGCGGCCACCAGCACGGGCTTGGTGAACCAGTCCACGCCATCGATGATCGGCGGGGTGTTGAAGCTTTGCGGACCGGGTGCGATGAACTCGGTCGGAACGCCGGCGGTCACCGGGTCTCCTCTCGCGTCGTGCTCAAGTCGGACGCCTTGTGGCAAAGGGCAGGGCGGCTCAGGGCATGGCGGTCAACAACGTCAGACCCGGTAGGGATCGGACCTGAGGTCAGGACCGCGACCCGTACCGGAAGTGCAACATCAAGATGGTGAGCCCGGCACCGAGGACGATGCCCACCAGAACCAAAAACTGGGTGCCGAGGAGGCGGTCCAACCCGAACCCGATGCCCCCGTAGACCAGGACACCGCCGATCAAGTAGGACAGGACCCGCCAGCCGTCGCCCGCTCCGGGTGATGGCTTCGGATCCTTTTGCTCGCTCATTGGCACCCGAAACGTACCAGTTGGTGACAGTTGTGGTCACATCAGGGCCCGTAATCTCCACCACAGCAGGCGAAACGTTACCTACGGTGCTCATCTGGTCACCTCTTTGTCGAGGTTGTAGATCGGCACCCGAAGCCGGGACCAGGCCCAGATCTCGCCGGCCATCCAGCCCATCACGACCACCAGCGCGACCAGGCCGAGCACGGTCAGGTTCACGTACTTCGCGAGCGTGTCCGAGCTCAGCGCGATCGCCAGCAGCCCGCCGAAGACCGCGATCCGGCCGGTGTACGACGCCATCGCGACCGCGAGCTGCATGGTCGGGGTGGTGTTCCGGGACAGGTGCAGCGCGAACAGGCCGGCACCGGAGAAGACGACCACGATCAGCAGGCCGAGCAACGCGCCCCAGAGGCCGGGCAGCCCGGCGGCGACGGTGGACACGGCGGCCGCGTTCACCCCGACGACCAGCGCCGCGACCAGCGCTCCACGCAGCATGACCAGCGCCGGGTGCTTGGTCGCTTCTCCGGCGATCTTCTGGCGGTGGTTCGTGGGAGCCATCTGGTGGTTCCGTCCTGCAGGCGGGCTGGTCTCGCGGCCAACTCGTCGGGTGGGCGGGGTCAGGGGTGTCGCTGTTCTTTGCTGGTGCTTGTGAAAACTAGCACAAAGTCTGCACGGTCAGCAAAACGAGTCCCCTGCCGCTGTACAGCCACACCTTATCGGTAGGCCACACCGATGGGTGGTCTGGTCCCTCTCAGCGGGCACTCAGACTTTGGCGAGCGGTTTCCGGCGACGGCCAGGGAGACCCGTCGTGAGCAGTACCGCGGTGACCGCGACGGCGAACACGATCAGCGCCGTCCACCAGTACAGGACCAGGCCGAGGACGACCACGCCGTACGCGATCAAGGCGGTCCACAGGTACATCAGCAGCACGGCGCGGCGGTGCGAGTGGCCGCGTTGCATGAGGCGGTGATGGAGGTGCTGCTTGTCGGCCGCGAACGGCGACCGGCCCGCCTTGGTACGGCGGATGTACGCGAGCGTCAGGTCCAGCGCCGGGATCGCGAGGATGGCGATTGGGAGCACCAACGGCAGGAGCGCGGGCAGCAGGCTGGAGCCGCCGACCTCGTACGGGACCGCGTTCGGGTCCATCTGGCCGGTCAGGCTGATCGTCGACGCGGCCAGCATCAGGCCGATCAGCAGGGCGCCGGAGTCGCCCATGAAAACCCTGGCCGGGAAGAAGTTGTGCGGCAGGAAGCCGAGGCAGGCGCCGGCCAGCGCGACCGTGATCAACGTCGACGTGGTGGCGCGGTCGAGGTTCTCGTGCACGTTCAGCAGGTACGAGTAGATGAAGAACGCGGTCGCACCGATCGCGGTCACGCCGGCCGCCAGGCCGTCCAGGCCGTCGACGAAGTTCACCGCGTTGCAGGACACCAGCAGGATGCCGGCGGTGAGTACGGCGAGCTGCGCGGGCGACGGCGAGATCACCCCACCGGGCAGCGGCAGCCAGTACAACTGGATGCCTTGGACAACGAGTACGCCGACCGCGAGCACCTCGCCGGCCAGCTTGGTGATCGCGTCCAGCTCGTACAGGTCGTCGACCACGCCGACCGCGCAGATCACCACGCCGCCGACCAGGATCGCGCGGGCGTCGTGCGCGACCTGCAGGCTGTTGCCGAGGAACGGCAGGTTCGAGGCGACCGCGTACCCGGCGATCAGGCCGCCGAGGATCGACAGGCCGCCGAAGTACGGGATCGGCACCTTGTGCACGTCCCGGGCCCGGACCTTGGCGACCGCGCCGTACCGCATCGCGATCTGCCGGGCGACGCCGGTCAGCAGGAAGGTCGTGGCCATCGCCACGAACAGGACCAGCAGGTACTCGCGCACTAGTCCGCAGGCCTCACATCGGAGTCGGTCTTCTTCTCGTCCTGCTTGTTGGACGCCTCAGCCGGCTCATCAGTTGGCTTGGCTTCGTCTACGGGCTTGGCTTCGTCTACCGGCTTGGCTTCGTCTACCGGCTTGGCTTGATCGACCGGCTTCTCTTCGTCGACCGGCTTGGCGTCACCGGCCGGCTCGGCTTCGTCTACCGGCTTGGCTTCTTCGGCCGGCTCGGCTTCGTCGGCCGGCTTCGTGGGGGGCTCGGGTTCGTCGTACGCGGTCAGGTCCGGGGCGACGGCGCGGAGTTGTTCGACGGACAGTGCGCCGACGCGCAGTACGCGGGGTGTCTCGCCGGTGATGTCGACGATCGTCGACGGCTGGCCGCCGCTCACCCGGTCGCCGTCCAGGTACACCGCGACCGACTCGCCCAGCTGTTCCTCGGCGTCGTACACGTCCAGCGCCGCAGGCTTGCCGGAGGTGTTCGCCGAGCTGACCGCGAGCGGCCCGGTGCGGGACAGCAGCTCGCGGGTGTTCTCGTGGTCCGGCACCCGGAGCGCGACCGTGCCCTGGGTCTCCCCCAGGTCCCACATCAGCGAACTCTGCGCGTGGCAGATCACCGTCAGCGGGCCGGGCCAGAACTCCTCGCAGAGCTTCCGTCCGGCGTCCGGTACGTCGGTGGCGAGCGCGTCCAGCGACTCCACCACCGAAATCAGCACCGGCGGCGGCATGTCCCGGCCGCGGCCCTTGGCGTCCATCAGCCGCTGCACGGCGTCCGCCTTGAAGGCGTCGGCAGCGATTCCGTAGACGGTGTCGGTCGGCAGCACGACCAGGTCCCCGGCCTCGATGGCGTCCACCGCTGCGCGGTACGCCGGTGCCAGTTCGTCCCCGGTGAAGTCGAAGCGCTCACTCACGGAGTGAATCGTGCCACTCCCGCGGGGGCGGGAGGTAGCCGGGCCGGTTCCTGACAGTTGATTGTCAGCTTTGCGGCCTCGAACCCGCAGCACTCTTTAGGATCCCGGTCATGACTGTGTCCCGTGAGTTCCTCGCCGGATTGCCGAAGGCCGAGTTGCATGTCCACCACGTCGGGTCCGCCTCGCCGCGGATCGTCGCCGAGCTCGCCGCCCGGCACCCGAACTCGCCGGTGCCGGCCGACCCGGCGGCGCTGGCGGAGTACTTCAGGTTCAGCGACTTCGCCCACTTCATCGACATCTACCTGTCCGTGGTCGAGCTGGTCCGGACACCCGAGGACGTCCGGCTGCTGACCTACGAGGTCGCCCGCGAGATGTCCGAGCAGCAGAACCTGCGGTACGCCGAGCTGACCGTCACGCCGTACACCTCGGTGGTCCGCGGGATCCAGGCCGAGGCGTTCTGCGAGGCGATCGAGGACGCCCGGGTCGCGGCCGAGAAGGAGTTCGGCCTGGTCCTGCGGTGGATCTTCGACATCTCCGGCGAGGCGGGCATCCCGGCCGCCGACGAGACGCTGCGGATCGCCACCAGGATCCGGCCGGAGGGGCTGATCGGGTTCGGGCTCGGCGGTCCGGAGATCGGCGTACCGCGGCCGCAGTTCCAGCCGCACTTCGAGGCGGCCGTCGCGGCCGGGCTGCACAGCCTGCCGCACGCCGGTGAGACGACCGGTCCGCAGACGATCTGGGATGCGCTGCGGGTGCTGAAGGCCGAGCGGATCGGCCACGGTACGTCGACCATGCAGGACCCGGCGCTGGTGGACTACCTCGGCGAGCACCGGATCCCGCTGGAGGTCAGCCCGACGTCCAACATCGCCACCCGGGCGGTCGACTCGTACGACGTGCACCCGCTGCGCGCGATGGTCGACGCCGGCCTCGTGGTGACGATCAACTCCGACGACCCGCCGATGTTCGGCACCGACCTCACCAACGAGTACGCCGTCGCTGCACGCTTGCTCGACCTCGACGAGGCCGGCGTCGGCGAACTGGCGAAGACCGCGGTCCGCGAGTCGTTCGCCGAGGACTCGGTGAAGACCGCCCTGCTGTCCGAGATCGACGCCTACGTGGGCGTGAACGCGCTGTAGCTGACAAACCGTGCCCCGTGACGGACGACCTGCGGCTCGACCTGCTCGGTCGGTGACGTGTGGTTGGCTGGGCTGATGCGGAGAGCCTGTGCGGTGGTAGCCGTCGTACTGCTGGCCCTGACCGGCTGCAGCGACAAGCGCCCACCGGCCGCGACACCTCCGCCTGCTACCAGGTCCACGCCCGCTCTCCCGCCGGCGCCTGCCGGTCTGCCGCGGGGCGGGCGGGTGCTGTTCCCTCACTATCAACTGGTGGCGTACGTCGGTCTTCCTGGCTCTCCTGCGCTAGGGCCGCTGGACAAGGACCTGGACGCGAAGGCCGCCAAGCTGGAGACCCTGGCGCGTGCTTATGCGGCCGGGCGTACGCCGCAGCCTGTGCTGGAGCTGATCACCGTGGTCGCTCGGGGCTCGCGCGGTAAGGACGGGATGTACCGCGGGCGGTTGCCTGACGCGAAGATCGCGCAGTACCTGACGGTCGCGCGGAAGCACAGGATGTTGTTGCTGCTCGACATCCAGCCCGGACGCGCGAAGATCCTGCCCGAGGTGCAGCGGCTGGAGCGGTGGCTGAAGGAGCCGGACGTCGGGCTCGCGTTCGATCCTGAGTGGGCGGTCGGGGCGACGCAGGTGCCGGGCAAGGTCTTCGGGCACACGACGGGTGCCGAGCTGGACAGGATCGCGGCGTACCTCTCGGGGCTGGTGACTGCCCAGCACCTGCCCGAGAAGGTGTTCGTGTTCCATCAGCTGTCGACGAAGATCGTCAGCGACGAGGCCGCGCTCAAGGCACATCCCGGCGTGGTGACGATCAAGTCGGTCGACGGGATCGGCGCGCGCAAGGACAAGCTGAAGACGTGGTCGAAGCTGACCACGCGGCTGCCCGCGGGCGTGCATGCCGGGTTCAAGTTGTTCTACACCGAGGACACGCGGCACGGGCCGCTGATGACGCCCGCGCAGGTGCTGGCGCTGAAGCCACGACCGGAGTTGGTGGTCTACGAGTGATCTCGATCGCCTTCGCGAACGTCGCCGGCGGGCGGTTGGTCGGGCCGGACGGCTACGCGGACGCCGACCGGACCGCGGATTTCGGGCGGGCGCTCGCCGGGCTGCAGGCCGACGTACTGATCGTGACGGAGCTCGACACCCGGGGCGATCAGCTGGAGCGGCTGGGCGCGGCGGCGATGCCGGGGCGGGAGCTGTCGTTCGCACGGCAGGAGTTCTCGGACTCGCACATCCCGGGCGTCGAGCGACTGGGCGTAGGGATCGTCTCGGCGTACGCGCTGACCGAGCTGGAGCGGATCGACCTGCCGGATCCGCCGATCGACTACCTGCACTGGCGGACAGGGGCTCCGATGGATCCGCATCCGAAGGGGTTCGTGGTGGCGCGGGGGGAGTTCGGGGCGTTCGGTGAGGTGGACATCGTTGGTGGGCAGGTCTGCCCGGTGCATATGTTCCGGAGCGCGGACGGGGTCGAGTACACGTATCAGGAGGGGGCGGGGCGCGAGTACGGCGTACAGCTGGCGGCGTATCTGCAGGGCGAGCTGGCGGCGCGGGGTGTCCGGCGGGCGGTGGTTGCGGGTGATCTGAACATGCCCAACCCGCGGGAGTTCTTCGGCGAACGGCTCGGGCTGGTGGACGCGTTCGGCGACCCACCACCCGCGACAACCCCGGACGGCCGCTCGATCGACCGCCTGTTCTCCACGCGCGACCTGATCACCCGCCAGGCGGAGGTGATCCAGCTCCCCGGCGCCGACCACCACCTGGTCGTCTGCCGCCTCTCCCGCCGACCCATCGACGCGCCGCCCACCGCCCGAATCCGCGACCAGGACCTGACCAGACCACCAGCCCGCCCAACCTCCCGCCCACACGGCATCACCCGCACCTAACCCCCTCCACCCGGCCTGCTACACCGCCAGGCCCGCCCGACCTCCCCGCCCACGCGGCATCGCCCGCACCCGGTCCACTCCCCCCACCTCCCCGGCCTGCTCCGCCCGGCGCGCTACGCCCGCCCGCTCCCCGCGGCGCCATTTCGGGGGTTAACGCTTGAGGTCGCCCGTTCGCTGCTGGCATGCGGCAGGTGAAGGGGCCAGCTCAGGGGTTGACCCCTCAGGTGTTCAGATCCGGCGGCCGGTGGCGAAGCGGTGGCGGCCGGAGAGGTCCAGTTGGTCGCGGACCTCGGCGTACAGGCCGCTGGCGGCGAACACTGCGGGGGCTGATTCGCCTTGTACGTCGGCGTGTTCGCAGGCGAACCAGCCGCCGGGCTTGAGGAGGCGGCCCGCGGTGGCGGCGACGACCTTGATCTCGTCGAGGCCGTCGTCGCCGGACCACAGCGCGAGCGCCGGGTCGTGGTCGCGGACCTCGGTGGTGACGGACTCCCAGGCGGTCAACGGGATGTACGGCGGGTTCGAGATCACCGCATCCACCTGCCCGTCGAGCTCCGGCAGACATCCGGCGATGTCCCCCTCGTGCAGGATCGCCCCGGTACCTTCCAGATTCCGCCGAGCCCACGCGACGGCGTCGGCGGACAGCTCCACCGCATGCACCGTGCTGTCCGGCCGCTCGGTCGCCACCGCCCCCGCGATCGCCCCCGACCCACTGCACAGATCGACAACCAAAGGATTCGGTACGCCGGCGATCCGCTCCAGCACCCACCCGACCATCACCTCGGTCTCCGGCCGCGGCACAAACACTCCCGGCCCCACCGCCAGCTCCCGGTACCTGAACGCCGCGGTCCCCGTCAGATGCTGCAACGGCTCCCGCCGCATCCGCCGTTCAACCAGCTCGTCGTACCGCGCCCGCTGCTCCACGGTCGGCTCGGAGAGGTGCAACCGGCTGGACCCCGTGACGAACGCCATCAACTCACCGGCATCAAACTCCGGCGACGCAACCCCAGCCCCCCGCAACCGCTCACCCGCCGCACCCACAACCTCCCGCACCCCACCACCCGCGCTGGGTGCAGTAGCCGCGCCACCCGCGTTGGGTGGTGGAGGCGCGCCGCCCGCGTTGCCCGGCGCGGTCGGGCTGCCGGTGGGACCAGCTGCGTGGGCGTGGGCGTCGCCATCCCCGCCCCCGAGCGGAGCGAGGGGGTGTTGTTTTGTGCTCACTGGGTATCGACGGACTCGAGGCGCGCTGCGAGGTCCGCTTCGGTGAGGGCTTTGATGACGGGCTCGAGGTCGCCGCCGAGGACCTGATCGAGGTTGTGGGCCTTGTAGCCGACGCGGTGGTCGGAGAAGCGGTTCTCCGGGAAGTTGTACGTGCGGACCCGCTCCGAGCGGTCCACCGTGCGGATCTGCGAGCGACGGGCGTCCGACGCCTCCTGGTCCGCCGCTTCCTGCGCGGCCGCCAGCAACCGGGAGCGCAGTACCCGCATCGCCTGTTCCCGGTTCTGCAGCTGGGACTTCTCGTTCTGCATCGAGACGACGATGCCGGTCGGCAGGTGTGTGATCCGTACGGCGGAGTCGGTCGTGTTCACGCTCTGCCCGCCCGGACCGGACGACCGGAACACGTCGATCCGCAGGTCGTTCTGGTCGATCTCGACGTCGACGTCCTCGGCCTCCGGCAGCACCAGTACGCCGGCCGCGGACGTGTGGATCCGCCCCTGCGACTCGGTCACCGGTACCCGCTGCACCCGGTGCACGCCGCCCTCGAACTTCAGTTTCGCGTACGGCGCGTCGCCCGGCTCCGGCGTACCCTTTGCCTTCACCGCGACCGTGATCGACTTGTACCCGCCGAGGTCGGACTCGGCCGAGTCCAGCACCTCGGTCTTCCAGTTCTGCGACTCGGCGTACTTCAGGTACATCTTCAGCAGATCCCCGGCGAACAGCGCCGACTCGTCGCCGCCCTCGCCGGCCTTGATCTCGAGGATCGCGTCCTTGTCGTCGTTGGGGTCCCGTGGCACGAGCAGCGTCTGCAACTTGTCTGTCAGCTCGTCCCGCCGCGCCGTCAGCCGCGTGGCCTCCTCCGCGAACGCCGGGTCCTCGGACGCCAGCTCCCGGGCCGCCTCGATGTCGTCGCCGGTCTGCAGCCACTCGTCGTACGTCCGCACCACCGGCGCCAGCGCGGCGTACCGCTTGCCGACCCGGCGGGCGTTGGCCTGGTCGGAGTGCAGCTCCGGCTCCGACATCTGCCGCTCCAGCTCGGCGTACTCCGCCTTGAGCGTTTCCACTGCCTCAAACATGCCGCACTCCTCCCTTCAGGCTGGACAAACACAAACCGCGCGCCGGTTCCGCAAGTGAATGCGGAACCGGCGCGCGGCAGGAAAGCTACTTCTTCGCGTACCGCTTCTCGAAGCGGGCGACCCGGCCACCGGTGTCCAGAATCTTCTGCTTGCCGGTGTAGAAGGGGTGGCACTGCGAGCACACGTCGGCGTGGATGACGCCGTTCTCCGCGGTCGAGCGCGTGGTGAACGTGGCGCCACAGGTGCAGGTCACCGTGGTCTCCACGTACGTCGGATGGATGTCGCTCTTCAAGACAGTCTCCTAGGTTCAGGTGCCCCGGGTCGTTCGCACGGTACGAACGTGAACCGGAACCGACAGACCAGTTTGCCACCCGAGGGCGGCAAACTGGTAATCGAGGGTTGTTCAGTCGCCGTTGGTGGTGCCGTGGCTGGACCCGGTCGACGGGGTGGTCTTATTGACCTGGAGCAGGAACTCGATGTTCGACTTGCTCTCCTTGAGCTTGCCGATCAGGAGCTCCAGCGCGGCCTGCCCGTCGAGTGCGGACAGCACCCGGCGCAGCTTCCAGACCACCTGGGTCTCGTCCTTGGACATCAGCAGCTCCTCGCGGCGGGTGCCGGAGGCGACCACGTCGATCGCCGGGAAGATCCGCCGGTCGGCGAACTCGCGGCGCAGCCGGAGCTCCATGTTGCCGGTGCCCTTGAACTCCTCGAAGATCACCTCGTCCATCTTCGAGCCGGTCTCGATCAGCGCGGTCGCGAGGATCGTCAGCGAGCCGCCGTCCTCGATGTTCCGGGCCGCACCGAAGAATCGCTTCGGCGGGTACAGCGCGGACGAGTCCACACCACCGGACAGGATCCGCCCGCTGGCCGGCGCCGCGATGTTGTACGCACGGCCCAGCCGGGTGATCGAGTCCAGCAGTACGACGACGTCGTGGCCGAGCTCCACCAGCCGCTTGGCCCGCTCGATCGCCAGCTCCGCGACCGTGGTGTGGTCGTCGGCCGGCCGGTCGAACGTCGAGGCGATGACCTCGCCCTTGACCGTCCGCTGCATGTCGGTGACCTCTTCGGGCCGCTCGTCCACCAGCACGACCATCAGGTGTACTTCGGGGTTGTTCGTGGTGATCGCGTTCGCGAGCGCCTGCAGCACCATCGTCTTGCCGGCCTTCGGCGGCGAGACGATCAGGCCGCGCTGGCCCTTGCCGATCGGGCTGACGATGTCGACGATCCGGGTGGTGAGGATCCCCGGCTCGGTCTCCAGGCGGAGCCGCTCGGTCGCGTACAGCGGGGTGAGCTTGTTGAAGTCCTGCCGCTGCTTGGCGATCTCCGGGTCGGCGCCGTTCACGGTGTCGATCCGGACCAGCGGGTTGAACTTCTCCTTGCGCTCGCCCTCCTGCGGCTGCTTCACCGCACCGGTGATCGCGTCGCCCTTGCGGAGGCCGTAGCGCTTCACCATCGAGAGTGCGACGTACACGTCGTTCGGGCCGGGCAGGTAGCCGCTGGTCCGGACGAACGCGTAGTTGTCGAGTACGTCGAGGATGCCGGCCGCGGGGACCAGGACGTCGTCCTCGGAGATCGTCGGCTCGGCGTCGTACCGCTCGCCGCGGCCGCGGTTGCGGCTATTGTCCCGGACGCTGTCCCGGACGCTGTCGCGCCCACCGTCGCGCCCGCTGTCCCGGCCACCGTCGCGACCGCCCTGGCCGTCGCGGGTCCGCTCCCGGTCGCGACCCCGGCGACGCCGGCGACGGCCCTCGCCGTCCTCGCCCCGGTCGATGTTCCGGTCGTTCAGGTCCTGACGATCCTGCCGGTCCTGCCGGTCCTGCCGGTCCTGGCGGTTCCGCTGGTTGTCGCCGCGGTTGTCCCGGCCCTGGTTGTCGCGGCCCTGGTTGTCGCGGCCGCGGTTGTCGCGGCTCTGCTCGCGGTTGCCGTCGCGCTGAGCGTCCCGGCTGTCGCGCTGAGCGTCCCGGTTGTTGTCCCGGTTCTGCTCGCGGTTCTGGTTGTCGCGGCTCCGGTTGTTGTTCCGGTCGCGGGTGCGGCCCTGGTTCTCACCACGGTCGTCGGTGCGCTCCTCGACCTGGCCGGCCTGGGCACCGTTCTGCGCGGCCGGCTCCGGCTGCGGCTGCCTCGCCGCGGGCGCTTCGACGGCGGCCTCGGGGGCGGCACCGTTCTGCCGGGCGTCGTGCTGTACGTCGTGCTGGGCGGGCGCCTCGCTCGGCGCCGCGTCCGTGGCCGCGTCCTTCTGCGCGGCGGCGCGGCTCCGGCGACTGCCGCCGTCGCGCTTGGCCGGCGTCTCGGCGGTCTTCGCCGCCGGCGCCTCGGCCGCCTCGTCGAGCGTCGGCTGCATGGCCTTCGCCCGGCTGCGGCCGGTAGAGCCGCCCGCGGACGAACCCGCTTGAGCGGCCTTGATCGCCTCGATCAGCTGGCCCTTGCGCAGCGCGCCGGTGCCCTTGATGCCGAGCGTCCCGGCGAGCTGCTTGAGCTCGGGGAGCAGCATGCCTTCGAGGCCGCCGCCAGCTTTGCGGCGACGCGTGGCGGTGGTGGCCGCTGCGTCCGCTCCGCTGGAGGCTTCAACAGTTTCTGTCACGTGAGGTCCTTCCCACACGGATCGTCGATGTCCGATACGGCTCATCGACCAATTTCATTCCACCCACGGCCACACAACGGGCACGCGGGGTACAAGAGGGCTCTCGCTCGATCTGAGTCCCCCCGGACATCTCCGACGCAGGCGGCGCAAGGTCACATCCACAGGAGGGTCGCCACACAACACAGGGTGCCGGGAGC
Source organism: Kribbella aluminosa (assembly GCF_017876295.1). Lineage (NCBI taxonomy): Bacteria > Bacillati > Actinomycetota > Actinomycetes > Propionibacteriales > Kribbellaceae > Kribbella > Kribbella aluminosa. The sequence continues at coordinate 1,970,813 of NZ_JAGINT010000001.1, read as the reverse complement.
ACAGCCCGGATCGTGACGAGAGCACACCGATCACCTGGAGGGGATCGGGTGAGTCGAGACTAGCACCACTACGGGTCCTTCTGCCGACTCCCGACGTACAACGCGTGTCCGCCGCGGTACATTCCCCGGGTCAGCCCGCCTCCATGGACCAGACCTGTACGCCGACTGGATCGACTCCCAGTTCGTACTTCGTCCAGCCGTCCGGAGCGTCCGGCGTACCCCGGAAAAACCCGGTCCGACCTGCGCTCTTGTCGTCGTCACCGCCGAGTACGGCGACCGTCGGGCCGGCCCCGCTGACGATCGCGGCCAGACCGCTGCGCCGCAGTTCGTGGACCAGCGCGAGGCTCTCCGGCATCGCCGGTTCGCGGTACTCCTGGTGCAGCCGGTCCTCGGTCGCGGTGAGCAGCAACTCGGGCCGCCCGGTCAGCGCGGCCACGAGCAGTGCGGCCTTTCCTGCATTGGCCGCGGCATCGCTGTGGGAAACAACGCCCGGCAGCAATCCGCGCGCCTCCTTGGTCAGCACGCGATTGTCCGGTACGTAAGCAACCGCGGCAGTTCCAGCCGCCGGCTCCAGCCTGACCGCGCGGCCAAGCTCCTTGTCAGACGTCGTGCCTTCCGTCCAAGCGATGGTGAACCCACCGAGGGCCGCAGCTGCGACGTTGTCGGGGTGCCCTTCGATCTCGTTCGCCAGTACGACGAGACGCTCTCGATCGACCGGCTCGCCGGCCAGCGCGTACGCCGCGGCCAGCCCGCCGACGATCGCGGCCGACGAGGACCCGAGCCCGCGACCGTGCGGAATCCGGTTCTCACACCGCAACGTGAACCCCGGCACCGAGGCCCCCAGCACCTCCAGCCCCGCCCGGATCGCCCGCACCACCAGATGCGACTCGTCCAGCGGCACCTCACCCTCACCACACCCGCTGACCTGCACCGTCACCCCGGACCCGCCCGGCGTGACCACAAGCTCGTCGTACAACGTCAAAGCCAACCCGAACGCATCGAACCCCGGCCCCAGGTTCGCACTCGTCGCAGGCACCCGAACCCGAACCTGATCACACGCCCGCCGACCGCTCGCCTGCTGTGCCTGCGCAGCCGACTCGTCTGCTGCGGACCGGGCCGGAGCGTTCATCTCGCCTCCCACCACAGCTGCTCAGGCCAGGCCGGCGATGCGGGCGACGGCGTCGGTGTCTGCGGGGGTCACCGGTGGTTCTTCGAACGTTGCATGGCTGAGGGCGGTGTCGATGTCCTTCAGGCCGTGGCCGGTGACGGTGATGACCACCGTGGAGCCGCCGGGGAGGTCGCCGTTGGCCTTGGCGAGGAGGAGGCCGGCGACACCTGCCGCGGAGGCGGGCTCGACGAAGACGCCTTCGCGGGCGGCGAGGTCGCGCTGGGCGGTGAGGATCTGCTCGTCGGTGACCAGGTCGATCCGGCCGCCGGACTCGTCCCGCGCGGCCTCGGCCAGCGTCCAGGACGCCGGGTTCCCGACCCGGATCGCGGTCGCGGCGGTCTCCGGCTTCTCGACGATCGCGCCGCGCACGATCGGCGCCGCGCCCTCCGCCTGGAAGCCCCACATCTTCGGCGTCCGGGTCGCCAGCTTGTCCTTGGCGTACTCCTGGTACCCCTTCCAGTACGCCGCGATGTTCCCCGCGTTCCCGACCGGCAGCAGGTGCAGGTCGGGCGCGTCGCCGAGCGCGTCACAGACCTCGAACGACGCGGTCTTCTGCCCTTCCAGGCGCACCGGGTTCACCGAGTTCACCAGCGCGACCGGGTAGTTCTTCCCGAGCTCCCGGACGATCCGCAGACAGTCGTCGAACCCGCCGTCGATCTGCACCAGCTTGGCGCCGTGCACGACCGCCTGCGCGAGCTTCCCCTTCGCGATCCGCCCGGCCGGGATCACCACCAGCGGCAGCATTCCGGCACGTACGGCGTACGCCGCGGCCGACGCCGAGGTGTTGCCGGTGGACGCGCAGACGACCGCCTTGTCCCCCGCCTGCGCGGCGAGCGAGATCGCGACCGTCATGCCGCGGTCCTTGAACGAGCCGGTCGGGTTGTTGCCCTCGACCTTCAGCCACACCTCGCAGCCGGTCTGCTCGCTCAGCCACTGCGCGGCCACCAGCGGCGTACCGCCCTCGCCGAGCGTGACCACCGGCGTGTCCGCCGAAACGGGAAGCCGGTCTCGGTACTCCTCGATCACGCCACGCCACTGGTGAACCATTGTGTATTACTCGCCTTCTACCCGCATCACACTGCTGACTTCACGGACGATGTCCATGTTCCGCAAGGACTCCACGGTCGCGGACAACGCGGCATCGGTCGCGGTGTGGGTGACCACCACCAGCTGCGCGTCACTGCCCCGGCCCTCCTGGCGGACGGTCTGGATGGACACGTCGTGCTCGGAGAACGCGTGGGCAACCGCCGCCAGCACACCGGCCTTGTCGGCCACGTCCAGCGACACGTGGTAGCGGGTCATCGCTTCGCCCATCGGCCGCACGGCCCGCTGGGTGTACGACGACTCGCCGACCCCCGGCACACCCTTGAGCCGGTTGCGCGCGGCGGACACCAGATCCCCGAGGACGGCACTGGCCGTCGGGGCGCCGCCGGCACCACGACCATAGAACATCAGCCGCCCGGCTGCCTTGCTTTCCACGAAAACCGCGTTGTACGCGTCCCGAACACTGGCCAACGGATGCGTGACCGGGATCATCGCCGGGTACACCCGGGCGCTCACCGAGTCGGTCCGCTCGTCCAGCTCGCAGATCGCCAGCGACTTCACCACACAGCCCATCTCCCGGGCGGACGCGATGTCGGTCGCGGTCACCTCGGTGATGCCCTCGCGGTGTACGTCGGCGATCGACACCCGGGTGTGGAACGCGAGACTCGCGAGCAGCGCGGCCTTCGCGGCGGCGTCGAAGCCCTCGATGTCCGCGGTCGGGTCGGCCTCGGCGTACCCGAGCGCCTGGGCCTCCTCGAGTGCCTCGTCGAAGCCGGCGCCGGTGCTGTCCATCTTGTCGAGGATGTAGTTCGTGGTGCCGTTGACGATGCCCATCACCCGCATCACGTCGTCGCCGGCGAGCGACTCGCGCAGCGGCCGCAGGATCGGGATCGCGCCGGCCACTGCGGCCTCGAAGTACAGATCGCGCTGGTGCTTCTCGGCGGCCGCGAACAGCGTCGGGCCGTCCTCGGCGAGCAGGGCCTTGTTCGCGGTGACGACCGAGGCGCCGTGCTCGAGCGCGGTCAGGATCAGCCCGCGGGCAGGTTCGATCCCGCCGATCACCTCGATCACCAGGTCCAGGTCGCCGCGCGACACCAGTGCCTGCGCGTCGGTGGTGACCAGCGCCGGGTCGACCGCGATGTCGCGCTCCCGGCCGGCCCGCCGGACCGCGATCCCCGCGATCTCGAGCCGGGCACCGACCCGGGCTGCCAGATGGTCCGCCTGCTCGGTCAGGATCCGCACCACCTCGGTGCCGACCACTCCGCAACCGAGCAGGCCCACCTTCAGTGGTTTGTCGTCAGTGTTCATCGGCGGTCCCCATGTCCAGGAGCAGCAGGTCGTCTTCGGTCTCACGGCGTACCACGACGCGCGTTCGGCCGTCCTTGACCGCGATCACCGGTGGCCGCGGCACGTGGTTGTAGTTGCTCGCCATCGACCGGCAGTACGCGCCGGTACCCGGTACGGCGATCAGGTCGCCGGGCTGCACGTCGGACGGCAGGAACTCGTCCTTCACGACGATGTCGCCGGCCTCGCAGTGCTTGCCGACCACGCGGGCCAGCGTCGGCTCGGCGTCGGAGTACCGGTTCGCGAGCGTGCAGGAGTAGTCGGCGTCGTACAGCGCGGCGCGGATGTTGTCGCTCATCCCGCCGTCCACCGACACGTACGTCCGGGCCGCGCCGGCGTCCAGCTCGACCTCCTTGACGGTGCCGACCGAGTACACCGTGCACATCGCCGGGCCGACGATCGCCCGCCCGGGCTCGATCGAGACCTTGGGTACGTCGACCTCGAACGCGCGGCACTCGTGCTCGACGATCTTGCCCATCTCGGTCGCCAGCTGCGCCGGGTCCGACGGGTCGTCCTGGGTGGTGTACGCGATCCCGAAGCCACCGCCCAGGTCGAGCTCCGGCATGTCGACGCCGAGCTCCTCGGAAACCCTTGCGTGCAAGGCGATCACGCGCTTCGCGGCCACCTCGAAACCGGACGAGTCGAAGATCTGCGAGCCGATGTGCGAGTGCAGGCCGAGCAGCTCGAGCTCCGGCGCCTCGTTGATCCGGGCAACGGCTTCGAAGGCCGCGCCGGAGGTGATCGAGAATCCGAACTTCTGGTCCTCGTGCGCGGTCGCGATGTACTCGTGGGTGTGCGCCTCGACGCCCGCGGTGACCCGGACCATCACCGGCGCCGTCACCCCGCGCTCGCCGGCCAGGGCGATCAGCCGGGTGATCTCGTGCTGCGAGTCGACGATGATCCGCCCGACGCCGGCATCCAGCGCGCGGGCCAGCTCGGACTCGGACTTGTTGTTGCCGTGGAAGCCCAGCCGCTTCGGGTCGGCGCCCGCCCGGAGCGCCACGGCCAGCTCTCCCCCGCTGCAGATGTCGAGGTTCAGGCCCTCCTCCATCACCCAGCGGACCACCGTCGTACAGAGAAAGGCCTTGCCCGCGTAGTAGACGTCGAAATCCTTGAAGGCGTGCTTGAACGCGCGCGCCCGGATCCGGAAGTCGTCCTCGTCCAGCACGTACGCCGGGCTGCCGTGCTCGGCGACCAGGTCCCGCAGGTCGACGCCGCCGACCTCGAGGGCGCCGTCGCCGTTCTTCTTCGCGGTGTGCGACCAGAGCGCGGTGACCAGGTCGTTGGGGTCCCGCGGCGCGCGCAGCCACGGCGGTGCCCGGTGGCCGATGTCGGCGTGCAGCGCGCCCGCCTCGTGCGCCCTCACATCCGCTCCGGTGCGGAGACGCCGAGCAGGTCGAGCCCGTTGGCGAGCACGGTCCGGGTCGCGGAGACCAGGGTCAGGCGAGCCTTGTGCACCGGCTCCACCTCCTCGTCGCCGCGCGGCAGCACGCGGCAGCTGTCGTAGAACTTGTGGAACGCGGACGCGGTGTCCTCGAGGTAGCGCGCGATCCGATGCGGCTCGCGCAGCTCGGCGGCGGTCGCCACCACCCGGGGGAACTCGGCCAGCGCGCGGAGCAGGTCGCCCTCGCGGTCGTGGCTGAGCAGGCCCGGGTCGAACTCGTCCAGCTTGATGCCGAGCTCGTCGGCGTTCCGCAGGATGGAGGCGAGCCGGGCGTGGGCGTACTGCACGTAGAACACCGGGTTCTCGCTGGCCTGGCGGGTCATCTCCTCGATGTCGAGGGTCAGCGGCGAGTCGGTCGGGTAGCGGGAGAGCGTGTAGCGCAGGGCGTCGACGCCGCCTTCCTCGACCAGCTCGGCGAGCGTGACGATGGTGCCGGCCCGCTTGGACAGCTTCATCTCCTCGCCGCCCTTGAGGATCTTCACCAGCTGGCCGATCAGGACCTCGATGTTGTGCTCTGGGTCGTCGCCGGCGCAGGCCGCGATCGCCTTCAGCCGGTTCACGTACCCGTGGTGGTCCGCGCCGAGCATGTAGACACAGGTCTCGAAACCACGCTCGCGCTTGTTCACGTAGTACGCCGCGTCGGAGGCGAAGTACGTCGGCTCGCCGTTCGACCGGATCAGCACCCGGTCCTTGTCGTCGGTGAAGTCCGTGGTCCGCATCCACAGCGCGTCGTCGGCCTCGTACAGGTGGCCCTGGTCGCGGAGCTTCTGGATCGCATGCGGTACGCCGTCCTGCTCGTGCAGGCTGCGCTCCGAGAACCAGACGTCGAACTTGGTCCGGAAGTGCTCGAGCTGGTCCTGCTGCTCCTTGAGCTGGCGCTCGTACCCCGCCTCGCGGAACGCGATCACCTGCTCGTCCGCGGGCAGCTCGGTGATGCCCGGCACGTCGGCGGCGATCTGCTTGGCCAGATCGAGGATGTACTCCCCGTGGTACCCGTCCTCGGGGATCGGCTCGCCGTTCGCGGCGGCCTTCAGGCTTTCGCCGAACTTGTCCATCTGGTTGCCGCGGTCGTTGATGTAGAACTCGCGGGTGACGCTCGCACCGGCGGCGGCCAGCACCCGGGCCAGCGCGTCGCCGACCGCGGCCCACCGGGTGTGGCCGAGGTGCAGCGGACCGGTCGGGTTCGCCGAGATGAACTCGAGGTTGATCGCCCGGCCCTGCAGGCTGTCGCTGGTCCCGTACGCCGCGCCCGCGTCCAGGATCGCCTGCGCGACCTTGCCCTGGGCATCGGCCGCGACCCGCAGGTTGATGAACCCGGGCCCGGCGATCTCGACCGCGGTGATCGCCTCGTCGTCGCGGAGCCTCGCGGCCAGCAGCTCGGCGAACTGCCGCGGGTTCAGCCCGGAGCGCTTGCCGAGCTGCATCGCGACGTTGGTCGCGTAGTCCCCGTGCTCGGGGTTCTTGGGCCGCTCGACCTTCAACTCGCGCGGCAGCCCGCCCTCGACGGTGATGGTGCCGTCGGCGGCGAGCGCGGCCAGGGCCTGCAGGATCTTCTCAGCGAGCTGTTCCGGAGTCACCGGATCAGCCTAATGGGCCCAACCCCAATCCCTTGACTCACCATCCACAGCCCGGTACGGCGCTCACTCCCAGGGATTGACCAGCTCGACCCCGGTCCCCCGGAAGTCCTTGGTGTTGCGCGTCGCGAGGGTGGCGTCCGCAACCCGGCAGATCGCCGCGATCTGCGCATCCGGATACTCGATCGGCAGGCCTGCACGTTCGCGACCGATCACCACCTCCGGGTAGAGCGCGGCGGCCGCGGCATCGAACGGCAGGATCGAGTCGGCGAACTGCGCGAAGACCTCGTCGGCAGCCGCCGACAGCACTGTCCTCCGCCGTCCGGACGGCATCCGCTCGAGCCCGTACCGGATCTCGGCGACGGTGATCGCCGTTGTCCACAGGGCCTTCGAGCGCTGAGCGGCATACCATTCGACGACGGCTTGGTGGGGTGCCGGTTTCATCAGTTCGGACCCGACATCGGTATCGAACACGATCATCAGTCGAAGTCCACGACCCTGGGCTTGCTGCTCCGTGCCGGGATGTCCAGGTCGACGCCGCCGAGCTCGGCGAAGCGCTCATGGAGCCCCTGCAGGATGTTCGGCTCCTCTTCGTCGAGGCCGACCGCTTCGACGATGATCGCGCGGGCCTCGGCCTCCATCGAGCGGCCGTGCCGGGCTGCTCGAACCCGCAGCCGGTGCTTCACCTTGTCGTCGAGATTGCGCACTGTGATCGCCGCCATCAGGACCACCTCCCTGCGGTCAATGATAGCAGTGATCTCATTGACGTCATCGACGGACAGTGAGCGCGATGTGGCTGTTGCGGGTCAACGGGGCGTCCCAGGTGGCAGGTTGGCTATCAACCGTGACGGTGAGGGCGGTGCAGGCGGCGGCTAGGCAGTGGGGGTTGTAGTGGACGCCCCAGAGGGTGAAGAACTGGGCGAGGGTGGGGCGCTCGGCGGTGGTCTTCGCCTCTACCCAGACGGTGCCGTCGGTGGTGTGGGTGTGGACCGCGGCCTGCTCGGCGCGGAGCTTGTCGATGCCGATGCCGGCCGCGACCTGCACGGGCTTGCCGTCGAGAATGATCGCGATGGTCAGCGTGTACGGCGACGGGCCGGAGAAGTCCAGCGGGAGCCGCTCGAAGCCGGCCTTGTCGATGTACGAGACGGCGTCCCGGGGAGCTTCCCAGGGCGGCGCAGTGGTCCGCAGCTCGGCGGCCGCGGGCGCGGCGGGGCCGAGTTGGCAGCCACCGAGCAGGCCCCCCGCGAACAGCAGGACGCCCGCCGTCCCGACCGCCCGGCGCCACCTGCCTGCTCTCATGAGAGCAGGTTGTCAGGTACACAGGGACAGCCGGGCGCCGGGGTCAGCGCTCCGACGGCATCAGGATCCAGAGCGCGATGTAGATCAGGAACTGCGGGCCCGGCAACAGACAACTGACCACGAAGATCAGGCGCATCGTGTTGGCGGAGATACCGAACCGGCGAGCGAGTCCGGAGCAGACACCGCCGATCCAGCGATCGTGTGACGGGCGGACCAGAGAGCTAGCCATGAGTACCGTTTCCTTTCCATTCCTTTGCACCGTTGGGCTTACGTCCACTATGACGGCACTCAACGGTGGAAAGGTCCCACCGCGCCGGGGTTCCAGGGTCCGCTCAGGGGTCCCCCGTACGACGATCGGCAGGCGCGTCAGCGCTGGAACCGGTACGTCTTGCTGTCGATACCGACGCACACGCCCGGGGACATCACCACGACGCGCAGAGTGCCGTCGGGCTCGTAGTAGTCGATGCCCTCCACCTCGAAGCTGCCGGAGCAGCCACTCTGCAGCGGGAGTTGCCCCAGCGAGGTCACATGGCCGGTGACGTCACTCGAGCCGACCGGGGCGGACAGGTCGACCTGGAGCAGCGGCTTCGTCGTACCGAACAGGCTGCCGTCAGGGTCGTCGGAGGAGCACAGGAGCTGAGTAGCGTTCACGAAATCGCAGCCCTGTACGTCGCGGACCTGGTGGTCCAGGCGGATCGCAGCGGCGTACGGGAGGTTCTTCGAAGGGTCCGTGGCGGCCACACCGGGCATCGGGAGGACCAGGAGGCGGTCCATGGTGCCCCACTCTCCCGTTACCAGCCAGTGCGCATCCGGGCTCACTGCGGCGAAGCTGTTGTTGTTCGCCTCCCAGGACTCCAGGGCATGCGTGTAGTTGGACCAGGTGCCGGACGGCGACTGCACGCGGTACAGCTTCCCGCCGCGGTCGTCACGCTGGTACGGCTCGACGTACCAGCCCTGCGATGTGCCGGGGTCGCCGACGTGGTTCCAGCCGCGGACCAGGAGGTCCGACGGGATGGTCCCGATTCCTGTGTAGCGGTACTGCGTACTTCCGCCACGTGTGACGGTGGCCAGGCCCTGGCTCTCGTCCAACGGGCGGGCGTTGTCAGACCCGACAACATGCCATCCGGTGACGGCCTGGGCCTGGGTGGGTAGAAGGAGGGCGGCTAGCACGACAACAAGAGAGATCCCTAGTTTGCGCATCCCAGGTTTCTAGCACGCCGGTCTGCACCCCGATTCTGGATTTCGATGAACTTCCTGCTACTCTTCTGCACGTTCCTGAGCCCCCGTAGCTCAGGGGATAGAGCACCGCCCTCCGGAGGCGGGTGCGCAGGTTCGAATCCTGCCGGGGGCGCGACAGTTAGTCATTTCTCACCCCGGTCAGCAACGAGATGGCCGGGGTTTGATGCGTTCTGGCCGCCATCCCAGGGCTGGCCCCCAAGGTGGTTCCTTCGCGCCTGGCATGCGGGAGGCGAGTCGGAGTTGCAGGGTCTGGTTGCCAGTCCCGGCAGCGGGGAAAGAATCTGTTGCTATGTGCAAACTTGTTACCCCGCCGTCCGGTACACGCCACCGCACCCGGAGGTACCAAACCCCTCATGCGCTGTGCCCCACCGCCGCACCGCCGGGACGGCGATTCGGCCGACCGGGGCCGCTGGAGCGGGCCGGCCTCCACGCATCCGAGATCAGCTGTCGGGTAGTGAGAACATCGACAGGACCACGCGGTCCTTGCCGGGGGCCCCGATCAGGTAGGGCTCGATCAATTCTGCGAAGCGGGTGCGGAACTCGGTCATGTCTTCCGGGCTCAGGTACATGGCCAGTTGTGAGTAGCCGAGTTGGTCCAGGCGGGGGTAGAGGTCGCCGCTTTCGATCAGGCGGTCGAAGTCTGCGGCCAGGCGGGTGAGCATCATCAGGAATGCTTGGCGGTGCTGGTCGGGGGTCATCGCGCGCGCTTCGCGTTGGTCGATGTGGCCGACCTTGGTTTGGTCGAGGGTGAGGGTTCGTTCGGTGGTGCCGCGGATCTTGCGTTCGCGGACGACGGTCAGGTAGCCGGCGTCGATGAGGGCGGCCACGTGCCGGTACAGCGTTGTGGTGGGGATGTCCGGCAGGTCGCGTTTGAGGTCCGTTGTGGTCACCTCGCGACCCAGCACGCGCTGCGCGATCCGCCAGCGGATCGGGTGCAGCAGGACGTCCAGCACCGGGGTCGGCGACTCCTCCATCGACTCTCCATCAGGGTTCTTTCAGGGTATCCATTGATACCAACGGTGGTAATAATAGCGGCACCGGAACCATTCACTCGCCCGAGGAGACGTTGACGTGTCGCTCACCCGTCGTACTGTGCTCAAGTCCGCGGCTGCCGCCGTACCGGTTGCTGCGTTGACCACTCTGCCCGCATCGGCAACCACCAGCAGGGAACCTGTCGCGATCGGGCGGTTGGCGGCGAAGATCCAGGCCGGGATGGCGAAGTACGCGATCCCCGGCGCCGGGCTCGGCGTCTGGTACCGCGGCCGCGAGTACGTCCGCGGTTTCGGGGTGACCAGTGTGGACACGGGCGAGCCGGTGTCCGCGGACACCGTGTTCCGGATCGGCTCGACCACCAAGACGTTCACCGCGACCGCGATCATGCGGCTGGCCGAGCGCGGCCGGATCGGCCTGGACCGGCCGGTCCGCGCGTACCTGCCGGACTTCGCGACCGCGGACCCGGCGGTCTCGGCCCGGGTCACCGTACGGCAGCTGCTGAACCACTCGGCCGGCTGGCAGGGCGACTACTTCGAGGACACCGGGGACGGCGACGACGCGCTCCCGAAGTACGTCGCGGACATGACGAAGGTCCCGCAGCTGACACCTCTCGGGAAGGTGTTCTCGTACAACAACGCCGCGATCGGCGTCGCGGGACTGATCCTCGAGACGGTGTACGGCAAGACGTACGAGACCGCCGTACGGGAACTGGTCATCGACCCGCTCGGTCTGAACCACAGCCGGTACTTCCGCAATGAGCTGAGCGGCTTCAGTGTCGCCGCGTCGCACAACATCGTGGACGGCAAGCCTGTCGTGGAGCCCTCCTTCGACCGGGTCCCGCGTGGTCTGCACGCGGCAGGCGGGTTGATCTCGAGCCCACGGGACCAGCTGCGGTACGCCCGGTTCCACCTGGGCCACCGCGGTCTCCCCCAGGTGATCAGTGACCGCACCAGGCTGTCCATGCAGTCGCACCCGGGTCCTGGCGGCAGCCTGTTCGTAGAACTGAACGGCGTGGGTGTGAGCTGGATGCTGCGTCCGACGGCGCAGGGGCCGACGGTCGTGCAGCACGGTGGCGACTGGTCAGGTCAGCACTCCGGGTTCCTGTTCGTACCGCAGCGGGACTTCGCGATCACCTTGCTCACCAACTCGGAGAGTGGGCCGTTGCTGGTGGCTGAGCTGTTCGCGGACGACTGGGCGCTGCAGGAGTTCGCAGGGGTCGACAACCTGCCCGCCGTACCGCGGGAGCTGCCGCCGCGCGGGCTGGCGGAGTACGTGGGGACTTACGTCGCGCAGCAGATCGGCTTCGACGGCAAGCCCGAGGAGATCGGGCTTGACCTCACAACCGACGACGGCGAGCTGGTGGCGAGTGCGGGCGGCCAGACGGTGTTCCGCTTCGCCTTCTACCGCAAGGATTTCGTACTGGCGCTGAACGCGGACGGCACGCCGACCCACACGCGCGCCAACTTCGTCCGCGGGAACACCGGCCAGGTCGAGTGGCTGCGCTACGGCGGCCGCCTGTTCCGCTTCCACGCCGCCGGCGCCCGCAAGGCGGCAGCCTTTAGCCACCGTGTGCTTTAGGGAAGGTACGGCCGCTCACTAGGAGCAGGAGGTCCTGGGCGGTGCCGGTGAGTGGTTCGCCGGCACCGTAGGTCCAGTCGAGGTCGGTGGCTTGGAGCTGTACGCCGGTGAGGTCCACGCCGAAGTACTTGAGCTGCCGCGGCTTCATCGCGTCGAGGATTCGGCGGAGGCGGTCCGGGGGTACCTGGCGATCGATGCCCAGTGCAACGGTCATGTCGAGGCCGTGGATCACGTCGTGCGACAGGGCGCCCTCGTAGCCACCGCCCGGCGGCTTCCACGGATTGTTGACATTCTGCTTTAGACAATCGACAAGCTCGGCCGACGTCAGAGTCGACGCGTCCTGCCGCGCCTGCCGGTCGGCGTACCGGTTGAAGTTGCCGCCGGCCCGCACCATCCCGGCCAGGAACCGCGGCATCGGGATCCGGTACGCCATGGTGATGTGTGCGACCACCTCACGCACCCGCCAGCCTGCACACAGCGTCGGCTTGTCCCAGTCCGCCTCCGTCAGCCCGGCCAGCAACTCCGCCAGCTCGGTCCGCTCACCCGCCACAGCGCTTCTGATGTCCGTCATACCCCACCGACGAACGGTTCAGCTCCGGACAGACACCTCCTGCAACCTCTTCTGCAGGTACAGGCGTTCGGCCTCAGTAGCGGCCAAGGCCAGGGCCTCGCGGTAGGCGGTAGCGGCCTCGGTACGTCGGTTCAGCCGGCGGAGGAAGTCCGCGCGGGTGGCGGGGAGCAGGTGGTAGCCGGTCAGCTCGCCGGCGGCCAGCTCGTCGACGAGATGCAGGCCGACAGCTGGGCCGTCTGCCATGCCGATCGCTACAGCGCGGTTGAGTGCAACTACCGGTGTCTGTGGGAGCTGCGCGTACAGGGCAGCGATCTGGGGCCAGTCGGTGTCTGCTGCGGCGCGGGCTGTTGCATGGCAGGCAGCGATCGCCGCTTGGACCTGATACGGGCCGGGCTCGCCATGGCGCAGTGCAGAGTCGAGGACGTCCACGGCTTCAGTGATCTGTGGGCGGTCCCAGCTGGTGCGGTCCTGGTCGTCCAGTGTGACCAGTGCGCCGTCGGGTGCCAGCCGCGTTTCCCGGCGGGAGTCGTGCAGAAGCATCAGTGCGAGAAGTCCGGCGGCCTCAGGTTCGGCCGGCATCAGTTGGACGAGCAGCCGGGCCAGTCTGATCGCTTCAGTGGCCAGCTGGCTCCTTACAACGTCGGAGTACCCCTCGTTGAAGAGGAGGTACAGCACGGCCAGTACGGCGGGTGTGCGCTCGGGCAGGAGGTGTGCGGGCGGTACGCGGTACGGGATGCCGGCGTGCTGGATCTTCTGCTTGGCACGGGTCAGCCGCTTGGACATGGTCGTTTCCGGTACCAGGAACGCCCGCGCGATCTCCGCCGTACTCAGACCAGCCAGTGTCCGCAACGTCAACGCCACCCTGGCCTCCATCGCCAGCGCGGGATGGCAACAGGTGAACATGAGCCGCAGCCGGTCGTCAGGTACGTCGTAGGCCGGATCTGACTGCTCAACCCCCAGCGCGGCCACCTGCTGCAGCTTGGCCGCGCCCACAGCCTCCCGGCGCAGCCAGTCGATCGCGCGGTTGCGCGCGGTCGTGGTCAGCCACGCACCGGGCCTGTCCGGTACGCCGTCCTTCGGCCACCGCTGGAGTGCTGCGGCGAACGCTTCCTGCGCGCACTCCTCCGCCAGCTCCCAGTCACCGGTCAACCGGATCAGCGTGGCGACCACCTGGCCCCACTCCTGCCGGTAGATCTCCTCGAACCTCACACCGGCGGCTCGAACACCGGCCGGATCTCGATCGTGCCGTAGCCCGCCGCCGGGTGCTTCGACGCGATCTCGATCGCCTCGTCCAGGTCGGCGCAGTCGATCAGCACGAAGCCGCCGATCTGCTCCTTCGTCTCCGCGAACGGCCCGTCGGTCAGCAGCAGGTCGCCGTCGCGGACCCGGACCGTGGTCGCCTCGTCCGGCGGCCGCAGCCCGGCCCCACCGGCGACGACACCACGACCTTCCATCTCCTCGGTCCAGCCGTCGCAACCGTCCAACGCGTGCGCGGCGGCCGACTCGTCACCAGCAATCATCAGCAGGTACTTCACGCCCTCATCCTCGCAGGTCTAGCGTCGGCACCAAGGAACTCTTTGGGGGAGGTACGAGGATGACTGGTCGGATCGTGCACTTCGAGGTGCCGTACGACGACGCTGAGCGAGCGCGGGCGTTCTACCGCGAGGCTTTCGGGTGGAACGTGATGGAGATGCCCGAGATGAACTACACGATGGTGTCCACCGGGCCGGTGGACGAGCAGCAGCTGCCGACCGAGCCGGGCTTCATCAACGGCGGGATGTTCCAGCGCAGCGCCGACCTCACCCGGCCGGTGCTGACCGTCGACGTACCGGACATCGACGCCGCCTGGAAGACCATCGAGAGCCTCGGCGGCGAAAAGGTCGGCGAGAAGGTACCGGTCGGCGACATGGGCTTCGCCGCCTACTTCAAGGACCCGGAGGGCAACGTCCTCGGCCTCTGGCAGACGGCCACGGCCTAGGCAGACGGTTCAGGCAAGAGCGCGGCGGTAGCTGCCTGGGGACTGACCGAGTTCACGGCGCGGGGCCTGCTGGATCATCGTCGTGGAGGCCGTCGGCGAGGTCGGGCGGCAGGCCCGGGGCGTCGTACACGGCGCCGACATGCAGGGCAGTACGGGCAGTACGGCGGTGACCGCGGTCGAGGGCGCCCGCCGACCCGTTGCCGACGGCACCCAAGTCCGGTGTACTGGCCGCTGCCCATGCCTTCGAACCGGCCGGCTTCCTCAGGTACCTCAGCGGACACGGTGTGCACTGGTCGGTCGACTGGGGCTGCCTGTTGTTCGGCTGATGGACCTACACTGCGAGGTGTGTTGGCTCCGGTGTCCTCGGGAGGACTGAATGCCTGACCGTACCCAGACCATTGCGTACCCGGCGCCCGGGTCGCGCCCGTCGCGGCGGGATCCGGAGCCGCTGGCCCCGCATGTGATCGTGCTGTTCGGCGCGACCGGCGACCTGGCCAAGCGCAAGCTGCTGCCCGGGCTGGCGTACCTGCAGCAGTCCAAGTTCGCGCCGGACGTGCGGATCATCGGGACCGCGACCGAGGACCTCAGCTGCGACGAGTTCCGGGACCGGGCCCGGCAGGCGGTGGAGAAGTTCGGCACCCACAAGATGACCGACGAGCAGTGGGCGCAGTTCGCCGACCGGCTCGAGTACGTACCGGTGACGGCCGGCCCGGAGGCGCTCGCGTCCGCGGTGAAGAAGGCCGAGGAACTGCTCGGCCCGGACACCCGGCGGCTGCACTACCTGTCGGTGCCCCCGAAGGCGGCCCAGGCGGTGATCGCGATGCTTCGCGACGCCGATCTCGTGGCGCGCGCCCGGGTGGTGATGGAGAAGCCGTTCGGGGACGACCTGGCCAGCGCGATCGAGCTGAACGACTTCGTCCACGAGACCTTCCACGAGTCGCAGATCTTCCGGATCGACCACTTCCTCGGCAAGGAAGCGGCGCTGAACATCCTCGCGTTCCGGTTCGCGAACGGTCTGTTCGAGCCGATCTGGAACCGGAACTTCATCGACCACGTGCAGATCGACATCCCGGAGTCGCTCGGGCTGGACCAGCGGGCCACGTTCTACGAGCCGACCGGCGCGTTCAAGGACATGGTCGTCACGCACCTGATGCAGGTGATGTCGTTCGTCGCGATGGAGCCGCCGACGGCCCTGGAGCCGCGGGCGATCTCGGAGGAGAAGAACAAGGTCTTCCGGTCGATGCTGCCGATCAACCCCGGCGACGTGGTCCGCGGGCAGTACACCGGGTACCGGCACGAGGACGGCGTCGCGCCCGACTCCGACACCGAGACGTTCATCGCGCTGAAGGTCGAGATCGACAACTGGCGCTGGGCCGGCGTGCCGTTCTTCCTGCGCACCGGCAAGAAGATGGCCGAGGGCCAGCGGATCATCTCGATCGCCTTCAAGGAAGCCCCGAAGACGATGTTCCCGGCCGGATCCGGCGTCGGCTCCGAAGGTCCGGACCACCTGACCTTCGACCTCGCCGACTCCTCGCGGGTGTCGCTGTCCTTCTACGGCAAGCGCCCCGGCCCCGGGATGCGGCTGGAGAAGTTGTCGATGCAGTTCTCCACACAGGAGACGGCGGGCGCGGCCGACGTACTGGAGGCGTACGAACGGCTGATCCTGGACGCGATGCGCGGCGACCACACGCTGTTCACGACCGCCGAGGGCATCGAGTCGCTGTGGGACCGCTCCGCGCCGCTGCTGGAGGACCCGCCACCGGCCAAGCCGTACCAGCCGGGCACCTGGGGCCCGAACGCGATCCACCAGCTCATCGCCCCACGCGCCTGGCGCCTCCCCTTCGAACGCGAGTGGCGGGAGTAGTTAGGCTGCCCGTATGCGGGAGATTCTGGTCATCGGTGTCGGGGCGGGCGATCCGGAGCAGGTGACGATGCAGGCCGTGTCGGCGCTGAACCGGGTCGACGTGTTCTTCGTACTCGACAAGGGCGAGGTCAAGCAGGAGCTGGTCGACCTGCGGAGCGAGATCCTGCGGCGGTACGCGACCTCGAAGGAGTACCGCGTCGTCGTCGGGCGGGATCCGGAGCGGGACCGGACGACGCCGGCGTACGTCGAGGCCGTCGACGACTGGCGGCGCCGCCGGGCCGACGTGATCGCCGAGCTGATCGCCGGCGACCTCGGCGAGGACCAGGTCGGGGCGTTCCTGGTGTGGGGCGATCCGTCGCTGTACGACAGCACGCTGGCGATCCTCGACGACATCGCGGCACGGGGTGACCTGGCGTTCGAGGTCGAGGTCATCCCGGGGATCAGCAGCGTCTCGACGCTGGCGGCGCGCCACCGGATCGGCCTCAACCAGGTCGGCCGGCCGATCCAGATCACCACCGGCCGGCGGCTCGCGGCGGAGTGGCCCGACGGGGTGGACGACGTCGTGGTGATGCTGGACGCGCAGACGGCGTTCACCCACCACCTCGACCAGGACGCCCACATCTACTGGGGCGCCTACCTCGGAACCCCGGACGAACTACTGATCTCGGGCCCCGTGCACGAGGTGGCAGCAGAGATCGAGAAGACCCGCACCGAGGCCCGTGAGCGCAAGGGCTGGATCATGGATACGTACCTGCTGCGTAGACCAAAGTCTTAGTGGGTTTGGCCGGGCGGCTGAAGTCGTCGGGGGCTGGTCCGGCGGAGGCTGCTGGGTATGAAGAGAATCTTGGCGATGATGGCGGCAGCGGTGGTGCCGGTTGGGTTGTTGGTGGGCTTCGCGGGACCTGGCGAGGCTGCACAAGCTTCTGCAGTACGAACTGACAAAGGCCTGGTGGCGAGCAAGACCGTCGGCGATGCGCTCGTGTACGACGGGATTCCGTACGCCGCTCCCCCGGTCGGGGGGCTGCGGTGGAAGGCGCCGGAGCCGGCGCGGGCGTGGAACGGCGTACGGCAGTCGAAGGTCGGCAACGTGTGCCCGCAGCAAGCGAACCCCGAGGCGCCGGGCGGGTCGGCCGCCGAGGACTGCCTCTACCTGAACGTCAGCACCCCCGCGAAACCGTCGGCCAAACCGCGCGCGGTGGTCGTGTGGCTGCCCGGCGGGGGGTTCTTCTCCGGAGCCGGCAGCAGCTACGAGGCGTCGAAGTTCGCGGCCCGCGGCGACGTGGTCGTTGTCACGGTCAACTACCGGCTCGGCATCTTCGGGTTCTTCGGGTACCCGGGCCTGCCCGGCTCCGGGACGTTCGGCCTGCAGGACCAGCAGGCGGCGCTGCGCTGGGTGCAGCGGAACGCCGGCGCGTTCGGGGGCGACCCGCGCAACGTCACCGTCGCGGGCGAGTCGGCGGGCGGGATGAGCGTCTGCGCGCAGCTGACCTCGCCGACGTCCACGGGCCTGTTCGCGAAGGCGATCATGCAGAGCGGCTCGTGCGCGTTCAACTGGGCCGCGAACAGCCAGTACCCGGGTCAGGCCGCGGACTCCCCGTGGATCCCGGCCCGCCAGGTCGAGGCGAACGGCAAGGAGTGGGCGGCCGGCAAGAAGCTGTCCTGTACGACGATCGAGTGCCTGCGCGCCCTCAAGGCCGACGTACTCGTCGACGACACGCTCCAGTTCACCCAGATCGGGTACGGCGGGACGGCGGTCGTGCCGTTCAGCCCGGCGAAGGCGATGCGGGCGGGGCTGTTCCACCGGGTGCCGATCATCTCGGGCAACAACCACGACGAGGCGAACGCGTGGCTGGCCGCGTTCGGTGACATCAAGGACTACCCGGCGCTGGTGAAGAACATGGTCGGCGACTCCAAGGCGGCACAGTTACTGAAGCATTACCCGCAGTCCCGCTACGCGTCGCCTGCGGCTGCGTGGGGTGCTGTGACGACGGACAGGATCTGGTCGTGCACACAGGTAGCGACAGACCAGCAGGCAGCGCGCAAGGTGCCGGTGTACGCGTACGAGTTCGCCGACAAGCACTCCCCGATCGCAGCACCCGGCCTGGGAGCTGCCCACGCCACGGAGCTGCCCTACCTGTTCCGGCTCGGCGGCTACGACTTCCCGATGTCCAAGCCTCAGCAGCAGCTGTCGAACCAGATGATCGACTACTGGACCGCGTTCGCCCGTACAGGCAGCCCCAACGGGCCGGGCCGCCCGCAGTGGACTCCTACCGGTACCAGCTCCGTCAACGGCGTCTCACTCGCGCCGACCGACCAGACCGGCATCCAGCAGGTCAACCTCAGCTCTGAGCACCAGTGCCGGTTCTGGGCGGCTCTGGGCGCATAGCGCGCCACACCCGCATGGTGACCGGCGACAGGAGCAGCAGGAACATCGCGTAGAAGTTCACACCCGGCACGAGCGACGCCAGCAGGAAGGCGACGGCGGTCAGCCCGGTCAGCAAGAGAGAGCCGACGAGCTCCCGCTTGCCGACCGGGTCGTCCGGGTTCTCGAGCTCCTTGTGACCATGCACCAGCCAGGTGATCGCGGTCTGGGTGATGCTGAGGGCAAGGATCGTCCCCGTGTACACCCCGGCGGTGAACCGGTCGCTGCGGAACGCACCCACGATCTCCGTCGGGAACGGCAGTACGACGATCGTCAGCAGCCAGAGCAGGTTCAGCCGCATGACGCTCGGCGTGTACGCGCGGACGTGCTCGAAGACCCGGTGGTGTCCCAGCCAGAAGTTGGCGATCACCACGAAGCTCAGCAGGAACGTGAAGATCTCCTGCCGGTGCTCGCTGATCACGCTCACCGCGTCGCCGCCGTGACTCTTGACCTCGGGGACCAGGTCGACCAGCGGCAGGACGAGCAGCGTGATGGCGATCGCCACCACGGCGTCCGTGAACAGCACCAGCCGGTCGGGATCTCTCGTCCTACTCACGGCCGACAACAGTAGCTGTACTTCGGAGCATCGTGATCGCCAGCAGGACAGCTACGAGTACGAACCCGGCCGCGGCCAGCCACGCTGCGCCGTACCCGTCCCTCAGTGCAAGCAGTTTGCCTTCGGCTGCACGGTGAGCAGTCGTTGAAGCAGCCAGGGTGGCCAGCACGGCGGTTCCTATGGCTGCACCTGCTTGTTGAGCGGTGTTGTTGAGTCCTGACGCCAGTCCGGCGTCGCTTGGGTCCGCACCGGACATGGCCAGCATGATGGCTGACGGGATCGCCACGCCGACACCTGCGCCCATCACGGCGAGCACAGGCCCGACGTTGACGAGGTACGAGCCGTCTACTGGTGCCCTGCTGATCCAGAGCAGGGACAGCATGAAGACGAGCAGTCCGCCGATCAGCATCTTGCGGGGGCCGAAGCGGACGCTAAGACGTGGCGCCAGGAAGAGGGACATCAGTGCGTTCATGACGGGCGAGGGCAGGAAGGCCAGGCCGGTTGTGAGTGAGTCGTACCCGAGTACGCGCTGGACGTACAGGGCAGTGGTGAACTGGAAGCCGAAGCCGGCCGCAGTCATCAGTACGACGATCACATTGGCCACGGTGACCTGGCGGTTGCGGAAGATGCGCAGGGCAAGCAGCGGGTGCTTGATACGCGCCTGCCGTACGACGAATGCCGTCAGCAGCAGGAGCGCCGCTGCTGCTTCCACAAGCGTGCGAGCCAGCGTTGCTTGCGGTTCTGCCGTCTGGACGATCGTGTAGACGGCTAGGGACAGCCCGGCCGTCACAAGGACGGCGCCCAGTACGTCTGCACCGTTAGCGAGGCCCAGACCGGGTTGGAGAGCCAGGAGCCGTACGGCGAACACCAGCGCGGCAAGGCCGATCGGTACGTTGATCAGGAACGCCCAGTGCCAGCCGACGGTCTGGGTGATCACGCCACCGAAGATCAGCCCGATCGACGCGCCACTGGCCGCTGTGAAGCTGTAGACCCCCATCGCCCGCGCCTGCTCGCCCGGCGCAGGGAACAGGCTCACGATCATCCCCAGAATCATCGCCGAGGCCAGCGCCCCACCAACCCCTTGCAGGAACCGCCCCGCGATCAGCACCTCCGCATTGCCTGCCACCCCGCACAGCAACGACGCAGCCGTGAACAACCCGAGCCCCGCGAGGAAGACCCGCTTGCTCCCGATCAGATCCCCGATCCGCCCGGCGAGGAGCAACAGCCCCGCGAACGCGATCAGGTACGAGTTCATCACCCAGGCCAGCCCCGCCTGCGAGAAGCCCAGATCCCCTTGAATCGTAGGCAACGCGACCGTCACCACGGTCCCGTCGAGAATGATCATCAACTGCATCACGCAGAGCACCACGAGCGCCTTCGCCCGGCCCCGCACGGCAACGTCCGCCACCACATCCACAGCCCACTCCGATCTGAGTACTCGATGGGAGAGACCATAACAGATAGTCCTGTAATAGACGATCTTCTATCGAACGACCCCGGGAAATGAGCTGCCGGTCACCACGGCCGGCGTTAGGGTCGCGGGAATGAGAGACGAGCCGACGGAGATCACCTGCGAACTGGTGGCCGGGATCCTCGACGAGCATTGGGACTTCCGGGCCACGGAGGTGACGTACGCGCCGGTGGGGTTCGGCAGTCACCACTGGATCGCGTCCCAGGACGACGCGCCGCACTGGTTCGTCACCGCGGACGGTGTCGGATCGGCAGGCGGCCAGCTGATCGAGGCGGCGATGCGGACGAGCAGGGACCTGGCCGACCGCGGCTACGAGTTCTCCGTCGCGCCGTTGCCCGATCGGAGCGGGCAGTTCGTCCGCGAGGCGCTGCCAGGCTGGAGGTTGGCCGTTCTGCCGTATCTGCACGGGTGGAGTACTCCGGACGGCGGATGGGACGACCCCGCGGAGCGGGAGCAGATCGCGCAGATCCTCGGCCGGCTCCACGCGGCTCCGGCGCCGGAAGCCTTGCAGCGTTGGGAGTTCGCCATACCCGATCGTGACGGACTGCTGGCGGCACTCGCCGACCTCGAGCAGCCCTGGTCCGCCGGGCCGTACTCCGAGCCGACCCGGCTGCGACTGGCCGGCGCGCGCTCGTGCGTGCGCAGCAGACTGGAGTACTACGACGCGCTCGTGCGCGAGGTCGAGGCCTCGGACGATCCGTGGGTCGTGACGCACGGCGAACCACACAGCGCGAACGTCGTCCGGACGGCCGACGGCCAGCTGCGGCTGGTCGACTGGGGGACGGTGCGGCTCGCACCGCGCGAACGCGATCTCGTGGCGGTCCTCGACGACTCGATCGACGTCCTCCCGGCGTACCAGTCGGAGGCCGGTCCGGTCGGTCCACGTGCTGCGGCGATGGAGCTCTTCGACGTCTGGTGGCCGCTGGCGGAGATCGCGTCGTACGTTCAGCTGTTCCGGCAGCCGCACGTCGATTCGGAGGACAGCAAGGAGTCCTGGCGAGAGCTGACGGTGTACGTGCCCGGGTAGGGCCCAGCTCAGCCGGTGCGTTGGCGGGAGCGGCGGACGGGTTGGGCGGTGACGGGACTTGCCAAGGGGCCGTCCACCAGGGCGGTCACGGCGTCTACGAACGGCTGGCGCTGGGGGGCGGGCAGGGCCGCGAGGGCCTCGGCGTGGACGCGGTCGACGATCCGCTGGCCCTCGACGGCGACCCGGGCGCCGGCGTCGGTCACGGCGATGATGCGGGCGCGGCGGTCGGTGGCGGACGGCTTGCGTTCGGCGTACCCGGCCTTCTCCAGGGCGTCGACCGTGACGACCATCGTGGTCTTGTCCATGTACGACAGCTCGGCGATCTGGATCTGGGTACGCTCCGTCTCCAGCGCGTGCCGTAGTACGCACTGCATCCGCAGCGTCAGCCCGACCTCGGCCAGCGCCGCGGACAACTGGGTCTCCAGGACGTGGCCGGCGTGCGTCAGGTAGCCGGTGAGGTCGGGGACGGTGCGTTCCGGGAGTTGCGCCATACCTTCGAGGGTAGCTCGGAACTATCTACCCGCAGATGATCCCGAGCCGGATCATTCCCCGCGGCCGCCGTCGATCAGCTCGTCAGCCGGCCACGGTCGGTCTCTCAGCAGCATGCCCCGTACCCTCCCAGCCGGCACCGGCAATCGCAGAAAAACGACCTCTTGCTCACCGCGGACCGCAGTGTCGCGAAACCGCGAGCCGAGTCGCCGCAGCCCGGGTTGCCTGGAGGACATGACAACGCAGACCGCAACCCGCCCGGCTGTGCAGTGGTACGGCGTCGGCGCGGTGACGCTCGGGATCTTCGCGATCGTCACCACCGAGATCCTCCCGATCGGGCTGCTCACCCCGATCGGCGCCGACTTCGCACTCACCCCCGGCCGTACCGGCTGGCTGATGACGATACCCGGCCTGGTCGCGGCAGTCGCAGCTCCGGTCGTCACCGTCGCCACGGCCCGGCTGGACCGGCGTCTGATGCTCTGCGCCCTCATGGTCCTGCTGGCCGCCGCCGGTTTCCTCGCGGCCGCCGCACCGTTCTTCTGGCTCGAGCTCACCGCCCGGTTCCTGGTCGGCCTGACCATCGGCGGCTTCTGGTCGATCGGCGCGGGACTCGCCGGACGCCTGGTGCCCGAGCCGTGGACGACCCGGGCCACGGCCGTGATCTTCTCCGCGGTCCCCCTCGGCTCGGTGCTCGGCGTACCGGCGGGCACCTTCGTCGGCGGACTCGTCGGCTGGCGTACGTCGTTCGCCGCGCTCGGAGTCCTCGCCGTACTCGCCCTGGTCGCCCTGCGCGTCAGCGTGCCCCCGCTCCCACCACTACAGGTCACCCACGCCGCCGTACTCCGGAAGGCTCTCCGCAGCAGCCGCATGGCTCTGCTTGTTACGTGTCTGATCGTCACTGCACACTTCGCGACCTACACCTATGTCACGCCGTTCTTGCGGGAGGTGGTGCGTCCTGAGCTCATCGGCCTGTTCCTGCTCGTGTACGGCGCTGCAGGGCTTGTCGGCAACGTCATCGCTGGTCTGTACGCCGGCCGCAACCTCAGGGCCGCTTTCACCACCTGTGCCGCCTTGATCGCCACGGCGACCCTACTGATGCCGGTGCTGGGTCGCAGTACGCCGGGAGCCCTGCTGCTGCTCGTGGTGTGGGGTTTCGGGTACGGCGGTGTGCCTGTCTGCTCGATGAGCATGTTCGCCCGCGCCGTCCCGGAGCGGGAAGCGGCGACTGTCTGGTTCACCTCCTCGTTCCAGGCTGTCCTGTCGACGGGCGCGCTCCTGGGCGGTCTGGTGGTCGACGCGTGGTCGCTGTCAGTCGTGATGGTGGCCGGCGGTTGCTGTGCGGTGCTGACAGTCGGAGTCCTGCTGTGGTCCAGAACACAGCGGGTTCCGGGCACGTAGCATCACGCCTGTGGCGAGGACTGAAGGCGATCGGTGCCCTGGTGTGCTGGCGGTGCACCAGGCTGCTGACGGCGGTCTCGCCCGCGTACGGCTACCCGGTGGACGTCTGACCGCCGCACAGGTCGACGTACTGCGTGTTGCTGCCGCTGAGCTGGGTGACGGGCGGCTGGAGCTCACGTCACGCGCCAACGTACAACTCCGTGGGCTGGACGCCGACGGACCGCAGGAGCTGTCCGACAGGTTGTACGCGGCCGGCCTACTGCCGTCGATCGCCCATGAGCGCGTGCGGAACATCATGGCGTCCCCGCTCTCCGGTCTGGACCGAGAGTCGCGGTACGACGTCATGCCGGTGGCGGCTGCGCTTGACGAAGCGCTGTGCGACCGCCCTGAGCTGGCAGAGCTGCCGGGGCGGTTCTTGTTCGCACTGGATGACGGGCGTGGGGACCTGGCTGAGCTGCGGGCGGACGTGGCTGTACGGGCGTTGGACGAGCGGACTGCACTGATGAGCCTTGGAGACCGGGGCGTTCGGGTTGACTGGGCGACAGTGCCTGAGCTGATGGTTGCTGCGGCCGGGGCGTTCCTGCAGGTGCGTGAGCAGGAATGGCGGGTCGCTGAGGTTGCCGGAGGCTCCGGACGGATCCTTGAACGCCTTGGGCTGCAGGCGACTGAGGTGGTGCCTCTTGAGACCACACGGGTTGTTGCTGGTGTGCATGGGACCGCACTGGTCGTGACAGTGCCGCTGGGCAGTCTCACGCAGCAGCAGGCCGCCGCGCTGGGACAGGCCGAAGTCCGTCTCACGCCGTGGCGCTCCGTTGTGGTGCCGTCCAGTACGCGCGGGCTGGAGGACGTCGGGCTGGTCACCACACCGGACTCGGTGTGGGAGGGCGTCACAGCCTGCGCCGGCAAGCCGGGCTGCGCCAAGGCGCTGGCCGACGTGCGAGCAGACGCAACCCACTTACTGGCAGACGTGGGTGGCCTTGTACTGGCAGACGTGCGTGGGCTTGGGCGTGGGAGACGCGTGCACTGGTCCGGATGTGAGCGGCGGTGCGGGAAACCGGCCGGTGAGTTCGTGGATGTGGTTGCTGTCGGTGACGGATATCTGGTGGACGGGGAACGGCTGTGAGTTACGAGTACGAGCGGGACGGCGCGGAGATCTACCGCCGGTCGTTCGCGACGATCCGGGCCGAGGCGGCGCTCGACGGGTTGCCGGCCGACGTGTCGCAGGTCGCCGTACGGATGATTCACGCGTGCGGGATGACCGACCTGGTCGCGGACCTGGCCTGGTCGCCGAACGTGGTGAAGAACGCCCGCGCCGCGCTGCAGAACGGTGCGCCGGTGCTGTGCGACGCGCAGATGGTCGCGGGCCGGGATCACCCGGCGCAGGCTGCCCGCGGACAACGAGGTGATCTGCACACTGCAGGACCCGCGCACCGTCCAGCTCGCACAGCACCTGCAGACCACGCGGAGCGCCGCGGCGGTTGACCTGTGGGCGGACCAGCTCGACGGCGCGGTTGTTGCTATTGGCAACGCTCCGACGACGTTGTTCCGGTTGCTGGAGGTGATCGCGGCGGGTGGTCCGCAGCCGGCCGCGGTGCTGGGGATTCCGGTGGGGTTCATCGGCGCGGCCGAGTCCAAGGAGGCGCTGGCCGCGAACAAGCTCGGCCTCGAGTACTTGGTGGTCAGAGGACGCAGGGGCGGTAGCGCGATCACCGCAGCCGCCGTCAACGCGATCGCAAGCGAGGCGGAGTGATGGGCGAGGCGACGAAGCGTGAGCAGACCGGGCGGTTGTGGGGGGTCGGGCTCGGGCCGGGCGACCCGGAACTCGTCACCGTGAAGGCGGCGCGGTTGATCGGGGCCGCGGACGTGATCGCGTTCCACAGTGCGCGGCACGGGCGGAGCATCGCGCGATCGGTGGCCGCGCCGTACCTCACCGAAGGGCAGCTCGAGGAGCACCTCGTCTACCCGCTCACCACCGAGACCACGGACCACCCGGGCGGCTACCAGGGCGCGATGGACGACTTCTACGCCGACTGCGCCGCCCGCCTGGCCGCCCATCTCGACGCGGGCCGGGACGTCGTTGTCCTCGCGGAGGGCGACCCCCTCTTCTACGGCTCGTACATGCACATGCACAAACGCCTTGCGGATCGCTACCCGTGCGAGGTGGTCCCCGGTGTGACCTCCGTGAGCGCGGCCGCCGCCGTACTCGGCCGGCCGCTCTGCGAACGCGACGAGATCCTCACCGTCCTCCCCGGGACCCTGCCGCCGGACGTCCTGGCCGACCGCCTCCGCTCTACGGACGCGGCAGCGGTGATGAAGCTCGGCCGCACGTTCGAGAACGTGCGTGAGGCGTTCGAGCTGGCGGGCCGTGCGGACGAGGCCTGGTACGTCGAACGCGCCACCACCGACGCCCAGCGCACGGCCCCGCTCAACGAAGTCGACCCGGACGAGGTGCCGTACTTCTCCCTCGCCCTGCTCCCGAGCCCCATCAACAGCACGCTCACTCCCCCGGCCACCAAGACCGCGCCGGAAGGCTCGGTCACCGTCGTAGGCCTCGGACCGGCCGGCCCGGAGTGGATGACTCCAGAGGTACGCGCAGCAATCGCAGGTGCCGACGACGTGATCGGCTACACGACGTACGTCGACCGCTTGCCCGACAGAGCTCGGCAGCGTAAGCACGGCTCCGACAACCGCGTGGAGTCGGAGCGGGGCCGCGTTCGCACTGGACCTGGCCCGTAAGGGCTCCCGCGTCGTTGTGGTCTCGTCCGGCGACCCTGGTGTGTTCGCGATGGCCAGTGCGGTCACAGAGGTGGCGGCGGAGCCGGAGTACGCCGACATCGCCATACGGGTGCTGCCGGGCATGACAGCGGCACAGGCGGTCGCCAGCCGCGTGGGAGCACCGCTGGGGCACGACTACTGCGTGCTGTCGCTCTCGGATCGGCTCAAGCCGTGGGAGGTGATCGCACAGCGCCTGACCGCAGCAGCACAGGCAGACCTCGCCATAGCGATCTACAACCCCGCCTCGAAGTCCCGCACCTGGCAGGTGGCCGCTACGCGGGACCTGCTGCTCGAGCATCGTTCTGCTGACACACCGGTGGTTGTCGGGCGTGACGTCGGCGGTCCGGCGGAGGCGATCACTGTGACAACTCTGGGCCAACTGGACGCTCAAACGGTTGACATGCGGTGCCTGCTACTGATCGGCTCGTCACAGACGCGTACCGTGCCCCGTCCGGCCGGCCCGCTGGTCTTCACTCCGCGCCGATACCCGGCAACGGTCAGTGAGACCACACCAGGAGTCGGTTAAATCCGTGCTCCGCCTGTGTCAGGAAGTGTTCGGACGGGTAGGGGGCGTCCGGGAAACCGACCTGTGAGGAGCCAGCGGACATGAGCCAGCAGTACCCCGGTGACACCGCCACGATCACCACGCCCGCCGGTGACAGCACCCAGCGGTACGAGGAGGCACGGGCCGCGGCAGGCCGGGCGATCAGCACGATCGCGGTCCCGGCGGACGAACAGCTGCGCACCCCGCCGCCGGCTGCAGCGCAGACCGAGGTCGACCCGGAGCTCCTGTCCTACCGCGGTTTCAAGTTCGGTGCCGCGTTCTTCGGCTGGCTGATCGCCATCGCGATGTCGGTGCTGCTGCTGGCCGCCGTGTCCGCCGCCGCGTTCGGGACCGCGCAGATCCTCAACTACACGACCAGTGACGCGAAGGCCCAGCCTGGCGCGGCTTCGATCACCGCGGCTGCCGTCACGATCTTCATGCTCACCCTCGCGTTCTACACCGGCGGGTACGTCGCAGGCCGCCTGGCGCGCTTCGACGGCGGCCGGCAGGGCTTCGGCGTGTGGATGATCGCCGTACTCGTCGGAGCGATCGCTGGCGGTCTCACCTGGTTCCTGGACACCCAGTACGGCCTGACCGGCAACCTCCACCGGCCGAGCGTCGCGCTCTCCGACAACACTCTCCTGCTCGGCAGCGCCGCCGCGGCCGCCGCCCTGCTGGTGCTCACGCTGCTCGCCGCGATCATCGGCGGCAAGGCCGGTCGCCGCTACCACGACCGCATCGACCAGCTTCTCTGAGTACGTGTCGGTTGCCGCGGTGGCAGGAGGCGGCCGCAGACGACGGCGTACCAACGCCGATTGACCGGCCGCACCGTGGCCCGTACTACGGGCTGTGCTACAACAGGCAGTAACCAAAGGGGCCTTCGTGGACCAGTTAACCCTCGGCGTCATCGGTCGTTCCCGCAAGGAGAACGAGCATCGGTTGCCGATCCATCCGCACCACTTCGAGCGGATCGAGGAGGATCTGCGGGGGCGCATCCTCCTCGAGGCCGGGTACGGCGAGCGGTTCGGGCTCTCCGACAAGCAACTGGCCGAATCGGTCGCCGGCGTCGTCGGCCGGGACGAGCTGATCGCCGCCGCCGACGTCGTCCTGCTGCCCAAGCCGCAGCCCGAGGATCTCGCTGAGCTCCGCGACGGGCAGGTGCTCTGGGGCTGGCCGCACTGCGTCCAGGACGAGAAGGTCACCCAGCTCGGGATCGACCGCCGGCTCACGCTGATCGCGTTCGAGGCGATGAACCACTGGACCGCCGACGGCCGGTTCAGCCTGCACGTGTTCCACAAGAACAACGAGCTGGCCGGGTACTGCTCCGTACTGCACGCGCTCGAGCTGGTCGGCTCGACCGGCGACTACGGGCGCCGGCTGCGGGCGGTGGTGATCGGGTTCGGCGCGACCGCCCGAGGAGCCGTCACCGCGTTGAACGCGCACGGCATCCACGACGTCGACGTTCTCACCGGCCGTGACGTGGCCGCCGTCGGCTCACCGATCCACTCGGCGCGGATGGTCCAGTACGACCAGGACGAGGTCGCGCCCGGTGCCGCCCTCGATCCCCGCCGGAGCCACGCGCTGCTGGAGGACGGCCGAGTGCCGCTGGCCGGGTTCCTGGCCGAGCACGACATCATCGTGAACTGCGTGCTGCAGGATCCGGACGCGCCGCTCACCTTCCTGATCGAGGAGGACCTGGCGCTGTTCGAGCCGGGCGGCCTGATCGTCGACGTCTCCTGCGACCTGGGCATGGGCTTCAGCTGGGCCCGGCCGACCGGGTTCGACGACCCGACGTTCATGGTCGGCGACAACATCACGTACTACGGCGTCGACCACAGCCCGTCGTACCTGTGGAACTCGGCGACCTGGGAGATCAGCGAGGCCCTGCTGCCGTTCCTCCGCCCGGTGCTCGAAGGTCCCGCCGGCTGGCACGCCGACGCCACCCTCAGCCGAGCGATCGAGATCGAGGGCGGCACCATCCGCAATACCGGCATCCTGTCCTTCCAGCACCGCTCCCCCGACTATCCTCACCCACGCCTCTGACCCTGGTCCGCCGGTGACCGCGGGAAGACATCAGCCTGGCTTCGCGTTGCGATTGGTGTGCTTGAGGTAGCGGTGATCGGTGCGGGGCAGGCCGGGCTGTCGGCTGCGTACCACCTGGTGCGGTTCGGGTTCGCGCCGTACGACGAGGTGGTCGTGCTGGACCGCAACACGGAGCCGGGCGGTGCCTGGCAGCACAGGTGGGACTCGTTGACGATGCACGACGTCCACGGGATCGCCAACCTGCCCGGAGTGCCGGTGCCGGCGAGCGTCGGGGCCGAGCGGGCCAACGCGTTCGTGCCCGCGTACTTCGCGGACTACGAGAAGCGCTTCGACCTCCCCGTCGTACGGCCGGTGGCGGTCGAGAGCGTGCGGGAGATCGACGGCGGGTTCGCACTGGACACGTCTGCCGGGAGATACTCCGCTGCCGCGCTGGTGAACGCGACCGGGACCTGGGACCGGCCGTTCATCCCGTGGTACCCGGGTATCGAGACGTTCCGCGGGCGTCAGCTGCACACGGCGGACTACCGCGGCGCGGCTGCGCTCGCCGGACAGCATGTCCTCGTCGTCGGTGGTGGTGCGTCTGCGGTGCAATTGCTGGCGGAGGTGTCGGAGGTTGCGACCACCACGTGGGTGACTCGGCGCCCTCCGGAGTGGCGCACCGACGTGGACTTCACACCGGAGTACGGGCGTCAGGTGGTGGCCCGGGTCGAGGAGCGTGTCCGTGCGGGCCTACCGCCTCGTAGCGTGGTCAGTGTGACCGGTCTGCACCTGCGGCAACAGGAACAAGCTGCGTGGGGCCGTGGCGTCTACACGCGGCTGCCGATGTTCTCGCGCATCACACCGGACGGTGTGGACTGGGCGGACGGCAGCAATCAGCACGTGGACACAATCCTCTGGGCTACTGGCTTCCGTGCTGACCTGGCGCACCTGTCCCCACTGCACCTGCGTGAGCCGTCCGGAGGCATCCGCATGAACGGCACCGCGGCTGCAGTCGACCCACGCATCCACCTGGTCGGCTACGGCCCGTCGGCCAGCACCATCGGCGCCAACCGCGCCGGCTTCGCGGCCGCCAGGGCTCTCCGCGACCTCCTAGCGCAGGATGAGCGTGAGCAGGTCGGCGCCTAGGGTCGTGAGCGCGTCGTTGTTCAACCTGTAGGCAACGAACCGGCCCTGGCGTTCAGCGGTGACCAGACCGGCTCTGGTAAGTGCTCGCAGGTGGCGGGTGACCTGTGTCGGGTGCAGACCCCACAACGCAGCGATCTCACCTGCGGTGCGAGGCTCGCTGGCAACCGCGCGGCACACCTGCAGGCGGTCGGGTGACGCCAGGGCGTCCAGGCGTTCCCGGATCTGCTGTGCTGTCGGTACGTCGGCCGCGCGCCCGCGGGTCGGGTAGATGATCGTGATCGGCTCGCCGGGGATCTCTCCGATGAACAGGTGCGGCGCGATGTAGTTGCTCGGGACAAGCAGCAACGAGCGGCTGCCGATGTCGATCCGCTTGCTCTGCACCTTCTGCACCACAACGCTGTCCGCGTCCCGTACGTCGACCGAGGCGTCCAGCGAACGCAGCATCGCCCCAACACCGTCCCGTACTGCCAAGTCACGGTCCTGCCGACCACGTGCAGCCAGGGCATCACGTGACTCGTCCCAGACGGCCCGGAACCACTCCTGCCAGCAGGCGTCCAGCAGGTCGACAAAACGACGTACCGGATCGGCGGGGTCGGTCAGCAGCGACTCGACCAGTGCGGCGGTGGAACGGCCTCGGCTGCGCGCCCAGTGCAGTACTGCGGTGTTGTCGGTGGCGTGGCTGCTCAACGGACGGCCACGGAGCGGGCGGACGAGTTCCGCGGCCACCGCCTCCGGCGGACGTTTCCGCAGCGCTGCCAGCTCGTCGTCCCATGACGGCATACCTGTGGCTGTGGAGGTCGCGAAGAAGCGTGCCCGTACCGCTCGTACGGTCCAGGCCCACTGAGCGAGCTCCCCGCGCAGGTCGTCCGAGAGCGGCACGGCGGCCGCCCAGTCCGCACAGCCGTGGTGTGCAGGCTCAGCCAGCACGTGCAGAGCGCAGCCGAGCTCGATCAGCGGCGAGGCGACGTGCCGGATCCGCTCGGGGTCGAGCCGACTGACGCCTGCCAGGACAGTCGGCACTAGCGCGTGGCTCCCGATCCAGCGCCGTCGCGAGCCCGTGCCGAGTGCCGCGCAGTAGGCGCCGGATCGGGAGCCACGCGCTTAGCCCTTCAGTTTGAACTGCAGGTCGGTGACCCAGTCGTCCATGTCGGGGACCTCGCGGGGGTCGGAGCGGTAGACCTCCAGGCGGGCCGCCCAGATGTCGCCGTCGGCGTCCCACGCAACGCCCTGCTCGTCGCCCCAGGCAAGCAGGTCCCGGGTCGCGCCGAGCAGCCCGTCGGGATGCCCGTGGTGCGTGGCCGTCACGTACCGGCCGGCCGGGAGTACGCCGGTGACGATCTCGCCCTCACCGGAGTGCACGTCGTCGACCGGGAAGCCGATCTCCATCGTCAGCCCGCGGTCCATGTCGACCACGTCGTACTTGAAGAACGGCGCGTCGTTCGGCGCGATCTCCCGGGCCGCCAGCCAGTCGATCACCTCCCGCAACCGGTCCGCGAACGCCGCGATCCCGTCCATCGGCACCGTGCCCCGCAGCGCGACGTACGGCCGCTCCCCCAACTCCACGATCTCCGGCATGACCGGCCCTCCTGGCTCGACAATCCAGCAGAACCAACCTAGTGCCGGACGTCCCCTCAGGTCAGCAACCCGGACCGGTGCGACTACTGCGCCCAGGGCGGCTGGACAGACGTGCCGTCGGCCAGATGGCCGGTGAACCCTGCCGTGATGGCAACGATCAGCTCGGCATTCTCCTCGCCGAGGTTGGTCAGCGCGATCGGCTCACCGGCGGGCACCACGACCGCGTCGCCCGGGCCGAGCCTGTCCCCTCCGTCGCCGAGCTGCACCGTGCCGCTCAGCACCATGAACACCTCGTCGTGGTCGACCGTGTGCGGTGCGTCGCCACCGTGGCCGACGTCGACCGTGAGCCGCCACGTGCACAGCCCGGCCGACCCCCGGCTCGGCGCGGCGTACCCGGTGAACTCGACCCCCGGCAGCCGGAACCGCGGTGCCTCGTCCGCGTGGATGACCTGCATCCGCCTCTCCCCTCATTTAGTCAAGCCAACTTGACCAAGTCAGCTTGACTATCATGGCGGGTATGACGCAATCGGGCAAGCCGGATCTCGGCATCCTCCTACTCCTCGCCGACCAGGAGTTCGTCCGCGAACTCCGCGCGCGACTGGCCGCGCAGGGGTACGAGGACCAGGGCCGCTCGGACGGATTCGTGTTCCGCACGCTGGCCGATGGCCCGACCACGATCAGCCGGCTGGCCGAGCGGCTGGAGATCACCAAGCAGGGCGCCGGCCAGATCGCCGACGACCTCGTACGCCGCGGGTATGTCGAACGTCGCCCCGACCCGACCGACGCCCGCGCGCGCCTGCTGCACCTCACCGACCGCGGCCACGCCGCCCTGTCAGCGGCCCGCCGGTTCCACCGCGACTACGAACGCCGGCTCCGCAAAGCCCTCGGCGACCAGGCGATCGACACCCTGCGCGACGTACTGACCGAGATGACCGGCGAGGCCCAGATCAGCACGCCGCACTTCCGGGCGGGGATGTTCTAGACGGTATGACGTGACGCCGTCGTCGTGACGGGGTTGCGGGCCGGGGCCTCACTCACAGAGATTCGTGGGTTACCGAGTAGGGGCTGCCTGCTCGGCCTATCCGACAGTTGTGGGAGGCCCCGGTGTTTACCGAGCGTACGAGTGTTGGGCTTGATGTGCACGCCCGGTCGGTCGCGGCAGCGGCGATTGATGGCGTCACGGGTGAGCTGTTTCAGGCCAGGCTGACCCCGTCGCACGAGCACATCCGGTCGTGGGTCGCCGGTTTGCCGGGCCCGGTCGCGGTGGCCTATGAGGCAGGGCCGACGGGTTTCGGGCTCTATCGGGTGTTGACCGCGGCCGGGGTCAGGTGCGAGGTCGTCGCGCCGAGCAAGCTGCAACGGCCGGCCGGTGACCGGGTGAAGACCGATGCCAGGGACGCCGTGCATCTGGCGCGGCTGCTGCGGTTGGACGAGATCACCGCGGTCGCGATCCCGACCATCGACCAGGAGGCCGCCCGCGACCTCGTTCGTGCCCGCGAGGACTGCCGCAGCGACCTGATGCGCGCCCGGCACCGGTTATCGAAGCTGCTGCTGCGCCACGGCATCGTCTACGACGGCGGCAACGCCTGGACCGGTAAGCACGACACCTGGCTGCGCAACGACGCCCTCCCACGGCTGACCTCGGTATCTGCTTCGACAGCCACACGTCTGACCTTCGACGCCGACTACGAGACAGTGCTCGCAACCAAGGCCCGTCGCGACCGGCTCGACGCCGCGATCGAACAGCTGGCCGCCGATTCGGAGTTCACTGCACTCGTGCGGCGTCTGGGCTGTCTGCGCGGCATCAGCACGCTCACCGGGTTCGCGCTCGCGGTCGAGATCGGCGACTGGCACCGGTTCACCGGCAACTCGATCGGATCATTCGTCGGGCTCACCCCGGCCGAGTACTCCTCGGGCGGATCGCGCGCTCTGGGCCCGATCACCAAGACCGGCAACGGCCACGCCCGCCGGCTGCTGGTCGAGGCAGCCTGGCACCACCGGCCCCACTACCGGATCGGCAAAACCCTGCGCGACCGCTGGGACCTCGCCCCGGCCGCGGCCAGGATCCGCGGTGACGAAGGAAACCACCGCCTCCACCAACGCTGGGTCCGCTTCATCGACCGCCGCAAACGCAGCACCGTCGCGAACATCGCGATCGCCCGCGAACTCGCCGGCTGGTGCTGGTCACTGGCAACCCTCGACGACGCCACCTGACGCCCGGCCATCGAACTGCTTCGTCAGCCGCACAGGCTCGCCGGCAGCGCGTGGAACGACCCGCGACACTTCTATGAGCAGCCCACCCCCCGGGCGACGCTCGTTCCTAGACACGCGGAACCGTTCCAGCCGAAACAACCGTCCTGCGGTAACCAACCCGCGCATATCAGACTTGACCGCGCGTCGACACCGACACGCTCGGCCGAGCCACAGCCCGACGAAGCACGAGGCGCCCGCCACGGAACACAACCGCGACGGGCGCCTCACCCTGCCCTTGACAAGAACTCACTCCATATCAGAAGTACTGCGGGAACAGGTCGTTCGTCGGCCAGGTCTTCACGCCGTTGGCGGCGGTCCACAGCGCGGCGTCGATGTCGCCGTACGACTTGCCGCTGGCGTCGTCGCGGCGGTTGAACACGGCCGCCCAGCTCATCCCGTTGTACGTGCGGACGACGATCGAGTACGTACCGGGCATGCTGCCGGTGTGCCACGTGTTGCGGCCGGTACCGCCGGTCACCGGGCGGATCTGCCAGCCGAGGCCGTAGTACCAGCCGTCGGAGTTCACACCGATGGACGGCTTCGCCCAGACGCGGCCGAGCGACGTACTGTTCAGCACGCTCGACGGCGCGTCGAACATCTTCGCCCAGCGGACCAGGTCCGGCGCGCTCGCGATCCAGCCGCCGTTCGCGTCCTGGATCCGCATGCTGAACGAGCCGTACGGCGCGGGCACGATCTTCCCGGACATGTCGAGGACCGTCGGGCCGGTGTACTGCGACTCGTACGACGTCTCGCCGCTGTGCTTCGCGAGGGAGTAGCCGAGCGCCATCCGGTTGATCTTCAACGGCGCGAGCAGCTTCTGCTTCACGTAGTTCTCGTAGCTGAGCCCGCTGACCTTCTCGATCACCCGGCCGGCGAGCGTGTACCCGAAGTTCGAGTACACGTACTTCGCGCCCGGGTCGAAGTCGAGCTTCTGCCCGGCGACGTACTTGATCACGTCCGCGGTGTGCAGTTCCATCGGTACGCCGAGGGCCCGCGAGATCGTGGCATCCTTCCACTCCGGGTCGCCGGAGACGTCCCGGTCCCAGCCGCCGAGGTGCTGCAGCACCTTCCACAGCGTGATCTTCGACCACCGCGCATCCCGGGTCAGCCCGGTCGCCGGCTTGATGTCGATGATGTTCGCGACCGGCGTCGACAGGCTCAGCTTCCCGTCCTGCGCCAGCTTCACGATCGCGGCCGCGGTCAGCGACTTCGACAGGCTCGCGATCCGGAACAACGACGTCGGCTGCACCGCCAGCGCGGTCGACGTACTGTAGCCACGGGCAAGCACCAGCCGCCCCTTGTACGTCACCGCGACCTGCCCCGCGGTAATCCCCCGGGCCTGCATGAACGCCTTCATCTGGTTGTCGAACCCGACCAGCGCCGGCACCGCAGTACCGGTCGCCTTCCAGGTAGCAGCAGCATCAGCAGGCCGCCCGATCAGATAGCCGGCCCCGGTCCCCACCGCAGCGGTGGCCCCCGTAGCAACAGCCAACTTCCCAAGACTCCGGCGTGACAACTCCACGAACGTCTTCTCCTTCAGACCAAGGGTGGACAACGCCGGCAAGTCTTTCACCCAACAGGTGCACTCCGCCGAGGATCAGCCACCCGCCTGAATTCAGGTCGAAGTCGCTAAAGCTCGGGCAGAAGCGTGAACGTTGCAACGTGTCTGGGTCTCACCACAGAGAAGTGACGCCGGTCCAGCGTTGCGATTCGCGTCACACCGAGGCGCTCCGCCAGCGCGATGACACAGGCGTCAGCAGTGCCAAGGGGCAAGTCTGCGTAGGTCTCGACCAACTCGGCTGTCCTGGCGAGGTCATCGCGATGCATGGACTCCAGCGTGTAGAGGCCATCGGCCACGTCGCGCAGAAAGTCGGCCTCGACCTGCGCGCTCGCTCTCGAACCGAGCATGTAGCCGATCTCGACCAGCAACGGCTCCGGAAGCACGAGCGGCTCAAGTGTCGTGGTCAACAGGTCGGTGCACTGATGGTGGTAGTCATCGCGGCGGTTGCTCATCGCCACAATGACGCCGGTGTCTACGATCACGCCGACTGACTCGAGCCGTTACCAAGTTCACCGCGAGCGATGTCCTTCACCCGGCCACTGAGGTCGTGCTCACCGTCGAACACGCCCACGGTCCTGAACCGTCGACGCAGCCGGTCAGAGGACTCCGACTCGGCTAGACGCTTGAGCATCCCGACGACGTCCGACATGCGCTCATCCGGCACCGCATCCAGCAGCCGGTGCGCACGCGACCGGGCAGCCTCGTGATCGCGGGGGGCTTCGGTGCCAGTCATAGTACGAAGTCTAGTTCCTCTCTTGGGCGCAGGCTCGCATTGATCGGTCATGCCAAGTGCGCAGGAGCCATGCTCGGTCAGTCGACGACCGTGGCGTAGGAGATTACGCCTCGGCGGATTTGGTCTACTACGGAGCGGGCGGTGGTGCGGAGGGGGGTGGGGGCCGGCGGCGTCGGCTATTTGTTCGGTGAGGTCTATCAGTTGCTTGACCCAGCGGACGAAGTCGCCGGCGGCGAGGTCGGATTCGTAGAGGACTTCGGCGAGGGAGGCGCCGGAGGCCCAGCGGAAGGCGGGCCAGCAGAAGTTGAGGTCCATGGAGCGGAGGAAGTCGACCCGCATGTCGCGTTCGAGGGCGGACAGGTCGCGCCAGATCGCGCCCATCCGCTCCAGCGCCTGCCGTACGTCGCCGCGCGGCAGTCGTGGTGAGGTCGGGTCGTCCTTCGAGCGGGACTCGTACACCAGCGCGGCCAGGCACGCCGCCAGCTCCGGCACCGTCAGGTCGTCGAAGACACCTTGCCGAAGGCACTCGGCAGCGACCAGGTCGAGCTCGGTGTAGATCCGCGCGAGCCGATCCCCCGCCTCGGTCGTCTTGTCGTCGTCCAGGTAATGCAGCGCGTCCAGCACCTGGCAGACCCGGTCGAACTGCCGGGCGATCGTGTTCGTCCGCTGCTCGATCTTGCGTTGTACGTCGCGGTTCTCGCGGTCGAGCCGGAAGTACCGCTCCGCCCAGCGCGCGTGGTCCTCGCGGTCCGAGCACCCGTGGCAGGGGTGGGCACGCAGCTGCGCCCGCATCTCCTGCAGCTCCGGATCGTCGGCGTGCGACATCACGTCGCGGTGGCGCGACGGCGGCCCGTCCTCGCCCAGCAGGTCGGTCCGGTTCCGCAGCACCTGGGCCAGTTCGCGCCGCTGCTGCGGGTTCCGCGGGTTGAACTTGCGCGGGATCCGCAGCGTCCCGATCGCCTCGACCGGCGACGGGAAGTCGACCATCGACAGCTTCCGCACCTGCCGGTCGAGCGTCAGCACGGTCGGCCGCGGCCCTTCCCGCTCGGACCGCATCCCCGGGTCGAGCACCAGCGCCCAGCCCGCACTGCGCCCGGCCGGGATCCGGATGATGTCGCCGGTCTTCAGCTTCTCGATCGACTCCTGCGCCTCGACCCGCTGGTCGAGCTTGCGCCGCTTCGAGCCGGACGACTCCCGCTCGCCGATCCGGCGGCGCAGAGCGGCGTACTCCAGGAAGTCGCCGAGGTGGCACTCGATCGACTCCTTGTACCCCTCGAGCGCCTCGGTGTTGCGCTGCACCTGCCGCGCCAGCCCGACCACGGCCTGGTCGGACTGGAACTGCGCGAACGACAGCTCGAGCATGTCCCGCGCCCGCGTCCGCCCGACCTGGCGGACCAGGTTGACGGCCATGTTGTACGACGGGGAGAACGACGACCGCAGCGGATACGTACGCGTCGACGCGAGTCCCGCGACCGCCCGCGGGTCGAACCCGGGCTGCCAGAGCACGACCGCGTGCCCCTCGACGTCGATCCCGCGCCGCCCGGCCCGCCCGGTGAGCTGCGTGTACTCCCCCGGCGTGATGTCGACGTGCGCCTCGCCGTTCCACTTGGAGAGCTTCTCCAGTACGACGGTGCGGGCCGGCATGTTGATGCCCAGGGCAAGCGTCTCGGTGGCGAACACGACCTTGATCAGCCCGCGCGCGAACAGCTCCTCGACGACCTCCTTGAAGGCCGCGAGCATGCCCGCGTGGTGCGCCGCGATCCCGCGTGACAGCGCCTCGGCGAAGTCGTGGTACCCGAGCACGCCGAGGTCCTCGTCCGGGAGGTCCGCCGTACGCTCGGCGACGACCCGCTTGATCTCGTCGCGCTCGGACGGCTTGGTGAGCCGCAGCCCGGACCGCAGGCACTGCACGACGGCGTCCTCGCAGCCCTTGCGGGAGAAGATGAAGAAGATCGCCGGCAGCAGCGCGCCAGCGTCCAACTCCTCCACGACATCCGAGCGGTACGGCGTGAAGTGGGTCCTGGCCGGCCGGTTACTCGGCAGGTCCCGGCGGCGCCGGGGTTTGCGCGAGTCGTCCCGGAAGATCCGGCTGTCGTCGCGCGCGATCCGGACGAGCTGCGGGTTGACCAGATCGCGCACGTCCGCCTGCACGGCAGCCTTCGCCGGATTTCCGGACTTGCCCGACGCAGGAGCGCCGACCCGAGCGGTCGGCGCCTCACCGGCGAACAGGTCGTGCAGCCGCTTCCCGACCATCACGTGCTGGAACAGCGGCACCGGCCGCTTCTCCTCCAGGACGACGACGGTGTTGCCGCGGACCGTCTCCAGCCAGTCGCCGAACTCCTCGGCGTTGCTCACGGTCGCCGACAGCGAGACCACCGAGACCGAGTCCGCCAGGTGGATCAGCACCTCTTCCCAGACCGCGCCGCGGGACCGGTCGGCCAGGTAGTGCACCTCGTCCATCACGACGTACGACAGACCGAGCAGGGTCTGCGATCCGGCGTACAGCATGTTCCGCAGGACCTCGGTGGTCATCACCACGATCGGGGCCTCGGAGTTGACCGAGTTGTCGCCGGTGAGCAGCCCGACCTTGTCGACGCCGTACCGGCTGACCAGGTCGCCGTACTTCTGGTTGCTCAGCGCCTTGATCGGGGTGGTGTAGAAGCACTTCTGCCCGCGCTCCAGCGCCAGGTGCACGGCGAACTCGCCGACCAGCGTCTTGCCGGACCCGGTGGGCGCCGCGACCAGGACCTGGTGCCCGTCCTCGAGGGCGGCGCAGGCGCGCAGCTGGAACTCGTCCAGCTCGAAGTCGTAGTGCCCCCGGAACTCCTTCACGGCAGGATGCTCCTGGTCCGAGCGGAACGTGGCGTACTTCTCGGACGGGGTA
The DNA here is from genome assembly GCF_017876295.1 of Kribbella aluminosa. Lineage (NCBI taxonomy): Bacteria > Bacillati > Actinomycetota > Actinomycetes > Propionibacteriales > Kribbellaceae > Kribbella > Kribbella aluminosa. The sequence continues at coordinate 1,931,861 of NZ_JAGINT010000001.1, read as the reverse complement.
CTCATGTGACCAATCTATGCGACGCCCACGACAAAACCCGCCTCGACCATGGTCCGGCGGAGGGATACCAAAGGTTGATCCGGCCGACCGGCTGGCTTGCTTATGGTCGCGGCGTGACCACAATTCGTGTTCGAAGGCTGGCAAGTGTCCTGACCGTCTTCAACCACGTGCCGGTGATGGAGGGCAACACCCGCGACGAGCAGGGGTACTCGCACTTCGTTCCGAGGTACACGTTCTCGTTCGCGGACCGGACGGCGCCGGACCACTTCGGCTTCCCGCCTGGATACCGGGCCGGCGCGTATCACTCGTCGGAGCTGCCGGAGTGGGCTCGGTTCCATGGTGGTGGGGCAACTCAGTCGTTCCAGCTCGGCGGGATCACCCAGATCAGCCTCAGCCGGCAGCACCACTGCGGGTTCTGGTCGCAGCTAGCCGGTTCTTGATGAACGTCGCCGCGTGATCCAGGGCTTCGTCGGCCTCGGGGAGGAGGCCGGCGAAGTACTGGAACACGTGCGGCGCGCCGGCGATCACGTCGAGGCTGACGTCCACCTCCTGCTCGGCGGCCCGGGCCACCAGGCGGAGCGAGTCGTCGAGCAGGACTTCCGCCGTACCGACCTGCACCAGCAACGGCGGCAGGCCCTTCAGGTCGGCGAGGACCGGGCTGGCGAGTTCGTTCCGCGGGTCCGCACCGCCCAGGTAGAGCTCGGCGCTCTCCTCCATGGCGGCGCGGCTGAACAGCGGGTCGTAGTCGCTCCGCGCGTCGATGCTCGGACCGGTCAGCGCCACGTCGGTCCAGGGCGAGAACAGCACCACCCCGGCCGGCATCGGCAGTCCTTCCGCGCGCGCCGCGATCAAGGTCGCCAGCGCCAGGCCGCCGCCGGCCGAGTCGCCCGCGATCACGACCTGCTGATCGGCCAGCTCCCGGTACGCCGCCAACGCGTCGTGGATCCCGGCCGGAAACGGGTGCTCCGGCGCCAGCCGGTACTCCAGCGAAACTGCCGGGACACCGCTGCGACGGGACAGCGGGGCGGCCAGGTTCGCCCCGGTCCGCGCGGAGCCGATCACATAGCCGCCGCCGTGCAGGTAGAGGATCACACCCGCCGCGTCCGCACCCTCGACCCGTACGTCGAGGGCCGGCACACCGCCGATCGTCCGCTCCGCCAGCGTGACGTCGTCGCCGAGCGGCCGGTTCGCGAACAACTCGTCGAACCCGGCCCGCTGCTCCTTCGGCGACCGGCCGACCTCACTCTTCTGCATCATGCCGCGTGCTGCCTGGCGTTCTTCAGCGCTCATCGTCGACTCCTGATGATAGATTCCGAGGAATATAGTTCTTTCCAACTACATTCCGAGGAATCTAATTCCGTGACTGATCTCACAGCACTGTTCACGGACCTGGTCCGGTTGGAAACGCGGATCTACAACGCCGTCGACGCCCGGCTGAAGGCGGAGCACGAGCTGCCGCTCGGCCAGTTCGAGTTCCTGCGCTCCATCGCGTCCCGCGACACCGCCCGGGTCTTCGACCTGGCCCGCGAGCTGGCGATCACCGTCGGCGCGACCAGCAAGGCCGTCGACCGGCTCGAGGCGGCCGGACGCATCCGGCGTACGGCGAACCCCGACGACCGCCGCTCGTCCCTGCTCGAGCTGACCGACGCGGGCGCCGACGCACTCGCGGCCGCGACGCCGACGGTCGAGGCGGAGCTGCAGACCTGGATCGGCTCGGTCCTGCCGGCACCGGTCCTCGAACAGCTCGCCACCAACCTCTCGATGCTCAGGCAGCGCGCGGAGGTCGACTCGCGCACCGACCGGGCCGAGACCTGACCCAGGACCTGGCCCAGGACATGACGCAGGACATGACGCAGCCGGGCTCTCTTCCCTGGTGGTCCGACGAGAGCCCGGCTGCGGTCCGGTGGTGACTAGCTGATGTGGTACGGGTCGCCGTACACCTTCCAGTCCAGCGGGGTGTTCAGCGCGAGGTTGCCCTTCTTCAGCCAGACCCGCTGCGCGGTGTCGACGCGGCTGGTGTCGCTGTGGGCTTCCTCCTGCTTCATTGCCCAGACGCGCGCGTCCAGGAACGCGTTCAGGTACGTCGTCTCGTTCCCGCCCTGCGACGGCGGCTTCGCGTGACTGAGCGCGCGCTTGCGGATGCCGCCGAAGCTGGTCGGGTCGTTACCGTCGCCGTGCATCACGATCGCGTCGTAGTAGCAGAACTGCCCGAGGGTGCCGATCCCGTCGGCCTTGCCCTGCTTGACGGCCGGGTTGAAGTACACGCGGTCGCGCTCGTCGTTCTGGCACGACTGGAACGCGGAGTCCTTCGCCGCGGTCTTCCAGTCCTTCGTGAAGTTCGGGTCGAGGCCCTTGTGCGAGTCGCTGCCGTTCACCTTGCGCAGCGCCGGCAGGTACTTCTCCAGCACGTTGCCCGGCTTCCGGCTCGAGTACAGCTCGACCAGGTCGAGCATGTCGCCGGTTCCCGAGCAGAAGCCGATGATGCCCGCGGTGTACCCGCGGCCGTCGGCGATGTCCTCGATGTACTTGTACTGCGCCTTCCAGTCCAGCGACGAGTTCTCCGCGCTGCAGACGATCTCCATCGCGATCTCCTTCTTCGCGGGATCGTCGAGGCCGGTCGCCTTCACCTGTACCGCGGCGTCGGCGGGCGACGCGTAGCGGGAGGCGGCGAGTCCGGCGGCCGGAACGGCGGCGAGCGACAGACCGAGCAGCAGCGTGGTCCGGCGGGTGGGACGGTTCTCCATGAGGTCCTCCGAGGGGCGTCCGAGGCAACGAACTGTTAGGAAGCTTTCCTATCAGACCGAAGGCAGGAATGGAAGGACCTCGGAACCTCATGATTTCGTCTCGGCCCTGTCTGGTGATCCAGACAGGGCCTAGTGGAAGACGGTCAGTGCGCCCGGAGCGATGCCGATCTCCACCGGCAGCGGGCCGAGCGGCTCACCGTCGGCGTACGCCGTGATCCCCGGCGACTCGATCCGCACCGAGCGGCCACGCAGCATCCGCACCTTCGGGTGGCCGACGTGGGTGCCTTTCGACAGCTTCGGGAACATCTGCAGCAGCGTCAGCCGGGACACCGGCTCGATGATCGTCACGTCCAGCAGGCCGTCGTCGATCTCGGCGTTCGCGCAGATCTGCAGCCCGCCGCCGTACATCGGCCCGGTCCCGACCGCGACCAGCATCGCGGGGGTCTCCAGCCGCTCGCCGTCGATCGTGACGACGTACTCCAGCGGCTTGAAGGTCCGGAGCTCGGCGAGGGTCGCGAGCGTGTAGCGGGCGTTGCCCTTCGGCCAGGTCATCGCGTTCGCGCGCCGGTTCACCAGCGAGTCGAAGCCGCCCGCGACCACGGTGGTGATGAACTCGTCCTTCACCACCGCGAGGTCGACCGCCCGGATCCGGCCGCCGACCACGAGGTCGGCCGCGGCGGCGGGATCATTCAGCGGTACGCCGAGACCGCGGGCGAAGTCGTTGCCGGTGCCGGCCGGGATGACGCCGAACGGCATCCCGGAGTTCGCCAGCACCTGTGCGCCGAGGTGGATCGTGCCGTCACCGCCGACCAGCGCGACCGCGTCCGCGCCGGACGCGACCACCTCGGCGGCGATCCGGCCGACGTCGGCGGCGCAGGTGGTGGTGTGTACGTCGACCGTCAGCCCGGCGGCCGCCAGCCGCTCCCGGACCACCGGGCCGATCCGGGCACCACGGCCCTTACCGCTGGTGGGGTTGACCACCAGCGCGATCCGCCGAGACATCCCCTAGTCCGCCAGCAACTCGTCGTTGCGCACCTTGCGGCGTTTGTCGTTGATCCGCGCGATCACCTCGGAGGCGAGGAACAACATCGTCATCGGGATCGCCAGCAGGCACATCGTGAACGGGTCACCGGACGGCGTCGCGACGGCTGCGAAGACGAAGATCGCCACGATGATGTACGGCCGGAACTTGGCCAGCGCGGACGCCGGCACCACGCCGACCATGTTCAGCAGCACGACCACCAGCGGGATCAGGAACGCGACGCCGAACACCAGCAGCGTCCGGATCACGAAGTCCAGGTACTTGCCGAGCTCGATCAGGTTCTGCACCTGGTCCGGGGTGAAGCCGAGCAGGATGGCGATGCCCTTCGGCAGCGTCCAGTAGCCGAGCGCGATACCGGTCGCGAACAGCGGCGCGGCGATCGCGGCGAACAGGTACGCCCACTTCTTCTCGGTGCGGTGCAGACCCGGCGCGATGAACGCCCAGAGCTGGTACAGCCAGATCGGCCCGGACACGATCAGGCCGAGCATCGCCGACACCTTGATCCGGAACGTCAGCGGGTCGCCGACGCCCTGGAAGGTGAGCTGCGGCTTCAGGCCGCGGTTCTCGGCGAACGGCCGCACGGCCGTCTCGAACGGCTGCTTGAGGATCTCCAGCGCCTGGTAGTAGATGAACCAGGCCGCAATCGTGCACACCACGATCGCGAGCACACTGATGAGCAGCCGGTTACGGAGCTCGACAATGTGTTCGCGCAGGGTCATCCGACCCTCTGGGTCCCTCGGGCGGCGGTCTTCCTTCGCCTTCCGTCGCCCGAACTTCACCATCGACACAGGTTGGGCGTTCTGTTCAGTTCGCCGTGTGCGTCGGCGGCAGGCCGTCGCCCGGCGCCTGGCCGTTCGCCTGGTTCGGCTGCGCCTGGGCCTGCTGGACCGGCTGCTGCACCGGCTGGGCCGGCTGCTGCGAGGCCTCTTCGGTCAGCTCGCCGTTCTTCCGCGGACCGACCTCGTCCTCCCAGATCTTCTTCGACTTGCCGAGCTGCTTGACCAGCTGCGGCAGCTTCGCCGAACCGAACAGCAGCACGACGATCGCGAGGATCACGAGCCACTCTGCGCCTTGAGGCATCCCGAGGAGCGGTGCTGCCATGTCGATCTCCCTTTCAACATCAAACACTGCCACCATCAACTCGGGACTCGAGCCTGAGTTCGTGGCCGAATACTACGCCGGAGCGTACGCATCCTCACGGGTCTGTCCAGACCCGGCCGTGGACTGCGCTGCATCCAGCTTGGACTGGGCGGCGACCAACTCACGCGTCAGTGCCTTGCCCTGGCGCCACAGCTTCAGCGCGAGCAGGGCGAGGACGATCGTCCACACCACCACCACCGCGACGAAGAGCAGCAACCAGTACATACCCAGGAGCCTAGCCGGTTCCGGCGGGCGGGCCACGACCCGCGGTGCGTCTCCGCGGACAACGGTGTCGGAACGTGATGGTAAAACCGAGTGTCGCGCAGGGTGTTCCAACGGACCAAGGGGTGTGGATGAGGCGGATCGGGGTGGCGGAGCGGCGGGCCCGGCTGGGGCGGCGGCACCGGCTCGGCGCGGGCTGCCAGGCGGCAGACCCGGTCGCGGCGGCCGCGGCGATGGTCGCCCTGCACGCGACCGATCCGGCCACCGTGCACCTGAGCGTGGCCGCGCGGGTTCCGGGGAGTGAGGTCGCGGGCACGGAGCGTGCGCTGTACGACGACCGCACGCTGATCCGGATGCTGGGCATGCGCCGTACCGTGTTCGTCGTACCGACGCCGTTCGCGCCGGTCGTCCAGGCGGCGTGTACGGACGACATCGCGGTGAAGCAGCGGAAGTTGCTGGTCAAGCACCTGGCCGAGGCGGAGGTCGCCGAGGACACGGAGGCCTGCGGGCGCTGGCTGGCGGCGGTCGAGGAGTCGACGGCGACCGCGCTGGCGCTGCGCGGGTCCGCGACCGCGCAGGAGCTGTCCGCCGACGAGCCGCGGCTGCGGACCCGGCTGAGCATGGCCGCCGGGAAGTCGTACGCCGCCCAGCCGTATGTGACGAGCCGTGTCCTGTTCCAGCTCTCCGCCGAGGGCCGGATCGTCCGCGGCCGCCCGCTGGGGACCTGGCTGAGCGGCCAGCACCAGTGGTCACCGTCCGCGGACTGGCTGCCCGGCGGGCTCGGCGACAAACCGCCGGCGGAGGACGCGCGGGTGACGCTCGCACGGGCATGGCTGACGTCGTTCGGCCCCGGCACCGTGGCCGATCTCCAGTGGTACGCCGGGTGGACGCTCGGCCAGTCCCGGAAGGCGCTGGCGGCGGTCGAAGCCGTCGAGGTGGACCTGGACGGCCAGGTCGGGTACGTGCTGCCCGGCGACGAGGACCCGGAGGTCCCGGTCGACCCGTGGGTCGCGTTCCTGCCCGGCCTGGACCCGACGCCGATGGGCTGGAAGGAACGCGACTGGTTCCTCGGCCCGCACAAGTCGAAGCTGTTCGACAGCACCGGCAACATCGGCCCGACGATCTGGTCCGACGGCCGCATCATCGGCGGCTGGGGCCAACCCGAGTCCGGCGAGGTCCGCTGCCACCTGCTGGAGGACGTCGGCGCCGACGTCACCGCCCTCGTCGCATCCGAGGCCGAACGCTGGACCACCTGGCTAGCCGGCGTCCGGGTCACGCCCCGCTTCCGCTCCCCGCTGGAGAAGCAGCTCAGCAACGGTTAGACGTCGTACGCCGAGAGGGCGTCGCGGGCGGTGGCGGCGATCTGGGTGCTGAGGTCGGGTGGGTCGAGGACCGTGGCGGCGCCGCCGAGGCGGAGGACCAGGCGTTGCAGCCAGTTGACGTCGGCGACGCGGAGTTTGACGATCAGGGAGTTCTCCGGGGCCTCTTCGACGGACTCGTTCGGGTAGTACTCCGCGACCCAGCGCGCGGGCGGGGCCAGCCGGAGCGTGGCCAGGAGGTCTTGTTCGGAGGGCTGGAACATGCCGTTCGACAGGTCGCGCGGTGTCGCCTCGGGCGGTGGTTCGCTCGGGAGGTCGAGGAGCTTGACGTCGGCGATCCGGTCCAGGCGGAACAGCCGGACGTCCTCGGCCAGGCGGCACCAGGCCTCGAGGTACGTGCGCCCCTCGGACACCACGAGCCGCATCGGGTCCACGTCCCGCTCGGTCGTCTCGTCGCGTGACGGTACGTCGTACGTCAGGTGCAGGCGGCGCTTGGTCGCGAGGCCGCGGTTGACGGTCTCGGCGATCTCCGGCGCGGCCGGCTCGACGTGGACGTGTGCCGCGGCGCCCTCGCTCGCGGCGGCGGCCTCACCGGCGGCGCGTTCCAGCTTCGCGATCGCTCGGTCCACGGCGTCCCGGTCCGGGCCGCCGGTCACCTCGCGCAGCGTCCGGAGCGCGGTCAGCAGGGCGAGCGCCTCGGCCGCGGCGAGCCGCAGCGGGCGGGCCAGGTAGTCCGCGTTGTTGATGTGGATGACGCCGTCGCCCTCGGCCGCCTCGATGTCGATCTCGATCAGGTCGCCCATCTGCGCACCGGGCAGCCCGCAGAACCACAGCACCTTCAGGTCCGCGATGATCTGCTTCGGCCGGACGCCGAACTCCTTGGCGACATCGTCGACGCGGGCACCGTCGTTCTCCCGCAGGTACGGCACCAGCGCCAGCAGCCGCTGCACCTGGTCACGCGCGCTACTCATCCCGCCACCGTCCGCAGACGCCACAGCACGCCGTCGAGCACGTCCCCCGGTCCTTCGACGACCGCATCCGTTCCGTACGACGCGATCTCCTCAGCCAGCACCGACGAGTCGGCGTACGGGACGTGCAGCAGGTCCCAGCCCTCCTCGTACGACTCGATGGCGTTCGCGCGGCGGCGCAGGCTCACGCACGACCCGGTCCGCGCCCGCACCTTCGCCTCGGAGGTCGGCCGCGGCGGGGCCAGTTCGGTCACCAGCGAGCGCAGGTCCGTCCCCTCCGGCACGGTGAACGCGCCGGGCTCCCCCACCGTCTTCACGGCGCCGCCGATCCGCGACATCCGGAACATCCGGGTCGCCTGCCGGTCGCGGTCGCGCCCGACGACGTACCACCGGCCGTGCCAGGAGACGATCCCCCACGGCTCCAGCGTCCGCGTGGTCGGCTCGGACGCACCGCTGCGCAGGTGCTGGAACCGGACTGCCTGGCGCGCCACCACCGCCGCCCACAGCGGGTCGAACGACGGCTCGGACGCGCCGACGTGCGGCTCGATCGCGCTCAGCGCCGACTGGTCGGTCTGGATGCCGGCCGCCTTCAGCTTCAGCACCGCGGACGTGGTCGCCTCGGACAGGCCGGCGTGCTGCCAGACCCGCGCGGCGACTCCCAGCACGGCGGCCTCGTCCGGCTCCAGGTGCACCTCGGGGAGCTCGAACACGTCGCGGCGGATCCGGTACCCGACCTCGTCGGAGAAGAACTTGTCGATGGTGCCCATCTCGATCGGGATGCCGAGATCGCGCAGCTCGTCCTTGTCGCGCTCGAACATCTTCTCGAACGCGTCGTCGGTCTGCCCGGCGTAGCCCTCGACGACCTCGCGGATCCGCTCCTTGGTCACGTAGGTGCGCGCGACCAGCAGGCAGATGACCACGTTGAGCAGCCGCTCACTCTTCCGCGCCGACACCCGACCACCTTACGGCCTCGGGCGTCCAAAACCCGCCTTGTCGCACCGAAACTTCGAACACCGGTTCGACCCGCTAATCTCACGGTGTGATTCGTTGGCGGGACGGTGTGGTCGCACAGGTCGGGCGGAGCTGGGCCGGGGCGCTTGAGCTGACTGTGACGATTGGCGAGCAGACTGTGCGTGCACTGGCGTACCCGGAGCTGGTCGGTGCGCCAGTTGCGGGCGACCGTGTGCTGCTGAACGTAGGCGCCCTGGACCGCGGCCTGGGCACGGGCGGATACGCCCTGGTGGTCGCCGTACCGGACAGGCTCCCGGAGGACCTGCCTGAGCACGGGCACCTGGTGAAGGCGCGCTACACGCCGCTCCAGACGATGGTGATGGGCGCGGACGAGCAGGACTCCCCCGACCACGACGTACTGCGGGACGCTGACGACCTCTTCGGTACGCCGGTGGTGGTCGCCGACCTGCACTCCGCCCTGCCGGCTGTGCTGGCCGGTGTCTACGAGGCCCGGCCGACCACACGCGTCGTCTACGTGATGACTGACGGCGGCGCGCTCCCCCTGGCGTTCTCCCGGAGTGTGGCGACGCTACGGGACGCCGGGTGGCTCAGCGGCACTGTGACCGTCGGCCAGGCGTACGGCGGAGACCGTGAAGCGGTAACCGTCCACACCGGGCTGCTGACCGCAGTACAGGTGCTTACGGCCGAGCTGGTCGTGATTACGCAAGGCCCGGGCAACCTGGGTACCGGCACGCGCTGGGGCTTCTCCGGTGTGCAGTCCGGCGAGGCCGTGAACGCCATCGGCACCCTGGGCGGACGGGCGGTCGCCTCACTCCGCATCTCCGAGGCAGACCCGCGGCCGCGACACCGTGGCATCTCCCACCACAGCCTGACCGCGTACGGCCGGGTAGCACTCCAGCCGGCCGACGTCGTCGTACCGGATCTGGATGGGGACTTCGGCGACGCAGTACGCGACGCAGCCGAGCCCCTGAAGGCCAGGCACCACGTGGTCCGCGTAGGCGTCGACGGGCTGTACGACGCGATGCAGGCCGCCCCCGTGAAGCTGTCGACCATGGGCCGCGGCCTCGACGAGGACCGTGCGTACTTCGAGGCCGCTGCCGCCGCCGGACGCCATGCCGCCGGGCTGGTTGACGTGCCTGCACGTAGCTGAGCAGTGGATCCAGGTCTACCCGGGCTGGGGTCGCAGCACTCCTGATCGGGAGGCCGTCCGCGGCGACAGTGGTGGTATGAACAGCACCAAGCACCGCAACCTCACGATCCACGACGTCGCCCGGCCGCAGCCGCCGCTGGCCGTCCGCGGAGCGACCACGCTGTGGCTCACCGCCGTCGGTGCAGGTGTCGCCGAGTCCGTCCTAGGTGTCGCCGGCGCGATCGCCGACGGCGCCCCGCTGCTCGGCCTGGTGATGCAGGTCGCCTTCCGGGCGATCGTGTACGGCGGCCTGTTCGTCGTCATCGACCGCTACTTCCGCCCTGGCGTCGGCTGGTCCCGCTGGCTGCTGACCGGTCTGCTCGGCACAGTCGGCGTCGCGTCCCTGGTCGCCGGCCCGATCGGCTGGCTGCTGCACAACGGCGACTTCGGCACCTTGCACTGGTCCGCCTCGTTCATCGCGTTCAGCGCCGTCCGCTGCGTCCACCTCACCGCGGTGATCACCGCGATCCTGCTCAGCTTCCAGCCCGACTCGAACCGCTGGTTCAGCCGCCGCCCGGTCCGGCGTACCAGCTGAAACGCCGAAGGACCGGCACCCACCGCGGGAGCCGGTCCTTCGAAGGCTTTACTTCCCGGTCTGCTTCGCGGCCGGGAAGGCGTTCAGGATGTCGATCACCGCGAATGCGTTGACCGTCTTGCCCGCCTGGTCCTTGGAGGCCGGGAGCTCGACCAGGACGCGGCTGCCGATCGGGACGCCGGCCAGGCCGTCGAGCGCGCCGGTCTGGCCGCTCGGGCCGGGGCCGACCTGGAGCTGGTCGGTCGGCGCGGCCGGCTGGGCGGCGCTCTGCGCGGTGGCGGGCTGGGGGTCCCAGGTGCTGGCCTGCTTCTTGCCGGTGTAGTCGTAGACCACGTAGCGGCCGATCAGCTGGCTGGACTTCTCCACCGGCTTGCCCTTGCCGAGCGCGAACACGACTGGCTTGCCGGGCTTCGCCGGCGGCTTGGTGCCGGGCGCGACGGTGACCTTCGGCTCGGCGTTCAGGGCGCCGGTGACGCTGATCTTGGTCGGCGTCGACGGGGTCACCGTTGCGGCGTCCAGCGGGGTGTCGTTGGCGGCCGCGCCGACCAGGTCGACGACGAAGATCAGCGTGTCGTCGCCCTTGATGCCGGCCTGCGAGTTGCCCGTGGACTTGTAGCCCTTGTCGGACGGGATCGAGAGCAGCACCCGGCTGCCGATCTTCTTACCGACCAGACCCTCGTCCCAGCCGGAGATGACGCCGCCGACCCCGATCGGGAACGACGACGGCGCGCCGCGGTCGTAGGAGTTGTCGAAGACCTTGCCGTCCCGCCAGATCTGGCCCAGGTAGTTCGCGGTGAGCAGCTCGCCCTTCGTCACCACCGGGCCGTCGCCCTCCTTGAGAACCTCGGTGACCAGCTGCTTCTCCGGGTCACCTTGGCGGTGCGTGATGGTCGGCTTCTGCCCGAAGTCCGAGGTCACCTTGAGCCCGGCGGCGTCGAACTCGTTCTTCTTGCCCGATCCGCACGCCACCAGGGAGGCCCCCAGCGCCGCGACAACGACCAGACTCAACAGCTTGCGCACGAAACCAGCACCTCGAACCATCCCGGCGCATGGCGCGCCGCTTGCCTCCGGTCAACGACGCGGCCCACCCTAGCTTGCGGATTCAACTGGACGAGCAGCCGCCCGAGTCACCATTACGTCACAGCACGCACAGTCACAGCGGTCAGAAACCCACGGCGTTGTGCGGAGCGCGATCCGGTCGCAGCAAGGCGTCCAGCCGGGAAACGGCTCCGAGTGTGTGCTCGACGACGCGGCGCGAGCAGGCGAACTCACTCGCGCGTACGCCGCCGAGGTACAGCGAGCCCAGCTCGTTCGCGCCGAGTGTGAGGTCCGCAGCTCGGTCAGTAGGCGTGCAGCTGGCGCCGTCCGGCCCGGCATCCAGCAGCCATCGCGCCGACTCCACTTCCAGCACCAGCGCATCGGTGGCGGCGTACGTGCGTGCCTCCAATGCCGCCGGTACGTCGAGAATCCGCAGCCACAGGTTGTCCCGGGTACGGGTGAGCTTGAGCGCCCGCGGGTTGGTCAGCATCCACCGCAGCGGCTCGTCCACCGGTCTGCGTGCGGCTACCACCCGCTTGGTCAGGTCGAAGTCGAGCAGGAGGCCCCATAGCGCTCGGTAAGCATCGACCGTCAACGCTTCGAGCGCCTCCACCTGCAGTACGCCGGCCTGTGCCGGGTCCGGCGACCAGGGCAGCCGGAAGATGGCGGCGCCGTCCACTGCACCTGTCGCGTCGCGGTGCAGCAGGTGATGCGCCAGGCCCGAGCCATCCGCCGGGAGCCCGCCCAACCCGTCCCACTTGCCCGGCAACGGACTGATCTCCCCCACACGCACAGCCCGCACCTGCTCGTGCAGCACCGGCCATACCTCAGCTGCTGCGGCGGCGTCGACCAGATCGAGTGAACCGGGGTCGGCGAAGTCGTCCCGAAACGCAGCGTCGGTACGCCGTACCTCCCAGCGGTGCTGGAACGTGGCCGGGGAGAACCCGTACCGGCCGTAGATGGTCCCCTCGCTGGCGCTCAGTCCGGCCAGGAACTCACCGCGCTCGCGGCAGTCGTCCAGCATCGCGGACATGATCTGTCGCAACAGCCCGCGTCGCCGGTACGTCGGCAGCACGGCCGTCGACGTCACACCGCCGAGTGCTACCTGCCGGCCACCCGGCACGGTCAGCTGGACCGAGACGATCGCCGACCCGCCCGCGATCTTCCCGTCCACGAACGCGGCCTGCGGGCGGAACCAGTCCGCGTGCAGATCCTCGGCGTACCGGTCCACGTCCGCAGCGGTCTTCGGGACCTGCGGCGGCCAGGCGGCACTCCCGGCGTACCAGGCCGACGGCTCGGGCTCTTCCTGCGGGAAACCGTTCACGTACGGCAGCACGCGCAGATACTCCGCAGCTTCGGCAGGAGTCACCGGCCGGATCTCAGTCGTCATGCGCCCTTTCTAAGCAGCACACGTCGACCAAGCACTCCATTTAGTGATCACCTACATGCTGGCGACGAGCTTCTCGACTCGCTCGTCGTGCGCCCCCATCACCTCTGTTTTTCCTTCACATGCTGGCGATGAGCTTCTCGACTTTCGTCGTGCGCCCCCATCACCTCTGTTTTTCCTTCACATGCTGGCGATGAGCTTCTCGACTTTCGTCGTGCGCCCCCATCACCTCTGTTTTCTTCCTTCACATGCTGGCGATGAGCTTTTCGACTCTTTCGTCGTGGGACTTGAACGGGTCTTTGCAGAGCACCGTGCGCTGCGCCTGGTCGTTGAGCTTCAGGTGCACCCAGTCGACGGTGAAGTCGCGGCGCCGCTCCTGGGCCCGCTTGATGAACTCGCCGCGCAGCCGCGCCCGGGTGGTCTGCGGCGGCACCGACTTGGCCTCGAACACCCGCAGGTCGTCGACGACCCGGGTGACCGCGCCCTTGCGCTCGAGCAGGTAGTACAGCCCGCGCGGCCGGTGGATGTCGTGGTACGCCAGGTCGAGCTGCGCGACCCGCGGGCTGGCCAGGCCGAGGTTGTTCTGCGCGCGGTAGCGCTCGATCAGCCGGTACTTGATCACCCAGTCGATCTCGCGCTCGATCCCGGACAGGTCGCCGGACTCGATCGCCTTCAGCGTCCGCTCCCACAGCGACAGCGCCCGCTCGACGGCCGGCGTGCCGAGCTCGCGACGGTCGACGAAGTCGCGCGCCTTGCTCAGGTACTCACCCTGGATGTCCAGCGCCGACGCCTCGCGCCCGTTCGCCAGCCGGACCTCGCGGCGGCCGGTCATGTCGTGGCTGATCTCCCGGATCGCCCGGATCGGGTTGTCCAGGGTCAGGTCGCGCATCACGATGCCGGCCTCGATCATCCGCAGCACCAGGTCCGTGCTGGCCACCTTGAGCAGCATCGTGGTCTCGGACATGTTCGAGTCGCCGACGATCACGTGCAGCCGGCGGAAGCGCTCGGCGTCCGCGTGCGGCTCGTCCCGGGTGTTGATGATCGGCCGGGACCGGGTGGTCGCGCTGGAGACGCCTTCCCAGATGTGCTCGGCGCGTTGCGACACGGAGTACACCGCGCCGCGGGGGGTCTGCAGCACCTTGCCGGCGCCGCAGATCAGTTGCCGGGTGACCAGGAACGGAATCAGCACATCGGCGAGCTTGGCGAAGTCGCCGTGCCTGCTGACCAGGTAGTTCTCGTGGCAGCCGTAGCTGTTGCCGGCCGAGTCGGTGTTGTTCTTGAACAGGTAGACGTCGCCGAAGATGCCCTCGTCGTGCAGCCGCTTCTGCGCGTCCACCAGCAGGCCCTCGAGGATCCGCTCACCGGCCTTGTCGTGCGCGATCAGGTCGGTGACCGAGTCGCACTCGCCGGTGGCGTACTCCGGGTGCGAGCCCACGTCCAGGTACAACCGGGCGCCGTTGCGGAGGAAGACGTTGCTGCTCCGTCCCCAGGACACGACACGCCGGAAGAGGTACCGCGCGACCTCGTCCGGGGTCAGTCGCCGCTGCCCGCGGAACGTACAGGTGACGCCGTACTCGTTCTCGAGACCGAAGATTCGCCGGTTCACATCCCCCACAGTACGGCGCCCTTCCGACAAGCGGGCGATGTCTCAGGCGCGCCGTCGTACCCCGTTATCCCTTTGATGCCCGCAACCTGCCGACAACCTCCCGACAACCTTGGCTCGTCCGCCCGCATCGTGACCACTGACGAAAGGTGTTCAGATGATCAAGCACGGGCGAATCCTCGCCGCCGGAGCCCTGCTGGCGGGAGCACTGGTGGCGGGAGCACTGGTGGCGGGAGCACTGGTGACCACACCGGCCGGCGCGGCGCCAACCGGATCCACCGCCAGCTGCTCCCTGCGGCTCGGCTCGGTCACGTCAGGTGGTGACCACACCCTGCAGACCATCACGGCCGCACCAAGCGCCGGCGCCCGGACGGTCGGGCCGAACGACCTCTATCCGGACGGCGAGACCGGTCTGGCCAGCTCGGTCCGCTACGAGCCCGTCGCTCCGGCCGGGGAGCAGCGCCAAGGACTGGTCACCATCGTCGACCAGCTCTACAACTCGACCTACCTCACCGACGGCACAGGCACCGCGGCGGTGCCGGGCACCGTGAAGAGCACGCACATCGGTGGCGGCTGGAAGGGCGTGTACTTCTGGCTCGACCGCAGCGACTACTCGGCCGCCGGCGTCGCTCGGTCGAACCTCTACGCGCTGCACAGCGTGCCCGGTGACGCCGACATCGTGCGCTGGAGGCTCACAGCCGGCGGCCCGCAGTACAAGACCGTGTTCGGCGGCTTCAAGGCGGTGAAGACGATGGCGCTGATCGGTCAGGGCCGGACGTCCGACACTTTCCTCGCCATCACCAACGGTGGCGCGCTCTACACGGTGCAGGTGCCGACGGGCTCCGGGAAGCCGGTGGTGACGAAGGTGCGGACCTCGACCTGGCAGGTCTTCGGCACACTGATCGCCGAGAGGTGCGGTCAACAGGGCACCCTGCTGCTCGGCATCGACCGCGTCCACGGCACTGGCTACCTGTACGCGGTAGGCCACGCCAACGGCGCCGCAACGGTGATCAAGGGCCTCGGCAAGGTGCCGAGCGCGCTCTCCCCGACCGAGCCGTACTTCCGGTACTACAACGCCGGCACCGTCCTCAACGGCGCCTGACGCAGGGCGTCTCCACCCGCGGCTGGAAGTCCGGGTGGAGACGCCTGACTTCTACTGACGCAGCGTGGCGGTGGCTGACACCGTCGGCTGCATGAGACGACGTACCTTCCTGACCGCTACGACCGCTACCGCCGCGACCGCCGCCTCTGCGCTGACCGGGATCCAGACGGCGTCCGCGGCTACCGACCGCACCCTGCGCCTCCCCGCTCCGACCGGCCCGTGGCCCGTCGGGACGACGACCCGCGCACTGACCGACACGCAGCGCTCTGATCCTTGGAACGGAGCCCGCACCCGCGAGATCGCGCTGACGGTCTTCTATCCAGCAGCCGCCGTACGTGGGTATCAGCGCGCCCCGCAGCTCGCACCTGCCGCCGCTGAGGTGTTCAAGCAGCTGGACGCCGGCGTACTGCACCCAGAGCTCCCCCCGAGCGGTGTGGACTGGGCAGCCACCCTGACTCACTCGTACGTCGACGCACCCGCAGTGGCCGGCCGACACCCGACCCTGCTCTACAGCTCGGCCGGTGCGGACCCACGGACCGTCGGTACGTCGCTGGCCGAGGACCTGGCGAGTCACGGGTACGTCGTGGTGACGATGGACCACCCTGGTGAGGCCAGCGAGGTCGTGTTCCCGGACGGACGGCTGCTGGTCATCGAGATCAGCCCCGACGTACAGACGGACCCTGTGCGGTCGCGGTTGATGATGGACACGCGTTTCGCGGACATGCGGTTCGTACTGGACCAGCTGGACGCGGAGCAGGTGGGCGTGTACGGGCACTCGGCCGGCGGTGCAACTGCCGCGGTGTCGTTGGCACATCCAAAGGTCCGCGCAGCCGTCAACCTGGAGGGCTATCTCGACACCCTGGACGGACTACGCAGCGCTGGCACCCCAGCTCCAGGCAGCCGGCCTCATGACGACGGCCGCCCGAGCCAAACTCATCGGCCGCTCCAATTGCGGCATCTCCGACGTACGACGACTGGTCCGAGGCTTCTTCGACAGCTCTCTGGCCCCCAGGCGTTGACACAGCTGCTCTACAGAGAGTGACTTGATTGCCCGGTGACACTGGAATCACCTGGCGATCAAGGGGTGGACCGTGAGCCGGACCCGAGTGGCTATTGCGGACGACGACGTCCTGCTGCGGGAGGGACTTGCCAGTCTGCTCGAGCGCTCCGGGTTCGCGGTACTCGGCACGGCAGGCGACGGCCCCGAGCTGCTGGAGCTGGTACGCCGGGACGCACCGGACCTGGTGATCGTGGATATCCGGATGCCACCGGACCACACCACCGAGGGACTTGACGCAGCGGACGTGATCCGCCGCGAACGCCCGGACACCGCCGTGGTGCTGCTGTCCGCGCACGTGGACGTGGAGCATGCCCTGCAGCTGATGGCTGCGGGGCATGGCGTGGGCTACCTGCTCAAGAGCCGGGTGACAGACGTCGATGAATTCCTGGAGAGCCTACGGCGGGTTGCCCGCGGTGGCTCCGTGGTCGACCCGGCCGTCGTCCAGGAGCTGGTCGACGCACAGCACCGCAACAACCCCCTGGCTGCGCTGAGCGAGCGTGAGCGGGAGGTCCTGTCGCTGGTCGCACAGGGTCGGTCGAACGCCGGAGTAGCGCGTCGGCTGTGGGTGACCGAGGGGACCGTGGAGAAGCACGTCCGCAGCATCCTGACCAAGTTGGACCTCCCGGAGACCAATGACGACCACCGTCGGGTGCTGGCTGTCCTGAGGTACCTGGACGGTCGCTGATGTCCCGGCGTCCCGGAGTGGCCGGACGGGTGATGATCGCAAGCGGGCTGTTGATGGTGCTCGTCGGCTCCGGGTTCGTCGTACTGCTGGTGTCTGTTCAGGGGCTGCGTGCGTCGCAGGACCAGGCGCAGCGCACGTCCGCAGTACTGAACAGTGCGCATCAGGTGGAGCGGCTGGTCGCGGACCTGGCCACGGGGCAACGAGACTTCGTCATCACCGGTCAGGAGAAGTTCCTGCAGCCGTGGGAGCAGGCAGCGGCCCAGCTGCCGGAACAGACCGACGCGCTGCAGGGGCTTGTCGCGGGTAGTCCCGACGAGGTTGCCCGGGCGCAGGCGGCGGGCCGGAGCATCACGTCGTACCTTCAGGACTACTCGTTGCCGCAGATCGAGCTCGCGCAGCGGGACCCGGACTCGGCGCGGACCGCGGCCGCGATCTCCGAAGGCACCCGGCGGGTCACCGCGATCCGCTCGGTGCTCGATACGTTGATCACGTTCGAGGAGCAGCTGTCCGCCACCGAGCAGCGGCATTCGGATGCGATCGCCGACCGTGCGGTCGTGGCGGCGACGGCGGGACTGGCCGGGTCCGTCGTCCTCGTGCTCGGGTTCACGGTCTACCTGAGCAGGGCGATCGTCCGGCCCGTGCGGGTGACGGCCGAGATGGCGACCCGGCTGGCAGCGGGCGAGCTGACGGTCCGGGTACCCGAGTCGGGCGTCGGCGAGATCCGCACGCTGGAGCGGACGTTCAACACGATGGCGTCCTCGCTGGGTACGGCGAGCGCCGACCTGGCCGCGTCCCGGGCCCGGATCGTGCGGTCCGCGGACGAGACCCGGCGGCGGATCGAGCGCGACCTGCACGACGGCATCCAGCAGCGGCTGGTCTCGATCGCCCTCGACGTCCGAGCCCTGCAGGCGGACGGCGCGACCGTCGAGCTCGAGGGGGTGGCCAACGATTTGGCGGAGGCCCTGGACGAGCTCCGGGAGATTGCCCGCGGCATCCATCCGGCGATCCTCACCCAGGGCGGGATCGCGCCGGCGGTCCGGATGCTGGCCCGCCGCTCGAAGCTCCCGGTCGTGGTCGACGTCGACGTACCGGGCCGGCTGCCGGCACCGATCGAGGCGGCCGCGTACTACGTCGTGTCCGAGGCGCTCACCAACGCCGCCAAGCACGCGGACGCATCCGTCGCGCTGGTCGACGTACGGCTCGAGCCCGACCGGCTGCGGCTGTCGGTACGCGACGACGGTCACGGCGGAGCGGACCCGTCGAACGGTTCCGGGCTGGTCGGACTCGCCGACCGGATCGCCGCACTCGACGGCACGCTGGTAGTCGAAAGCCCTTCAGGTAAAGGCACTACGCTGACCGCGACGCTGCCGCTGTAGTACAGGCAGCAGGAATGCCCCGGCGGTCCGGCGCTGCGATGCTGGTGCCATGCGGTGCGTGATCGTGGACGACAGCCGGCGCTTCCTGGACGCGGCCCGGGGACTGTTGGTCCGCGAGGGCGTCACGGTCGTCGGTACGGCGACCACGACCGCCGAGGCCGCGAACCTGATCGGCCGGTTGCGGCCGGACGTCGTCCTGGTCGACATCGACCTCGGCGGCGAGAGCGGGTTCGACCTGATCACCCGGCTGCACGCGGACGGCGAGTCGTCCCCGATGATCCTGATCTCCAGCCACGCGGAGCAGGACTACGCGGACCTGATCGCGGCCAGCCCGGCGATCGGGTTCGTCGCCAAGACCAGTCTGTCGGCCGGCGCGATCCGCCGCCTGCTCAGCTGATCACGCCGTCTTCCCCCGCCGTACGACGGCATCGAAACCGGCCGCCAGCAGCAGTACGGCGCCCGTCACGACCCACTCGTACCCGGACGAGTTCGAGCCCTGGATCAGGTCGCTCATCCCGTTGATGATGACCGCCACGACCAGACCGCCGAGTACCGCGTCGATCATCCGGCCGCGGCCGCCGAACAACGACGTACCGCCGATGACCGCCGCGCCCACCGCCAGCAGCAGCGTGTTGCCGGCGCCCGAGTTCGACTGCACGGACTGCAGCAACGACGCCGCGACCAGGCCCGACACCGCCGCCATCCCGGAGCAGATCACGAACACCGAGATCCGGATCCGCGAGACCGCGACGCCGCCGCGCCGGGACGCCTCCTCGTTGCCGCCGACGGCGTACACGTGCCGCCCGTACCGCGTCCGGCTCAGCGTGAAGTGCCACACCACGAACAGCAGCGCCAGCAGTACGACGACCCAGGGCTCGCCCTGCGCCTTGCTGCTGAAGAACGCGTTGGTGACCAGGTTGCGGTTGATGCCCATCTCGTAGGTGAACGCGATGCCGAGCACGGCGACCCCGGCCACCTTCGCCACGATCACCGCGACCGGCGTCGCCGAGAGTCCGGTACGGCGCCTGGACCGGGCATCGCCCAGCTTCACCGCGGCGTACCCGAGCACGAACACGCCGAGCAGGGTCCAGCCCAGCCACAGCGGCAGGAAGCTGTTCTCCAGCGCGATCAACGGCGTACCGGCGGGCAGGATCACCGACCCTTGGCCACCCACCAGGATCAGCGTCGCGCCCTGGAACGCGAGGAACGTCGCCAGCGTGATCACGAACGACGGGATCCCCGCCCGAGCCCGCAACCACCCCATCACGAACCCGATCGCCAACCCGAACCCGAGCCCGGCCAGGACCGCGAGCCACCAGTACCATCCCTGCCGCAACATCAGCACGGCCATGACCGCGGAGCACAGGCCGCCCGTGGTCCCGGCGGACAGGTCGATCTCGCCGAGCAGCAGCACGAAGACCAGGCCCATCGCCATCACGATGATCGGCGCGGCCCTGGATCACCAGCGCCTCCAGGTTGTACGCGCTGAGGAAGCCCTGGTGGACGATCGCGAAGAAGGCCGTGATCACGATCAGCCCGACGACCGCCGGCGCGGACCCGAGCTCACCGCCGCGCAGCAGGGCCAGGTAGTCGCGGATGTAAGAAGTCAGCGCGGCTGCCTCACGGTGCCGGGGCGTCCTGTCGTGCCGTTGGGTGTCGTCGGCAACCGTCGTGTTCATACCGCTCCTGCCAGTCCCAGGTCGCCCGATCGGCCGGAGGTGATCAGCTCGACGACCTGCGTCTGCGTCACCTCGGTACGCCGTACCTGGGTCGCCATCCGGCCCAGGAACAGCACCGCGATCGAGTCGGCCACCTGCATCACGTCGTTCATGTTGTGCGACACCAGCACGACGGCCACGCCGCGGTCGGCGAGCCGCCGGACCAGCTCCAGCACCTGCTCGGTCTGCGCGACGCCGAGCGCCGCGGTCGGCTCGTCGAGGATCACGATCTTCGAGCTCCACAGCACCGACTTCGCGATCGCGACCGTCTGCCGCTGACCGCCGGACAGGCTGGCCACCTTCTGCCGGACCGAACGCACCGTCCGGACCGACAGCGACGTCAGCGTCTCGGCGGCCAGCTGCTCCATCGAGTTCTCGTCCAGCGTGTGCAGCCGGCCGATCCGCTCCCGGCCGAGGAACATGTTGCCCACGACATCGAGGTTGTCGCACAGCGCCAGGTCCTGGTGGACGATCTCGATCCCGAGGTGCGCCGCGTCCCGGGGTTCGTGCAGCTGCTGCTCGGTACCGTCGACCAGGATCTCGCCCTCGTCGATCCGGTAGATGCCGCCGATGCACTTCACCAGCGTCGACTTGCCCGCGCCGTTGTCCCCGACCAGCGCGGTCACCTCCCCGGCCTCGGCGCCGAAGTCCACCGACGTCAGCGCCATCACCGGGCCGAACGACTTGCCGATGCCGTGCAGTTCCAGGATTCTCACGGGGTGTGGATCCCGTTCTCGGCGCACAGCGTCTTCAACGCGGCCGTCGGGCAGACCGACTGCGCCGTCTCGTACCCGTCCGTCACCGGCAGCGCCACGTTCTTCTTCGTGATCACGGTCGGATCGGCCAGGTACGACGGAACCTCACGGCCGTTCGCCGGATCCTTGATCATGGCCGGCGCGGTCGGCTTCTGACCGGACAGGATCTGCCCCGCCAGCTTGATCGCGACATCCGCCTCACCGGCGACCGGCTTGTAGATCGTGAAGCACTGGGTGCCCGCCATCACGTTGTCCAGGCCGCCCGCGGTCGCGTCCTGACCGGACACCGCGACCTTGCCGGCCAGACTCTGCGACTTCAGCACGTTGATCACCGACTGCGCCATGGTGTCGTTGGCAACCATCACCGCATTGAGGCTCGGGTTCTTGCCGAGCATCGTGGTGAACACCGTCTGCGCGGTCGCCGGGTCCCAGTTGCCGGTCTGGTCACCGAGCTTCGTCCACCCGGCCTGCTTGGACAGCACCGAGTTGTAGCCCTGCGCGAACAGCGTCGCGTTGTTGTCGGTCGGCGCGCCGTCGATCTCGACGTACCCGACCTTGCTCTTGCCGGCGACCTGTGGACAGGCGGTCAGCGCCGTGCCCTGGTCCGCGCCGACCTTCACGTTGTCGAACGAGACGTAGTACGCCGCGGTGCCGCCGGTGGTCAGCCGGTCGTAGTCGATCGTCACCACGTTGTGCTGCTTGGCCAGCGACTCGATCGCCTTGCCGGAGCCCGAGTCCAGGTTCGTCACCAGCAGCACGCCTACGCCCTTGTTGATCAGCGCCTGGGCCTGCGACTGCATGTTCGTCGCACTGTTGTTGGCGTTGTCGATGTAGCAGGTCAGATTGTTGGCAGTGCACTGCTTGCGGAGCTCGTTCGGATCGGCGGAGACCCAGCGGGGCGACGAGGCCGTGTCCGGCAGCAGGATGCCGACCTTGGTGTTGGCCGGCGGCGCACTGCTGCTGCCGCCCGACGAATTGTTGTTGTTGCCACACGCAACAAGACCGGCCAGGAGGGCCAAAGTGCTCCCGGTCAGCGCGACAGCTCTGGATGATGTTCGCATCGTCGATCCTTCATGGTCGCCGAAGGGTTCTCTTCCCGCCAGCATGCGATCCGGTACGCCGTCGCGTCCTCACAGCAGGCCGGAACACCGCCGTACCTGCTAGCTGGGGGTCGGATCTCCAGGCAGCGTTACTGCACCGGTCGCGGACCGGAGCGATGGTGCGGGTATGGCCACTTCCATTGCACATCCCTCGACGGAGCGGAACCGGCCCGGACTCCGACGTGACATCGGTTTCGTCGGCCTGATCTGGGCTTCCGAGGGATCGATCATCGGCTCCGGCTGGCTGTTCGGTGCCCAGGGCGCGCTGGCGACGGCCGGCCCCGCGGCGATCATCTCCTGGGTGATCGGCGGTGTCGCGATCCTCATCCTGGCGCTCACGCACGCCGAACTCGGCGGCATGTACCCGGTCTCCGGCGGTACGGCGCGATTCCCGCACTACGCCTTCGGTGGCGCGGCCGGGGCGTCGTTCGGCTGGTTCTCCTGGCTGCAGGCGGCCACCGTGGCACCGATCGAGGTGCTCGCGATGATCACCTACGGCACCCATTACTCGTTCGCGAAGGGCTGGGAGAAGACGAGCGGCGGTCAGCACATCCTGACCGCACCCGGGATCGTGGTGGCAATCCTGCTGATGGCCGCGGTCACCGCGATCAACTTCCTCAGCATCCGGCTGCTGGCCCGTACCAACAGCATCGCAACCTGGTGGAAGGTCGGCATCCCGCTGCTGACGATCTTCGTACTGGCGATCGCCCAGTTCCACGGCAGCAACTTCACCGCCGCCGACGGCTTCAACCCGGGCGGCGCGAAGGGCATCCTGGGCGCGGTCTCGACCAGCGGCATCATCTTCGCCCTGCTCGGGTTCGAGCAGGCCGACCAGCTGGCCGGCGAGAGCAGCAACCCGAAGCGTGACATCCCGCGCGCGGTGATCGGCTCGATCGTGATCGGCGCGCTGATCTACATCGCGCTGCAGGTCGCGTTCCTCGGTGCACTGCCCGCGTCCCAGGTACAGGGCACGTGGGCGACGGCGGCCTTCAACACGTTGACCGGGCCGTTCGCGCAGGTCGCGACGCTGGCAAGTCTCGGCTGGCTGGCCACGATCCTCTACCTCGACGCGATCGTCTCCCCGGCCGGCACCGGCCTGATCTACATCACCGGCAGCTCACGGGTCTCGTACGGGCTGAGCCGCAACGGGTACGTGCCGTCGGTGTTCGAGAAGACCAACGACCGCGGCGTACCTTGGGTCGGCCTGATCACCGCGTTCATTATCGGGTGCGTCTGCTTCCTGCCGTTCCCGAGCTGGCGGTCGCTGGTCGGGCTGATCACCAGCGCGAGCGTGCTGATGTACGCCGGGGCGCCGCTGTCGCTCGGCGTCTTCCGCAGGCGGCTGCCCGAGGCGGACCGCCCGTACCGGTTGCCTGGAGCAACGTGGATGTCGCCGCTGGCGTTCGTGGTCGCGAACCTGCTGATCCTGTGGTCCGGCTGGGTCACCGACTGGAAGCTCGGCGTCGCGATCCTGATCGGGTACGTCATCCTGGTCGGCAACCGGGTGTTCAAGCTGAACCCGATCACCCCGCAGCTCGACCTGCGGGCCGCCTCGTGGCTGCCGGCCTACCTGGTCGGGATGGGCCTGATCGTGTACCTGAGCGACTTCGGGCCGCTCAAGCACCCGTGGTTCCCGCTCTGGTGGGACATCTTCGCGGTAGCGGTGTTCAGCCTGATCATCTACTACTGGGCGCTGGCGGTCGCACTGCCGTCCGAGCGGATCACCGACATGGTCAACAGCGTCGTCGTACCCGAGGAGGCCGACCTGGAGACCTGAGCACCGCCGGCTACAGGTCGACGAGGTCGAGGAGCTGGCCGAGCTCCTTGTGGTCGAGTTCGCGGAGCTCGCCGGTGTGCAGGTTGCCGCGGCGGACCGGGCCGATCGCGGTCCGGGTCAGCCGCTTCACCGGGTGCCCGACCGCGTCGAACATCCGCCGGACGATCCGGTTCCGGCCCTCGTGCAGGCTCATCTCGACCAGCGTGCGGCCCGGGACGTTGGACACGATCTTCACGGTATCGGCGCGGGCCGGGCCGTCCTCGAGGACCACGCCGTCCAGAAGTCTGCGCAGTACCGCCGGCTTGAGGTTGCCGTCGACCTCGGCGACGTACGTCTTGGAGACCTCGTACGACGGGTGCGCGAGGCGGTGCGCGAACTCACCGTGGTTGGTGAGCAGCAGCAGTCCCTCGGTGTCGGTGTCGAGCCGGCCGATGTGGAACAGCCGCTCCGGCCGGTCCTGCACGAAGTCGGTGATACACGGCCGCCCCTGCGGGTCGGACATCGTGGTGACGACCCCGCGGGGCTTGTTCAGCACCAGGTAGACGTTCGCACTGACCGGCGGAATCCGCGCCCCGTCCACCCGGATCACCGCGGTCTCCGGATCCACCCGCACCCCGAACTCGGTCACCACCCGCCCGTCGACCTCGACCCGCCCCTCCTCGATCATCAACTCCGCACTCCGCCGCGAAGCCACCCCCGCCCGAGCCAAAACCTTCTGCAACCGAACCCCGACCTCATCCCCCATACCGCACCCCATCCCCCACAACCCCACTCACGGCGCCGCCCTCAGCACGACCTGCCCCGTCGCCGTCACCCACAGCACGCCCCGCCACATCAACGCCCTCACCCACCACGTCAGCGCCTCCTCCCAAACCATGCTCCGCCCCGTCAGCGTCGTCCCTCACCACGTGCCCCACCCCGTCAGCGTCGTCCCCCACCACACGCTCCACCACGTCAGCGTCGTCCCCCACCTCGCGCTTCGCGTCGTCGGCGTCGTCCCGGACGACGTGCTCGGCCGCATCCGCGCCGGGCGCATCGTCCGCCTCATCCACAGCTCCGTCGTCGCCCAGCAGGCCACCCACGGTCCCGCCGCCGGGCGCACCACCAGCAACCGCCGAGTCCGACGTACCGAGCTCAAGCTCCACGTCTTCCCCAGCCACAGCGTGACCCGAGGTATCCGCGCCGGACCCGTCGCCCGCGTCATCCACGGATGCGTCGGCGGCATGCGCACCACGTACGGCGTCACCGTCGGACGCAGCACCATCGCCGGCGATCGCGGGCTCCGGCGTACCGAACTCCAGCTCGTCATCAACCGCAGCTCGACCCGCCAGACCCACGCCGGGCTCGCGGGCTGCTGGGTCGGTGGAGATGCTGTCGTCCTCGGTTTCTGCGCCGGACGTCGTCCCGGTCAGCTGCGCCTGATCGGTGGCTGCCTCGTCCGCGGCGGCTGCCGCGCCGGCCGCCTCCGTGGGATCTGCGGGTGGGAGGGTTTGGGCGGCGAGTTCTTCCTCGATGTCGTCCATCTCGGGGAGGTACGGCGCCAGCTCGGGGAGGTCGTCCAGCGACTGCATGCCCATGCGTTCCAGGAAGTACGTCGTGGTGCGGTACAGCGTCGCCTGGGACTCCGTGTCCGCGCCCGCCTCCTCCACCAGACCGCGGGCGACGAGCGTACGCATCACGCCGTCGACGTTCACCCCGCGGATCGCGGAGACCCGCGCTCGGCTGACCGGCTGCTTGTACGCGACCACAGCCAGCGTTTCCAGCGCCGCTTGGGTGATCCGCGACTGCTGGCCGTCGAGGACGAAGCGTTCGACGTACTGCGCGGCGTCCGGGCGGGTGTAGAACCGCCACCCGCCGCCGATCTCCCGCAGGTCGAACCCGCGCCCCTGCTCGGTGTACTCCGCTGCCAGCCCCTCCAGCGCCGCAGCAATGTCCCCCGGAGTCCGCCCCACCGCCCGCGCCAACGTCAGCACCGGCAGCGGCTCGTCCGTGACCATCAAAATAGCCTCGATCGCCCGCCGCATCGTGGCGTCGTCAACAACAACCTCATCCCCCACCACCAACGCCATCTGCCCCGCCCCCGCGGGCGCCGCCTCCGCGGGCTCAACCTCCACCGGTTGGGGAGGATTGTTTGCCGAATCGGGAGCAAAATCCTCCCCAACCCGAGCCGACTCCGCAGAGGCCGACTCCGCAGAGGCCGACTCCGCAGAGGCCGACTCCGCAGAGGCCGACGCAGCGGGCGCGTCCTTGGCGGAGGCGTCCTGCGCGGGGGGTACCTCGGCGGGGGTGTCCCGTGGGGGCGTGTCCTCGGACGACTCGGTGGTGTTGGTGTGGTCGGTCACTGGTTTGCCGTCTCGTCGGGTGCTGGGGCCGGGTCGGCGGCCGGGTCGATGTCGGATTCGTCGGTGGCGCTCGGCCCGGGCTCGAGGAAGGCGGTGTCCTCGGTGACTACGGGAGCTTCGCCGGTTTCGTCGTCCGGTTGGTGTTCCTCGTCGAACTCGTCGCTGACGTCGATCTCGCCCTCGTCGGTGCCTGTCCACCGGATCGTCAGCTCACCCAACGGTGTCACCTGGTCGAACGACACCGCCGCCTCACGGAACAGCTCCAGCAACGCCAGGAACCGGCATACCGTCGTCACCGTGTCCGGCGAATCCGCCACCAGCGAGCGGAACGTCGCGCTCCGCTGCCGCCGCAGCCGGTTCACGATCACGATCGCTTGCTCCCGCACCGTGACAGCCGGCGCGTGCAGGTGCGCCAGCGAGACCCCGGGCGGTACGTCGTCCTTCGGCGCCAGCGCCCGCGCGGCCAGCGCGGCCAGTCCGGCGGGATCGATCCCGAGCAGTACCTCGGGCAGCAGCTCCGCGAACCGCGGCTCCACCCCTACGGCCCGCGGGAACCGCCGCGCCTCCAGCGCCATCCGCTCCTGCATCAGCGCCGCGATCTGCTTGAACGCCCGGTACTGCAGCAGCCGCGCGAACAGCAGGTCCCGCGCCTCCAGCAGCGCCAGGTCCTCGTCGTCCTCGACCTCGCCCTTGGGCAGCAGCCGGGCCGCCTTCAGGTCGAGCAGCGTCGCCGCGATCAGCAGGAACTCCGACGTCTGGTCGAGGTCCCACTCGGACCCCAGCGCCTTGATGTGCGCGATGAAGTCGTCCGTGATCACCGACAGCGCGATCTCGGTGATGTCCAGCTTGTGTTTCGAGATCAGCTGCAGCAGCAGGTCGAACGGTCCTTCGAAGTTCACCAGGTGAACGCTGAACCCCTTGCCCTCGGCAACAGCGCCCTCGGGTACGAGGTCCGGCGGGTCCGTGGCGGACACGGTCACTCCGAGGCCTTCAACCGCCGTACCAGCACCGAGTCCGGCCCGTGGTCGACGAAGTCGGCGAGCAGGACGTCGATCGCCTCCCGGACGATCCGGCCCCGGTCGGCGGTCAGGCCGTGCTCCGCGCGCAGCGCGAGTCTGGTCTTCTCCAAACCGATCAGCTCTTCTTCGGTCACGTACACGGTGATCTTCGTGTCGTGCCGAATTCGACCACTTGACTTACGTTCGTCGACGACGGCCGTACGGGACCGGACGGTGGTCGCCGGTCCGTCAGTGGTGGTGCGCTTCTCGGGTTGGGTCTGCTTCGGTGCCGCACCCCCGAAGAGTTCACTGGCACCTGGCAGGCTCACCCGGCGGGACAACGCGCCAGCACCTCCTTGGCGAGATCGCGGTACTGCGATGCCGCGTTCGATGACGGGGCGTACGTCGTGATCGGCTCGCCGACGACCGTGGTCTCGGGGAACTTGACGGTACGCCGGATGACTGTGTGGAAGACGCGTTCGTCGAAGGCCTGGACCACCCGGTCGAGGACCTCCCGGGCGTGCGTCGTACGCCCGTCGAACATGGTGCCGAGGATCCCGACGATCTCGAGCTTCGGGTTCAGCCGGTCCTGCACCTTGGCGATCGTGTCGGTCAGCATGGCCAGCCCGCGGAGCGCGAAGAACTCGCACTCCAGCGGTACGACGATGCCGTTCGACGCGGTCAGCGCGTTCACCGTGAGCAGGCCCAGGGACGGCGCGCAGTCGATCAGGATCACGTCGTACAGCGGGATGATCGGGTCCAGGACGCGCTGCAGCGTGTACTCGCGGGCGACTTCCTGGACCAGCTGCACCTCGGCCGCGGACAGGTCGATGTTGGCCGGCAGCAGGTCGAGGTTCTCCACCCGGGTCGGCCGGATCACCTCGTCCGGAGTGATGTCGCGCTGCATCAGCAGGTTGTAGACCGACAGCTCGAGGTCGTGCGGCTGGACGCCGAGACCGATCGAGGCGGATCCCTGCGGGTCGAAGTCGATCAGCAAGACCTTGCGACCGGTCTCGGCGATCGCCGCGCCGAGGTTGATCGTGGTGGTGGTCTTGCCGACCCCGCCCTTCTGGTTGCACATCGCGATCACCTGAGCCGGGCCGGTCTTGGTCGGCGGCTGCGGCTCCGGCAGATCCGGCAGCGGCCTGCCGGTCGGCCCGATCTTGTGACGCGGGCCGTTCGGGTCGTTCACGGGCGCAAGGTCCTCCGCGGTGAGCTTGGCCGTCGGCTTCGGCATCTCCGCATAGTTGTCGGGCAGGGCTCGCGCCGGCACGGGGGCCGGACGGGGCGGGGTGCTGTGCTGTGGTTCGTGCTGGGGGTTCAGCGGCGTGCTGATCTGCTGGGCCGGCTCCGCGGCGGGAAAGTGGCCCATCACGTGTTCGGTGCCCGGGAATGTCGACTCGTTCATGACTCGTCAAACCTTTCAACCGATACGGGCGATCCCAGCGACTGTAAGCGTGCATTCAAGCACTCTCAACCAGCCACTCCGCACCGGGGTGGGGCTGTTTGTCGACAAAGCTCCGAACGTGGCCCGTCACCCTCCCCGAGTGACCAACCGTCACGAGATGATCGCACACCGTTTCTAAGTCGCCGATACCGGGGTCCGGCAGCCCTACGACGACGAGAGGGCCCGTGGGTGCGACGTCGCGTAGACCTCGCGCAGCTTGTCGACGGTGACCAGCGTGTAGACCTGGGTCGTTGTCACCGACGCATGGCCCAGTAGCTCCTGGACTACGCGTACGTCGGCGCCGCCGTCCAACAGGTGTGTCGCGTAGGAGTGGCGGAGCGTGTGCGGCGAGATTTCCTTGGAGATGCCAGCACGTTGCGTGGCGCGACGCAGGACCGTCCAGGCGCTCTGCCGGGACAAGCGGCCGCCGCGGGCGTTCAAGAAGAGCGCCGGGGTGCCGCGGCCGCGGGCCACCAGGTCAGGGCGGCCACGGACCAGGTACGCCGACAGGGCGTCACGGGCGTAGGTACCGACAGGTACTACCCGCTCTTTGCCGCCCTTGCCGCGCAGCAGGACCCCACCGGCGTCCAGGTCGATGTCGTCGACGTCCAGCCCGACCGCCTCCGAGATACGGGCGCCTGTGCCGTACAGGAACTCCAGCAACGCCGCGTCGCGAGTAGCCAGAACAGCCGGCTCGGCCTCGGCGCCCGCAGCCGCTGTGAGGATCCGGGTGACCTCGTCGACAGACAGCGCCTTGGGCAGCCGTTGCGGTGGCACAGGGGGCTTCACGGCCGCGGCAGGGTCCACTGCGGTCAGCCCCTCGCGTACGCAGAACTTGTGGAACCCACGGACCGCCACAACGGTCCGTCCGGCGCTGGACGCGGTCAGCGGCGGGTGGTCCGCGTCGCCCTCCCGCAGCCGCATCAGGAAGTCGCCGACCACGGCCTCCGTGATCCTGCCGAGGTCGTCGATGCCGATGGCGGCCAGGTAGCCGCCGTACCGGCGCAGGTCGCGCCGGTACGACGCCAGAGTGTTGGCGGCCAGGCCGCGTTCCACCGTCAGGTGGTCCAGGTATGCGCCAACTGCTCGGGTGATGCCCGTTGAGCTACTCAGACCAGCACCTCGTCGAGCTTGAGCTGGGACAGGTCGTGGGCCTCCGCGACCGGTCCGTAGGTCACGTGACCGTCGAACGTGTTCAGCCCGAGCGCCAGGCTGTGGTCCTGCTTCAGGGCCTCGCGCCAGCCGAGGTTCGCCAGGTCGATCGCGTACGGCAGGGTCACGTTGGTGAGCGCGTACGTCGACGTGTTCGGCACCGCACCGGGCATGTTCGCGACGCAGTAGAACAGCGAGTTGTGGACCTTGTACACAGGGTCGGCGTGCGTGGTCGGCCGCGAGTCCTCGAAGCAGCCGCCCTGGTCGATCGCGATGTCGACCAGCACGCTGCCCGGCTTCATCCGGCTGACCAGGTCGTTGGTGACCAGCTTCGGCGCCTTCGCCCCGACCACCAGCACCGCGCCGATGACCAGATCGGCCTCCAGCACGGCCTTCTCGATCTCGTAGGCGTTCGACGCGATCGTCAGCAGGTGGCCCTGGTAGATCTGGTCGGCCTGCCGCAGCCGGGCGATGTTCCGGTCGAACAGCTGCACCTGCGCCTGCATACCGAGCGCGATCGCGGCCGCGTTCATCCCGGAGACACCGGCACCGAGGATCACCACACGGGCCGGGTGCACGCCGGACACGCCGCCGAGCAGCACGCCACGGCCGCCGCCCTGCGCCATCAGGTGGTACGCGCCGGACTGCGGAGCCAACCGGCCGGCGACCTCGCTCATCGGCGCCAGCAGCGGCAGGGTGCCGTCCGGCAGCTGCACGGTCTCGTAGGCGATACCGGTGATGCCGGACGTGAGCAGTGCATCGGTGGTGTCCTGGCTGGCGGCGAGGTGCAGGTAGGTGAACAGCACCTGGTCCTTGCGCATCCGGTGGTACTCCGCCGCCACTGGCTCCTTCACCTTGAGCACCAGCTCCGCGTCCGCCCATACGTCGTCCGCTTCCGCCACGATCCGCGCCCCGGCGGCGACGAACTCGGCGTCCGGGATCAGCGAACCGTTGCCTGCCCCCTGCTCGATCAGAACCTGGTGCCCGCTGCGCACGAACTCGTGCACTCCGGACGGGGTGATCGCCACCCGGTACTCGTGGTTCTTGACTTCCTTGGGAACTCCGACCTTCACAGCTCGCCCTTCTTTCCCGTCCAGGTGTGCGGCCCACATCGTTGTGTCCGCGGCCCGGCGGTTGAGGGGACGCTGCCAGGTCGAAGCCGAGTGTATGCCCGCGAGGTTCATACCACTCGACCGGATGGTCTGATCGTACTGCGGCTGACGCGGCAACCATCATTGACGGCTATTCGTAGTGGTCAGGGATGCTGTGGGAAGGACGCTCGACGAGAGGAGCACGCAGTGGCGATGGAACTGGGACGCTACGGGATCTGGCACGCGGGGCAGCACTACGGCCCGGAGCTCGCGGCCGGACTCGAGCGCGCCGGGTACGGCACGCTCTGGCTGGGCGGTTCGCCGGAGGCCGGCCTGCGCGACGCCGAGGTGTTGCTGGCCGCAACGTCTTCGGTTGCCGTCGGCACCAGCATCGTCAACATCTGGAAGTCGCCCGCGGCCGAGGTCGCGGCGTCGTACCACCGGCTCGAGGACGAGCACCCCGGACGGTTCCTGCTCGGCGTCGGGATCGGGCACCGGGAGGCCACCGGCGAGTACCGGTCGCCGTACCAGACGATCGTCGGGTACCTCGACGCGCTCGACGACGAGAAGGTCCCGGCGGACCGGCGGGCGCTGGCGGCGCTCGGGCCGAAGGTGCTGCAGCTGTCCGGGGCGCGGACGGCCGGCGCCCTCCCCTACCTGACCACGCCCGAGCACACCCGCGAGGCCCGCCGGATCCTCGGCGGCGGCGGGGTGCTGCTCGCGCCGGGGCAGGCGATCGTGCTGGAGACCGACCCGGAGATCGCGCGAGCGACCGCGCGCGACCGGCTGGCGCCGTACCTGCAGCTCAGCAACTACCTGTCGAACTGGAAACGGCTCGGGTTCTCCGACGACGACTTCGCGGACGGCGGCAGCGACACGCTCGTCGACGCGATGGTGCTGCACGGCTCCGCGGTCGAGGTGGCGGCCGGTCTGAAGGCGCATCTGGACGCCGGCGCGGACCACGTCGCGATCCAGCTGCTGGGCCACGAGGGCATCGATCTGCTGCCCGGCTACGAGGCGCTGGCAACTGTCCTTCGGTAGGGCTTGATTCCGGCCTGAAACGGGGGAACATCGGCAGTAGGTGCATCACATCGGTGTGATGCATGTTGGAGGTGTTCCCCATGACTGAGCGACACGAGTTGCGATGGGGCGGTTTCGCCGGACTGGCTTTCGTCGTCCTGGCGATGCTGGGCAGGTTCCTGCCCGGTAACCCCCCGACGGTCGGTGATTCGGGCAGCACGATCTCGAGCTGGGTGACCGACCACCGGACCACGATCCTGTTCAGCTCGCTGTTGTGGGCGGCCGCCGCCGGGTTGGTGATCTGGTTCGCGGTCGCGTTCGCCGAGGCGATGCGGGAGCGGGCCGAGCGCAGCGACGTCCACCTGGCGCTGATGGCAGGATCCGTGCTGGTCGGCGGCGCGATCTTCGTGAACGCCGGGATGCAGGCCGCGGTCGCGTCCGGTATCAGCGGGCGGGACGCGGCGATCACGTTGTCGATGTTCGAGCTCGGCGCGCTCACCACGACGCTGATCGGCTTCGCCGCGGCGCTCCCGCTGGCCGCGGCCGGGATCGGCGTACTGCGGACACACCTGATGCCGGACTGGCTCGGCTACCTCGGGCTGCTGGCCGCCGCGGTCTCCTTCCTCGGCGCGTTCGGCGTCTTCGCGACCAGCGGTGCGTTCGTGGCCGGTGGCTGGTTGATGAGCACGATTCCGCTGCTGCTGTCCGCGATCTGGGTGCTCGCCGCGAGCGGCTACATGGTCCGCGAACACCTCCCGGAGCTCACCACCGGCGGAGAGACCGCCGTACCGCAGATGTAGCTAGGAGGGGTGTCCGGTAGGTAGCGGAAGGATGGGGGCTCCTGGCAACGTCTGCCAGGGTCCCCAGCCGCCGCTGGGAGCTACCTGGACACGTTCGCGCAGTACGCCGTCCGGTGACGCGGCGAACACGTGCTGACGGCCGCTCGGGTCCACGATCACCGTAGGGCTGGCTGCGACCGGCTGTGTGTCGAAGACCTCGCTGTTGCTCCACGTGCCGCTGGTCGGTGTCGTCTGCCAGCGGTGAGTGATCTGTGCGCGACCAGGCGGGATGCAGAACATCTCCAGTCGCCCGTCCGCGTTGACCGCAGTACGTGCGGCAGCGTCGGCCCACGAGTCCGCCTGCTGCCAGCCGGCCCAGCCACCGCTCGGTGCGGCCTGGACTCTCCGGTGTACGCCGGTACCCACCGGGGCGAGCGCGAACACGTTGAGCAGCCCACGGCCGTCCCGGTTGACCGTACTGAGCGCAGCAGCAGGCCCGCCGAAGGACGTGTCCCAGGAGCTCCAGTCACCGTTCGGTGCGTTCTGCCAGCGGTGGGCGACGTACGCACCGCCGGGGCCTAGCGCGAAGACCTCCATGCGGCCGTCGGCGTTCACACCCACGACAGGTGGTGCTCCGGCCGCACCACCGAAGCTCTCCCAGTCGCTCCAGGTCGAAGAGCCGCCCCCGTTCTGCCAGCGGTGCGTGATGTACGCCCCTGCCGGGCCGAGGGCGAACACCTCGAGGCGGCCGTCAGCGTTGCGTGACACGGCCGGTGCGGCACCAGCAGCACCGCCGAACACCTCCCAGCCTCCCCAGGTCGCGTCGGCTCGCTGGACGCGGTGGATGAGGCCCTGGTCCTTGGCAACCGTGAAGAGCTCCAGCCGGCCGTCCGTGTTGCGGCCGACGGTCGGGACAGTCGTGACCTCGTCGCTGAACAGCTCCCAGTCCCCCGGCAGCACCCTTCGTACGATCCGGTGGTTGTTGTCCAGGGCAAACAGTTCGATGGCGCCCTGCGGGTTCAGGCCGGCGGCCGGGTTGTCCGGGCTGTGCCACACCGGCGGCGTACTGCGCCATTGCAGGTCGGCCAGGTAGATGCCGCGCTGGAACGAGCCTGCCGCGGTCACGTGGTCGCCCACGACCTCAAGGGCATGCGCGGGCACGTGGCCGGCGTAGTCGGACAGCTGGAAGTTGAACGGGTCGGTACTGCGGAAGACGTCCGTACCGACGTACCCGAAGCGCGGGCCGATGAACAGGTAGTAGGTGCCGTCGCGCACGACCACGACCGGCGACTCGGTGACCGATGCGTTCGAGTCGGTACTCGGGTCGGTGAACACAGTCCGTGCGGCGCTCCAGTGGATCAGGTCGGTGCTGGTGCGGGCCGCGACGATGTGGTTCGACTGCCAGTCCTTGAGCTCGCAGTAGTACATGACCCACTGGTTGCCGATGCGGGTGACGTACGGGTCCCGCGCGACCAGACCGCGGAACACCGGGCCTTGCGGGATCCGGGTCCAGGTGAACAGGTCAGTGGAGGTCGCCAGGTTGATCGCGCAGCCGTTACCGCCGGCGGCGTAGTACATGTAGTACGTGCCGCCGCTTTCGATCACGTGCGGCGCCCAGAGGTGTACTTCGCCGTAGTAGTTCGGGTCGACGGTCAGTACGTGCGGCTGTGTCGTCCACGGCCCGTCCAGCGCCGGGGCGGTCGCGTGCGCGAAGTGGATCTCCTTCGCACCGTCCGGGAAGCCGCCGGGCGGAGCGGAGTCGCCGATGATCCCGTACAGGTGCCAGGTCCCGTCAGGTCCCTGGATCACGCAGTGGTCGTTCAGGTACTCGTACGGCGGCCCGTCCGGCGTCGGGTCGTACACGTGCCGCAACGGCCCCGCCCCCACCCAGGCCAACGCCGCGGCCTCCGCCGGCAGCCCGACCAGTCCGGTGGCCGCCAGCCCCAGTCCACCCAGCACCACGGTCCGCCGCCTCAGCTCCATCAGCCACCTCACGGAAATCGATTCCCCGCAGCGTGACCGCTCACCCGTCACCCCGTCAACCACTGAAACGACAACCGAAACTTCTCCGCACGGCGACTCTCCGGCAGAGTGCGGGCATGACTTCCGACTACCACCGCCGGCTCCCGTACGGTGAGCGCAGGTCCGCCGAGCCACTCGTCGGCCACCCGTTCTTCCCGTTCGAGGGCGACGTCCAGGTGGTGCCGCTCGACGAGCCGGTCCTGCCGGAGCCGACCCGCGGTGGCGAGGGCGGCGAGGATTGCTGGTCGTGCTCGGAGCCGGACAAGGACGCGATCTGGCGCGACGCGCAATGGAAACTGAAGGCCCGCAAGCCAAGCGGCCTACCGTTCGTCGCAACGCTCGAGCCGCGCGACCACTACCGGCTGGACAACCTGCCGCCGGAGCTCACCGCCACCCTCGGCCCCACGATCCAGCGGGTCGCGAAGGCGATCCAGGACCTGGACCCGGTCGCCCGCACGCACTTCAACCGCTGGGGCGACGGCAGCGAACACTTCCACCTGTGGTTCCTCGCCCGGCCGCTCGGCATGATGCAGCTCCGCGGCGCGATGATCGCGATCTGGGACGACCTGCTCCCCGCGATCCCCGCCGAGGAGTTCACCGCGAACGCCCGCCGGGTCGCCGCCGCCCTCGCGGAGCACGGCGGCGAGGCGCTCGCCGGTTGATCCGGGGAGGATCTTAAGGCGACCGGTGGGGTAGGTAATCGTCACGGAACGGTGGTTTTGTTCCCCGCCGAGGCTTCGATCGCGTGGCTAGCGGTCCTTCGCCGGCCACGGGGAGTCGGCTGGGCGGAGGGTTTCGAAGCCCGGGCCGTTGAGGGCGGTCCAGGTGGCCAGGGCGCCCATGATCAGGATGGGGTTTTGGAGTTGGCCTGCCAGGACTGCGCCGACTACGTCG